>JAYPTI010000006.1:0-48211 GCA_038133505.1 Alphaproteobacteria bacterium
CCATAGACCTTGCCGCGATCGAGTCCAAGCTTGCGCCCCTGACCCAGGCGGGCGAAGCCTACCGCTATATCGCGCTCGAAATCCTGGCGGTCGCCGCCCAGAAAGCGGGCGATATCGAGAAGGCCAAGACGCAGTACAAGTCGATCGTCGACGATCCCGCTGCGCCGACCAGCGTCCGCAGCCGCGCTTCTCAGATGATCGGTATCCTGGGTGGAAACTGACGGGGACCGGCCGTGACGCCCGCTGCGATCAGGGGACTTGCCGTCATAGCGCTGTTCGGCCCGCTGCTGGCCGGTTGCGGTACCGGCTGGTTCGGCGGCAGCAGCGAAAAGCCGCTGCCGGGCGAGCGGATCTCCATTCTGGCGACAGAGAGTACGCTCAAGGCCGATGCGCGGCTTTCCGATCTCGACGTGACCCTGCCGCGGCCGGACCGCAATGACGACTGGCCCCAGGAAGGGGGCTATCCCAACCACGCGATGCATCATCTGGCCGCCCCCGGTCCGCTGGCGCGACTTTGGAGCGTCGATATCGGCGAGGGCTCGAACGACGAAGGCCAGCTTCTCACGCAGCCGGTCGTCGCCAATGGCCGCATCTATACGATGGACATCGAAGCCGAGGTCATGGCGCTCGATGCGGAGACAGGAAGCCGCATCTGGCGGAGCGAGCTGTCGAAGGACGACGGCAACGAGGGGATCCTCGGCGGAGGCCTCGCTGTAAACCGGGGACGACTGTTCGCGACCACCGGGTTCGGCGACGTGATCGCGCTCGATGCCGAGACCGGTCGCGAAATCTGGCGCAAGCGGATGACCGGCCCGATACGGGCCGCCCCCACGGTTCGCGCCGGCCGCGTGTTCGTCGTCACGGTAACGAACGAGTTGTTCGCGCTGTCCGAGGACGACGGACGCCAGCTCTGGACCCATTCCGGATTGACGGAGGTCGCGGGCCTCATCGGCGGCGCGGCGCCGGCCGTGGACAACGAGGTCGTCGTCGTGCCCTACACATCGGGCGAAGTGGTGGCGCTGCGTGCCGAGAACGGCCGGGTGATCTGGAGCGAGACGCTGTCCGCCCTGCGCCGGTCCGATGCGGTCACGGCGCTGTCGCATATCCGAGGCAGGCCGGTCATCGACCGGGGACTGGTCTATGTGGTCGCGAACAGCAAGCGGACCGTCGCGATCGACTTGCGGACCGGCACGCGTCTGTGGGAGGTCCCCGTCGGCGGCCGTCACGGCGTCTGGGTCGCCGGCGAGTTTGCCTATCTGGTGACGCAGGACGGCGAACTGGTCTGTCTGACGCGCCGCGGCGGGCGGATCCGCTGGGTCACGCAGCTGCCGCGCTTCGAGGACGAGAAAGATCAGGAAGGGCCGATCCAGTGGGCCGGTCCGGTCCTGGTGAGCGACCGCCTGCTGGTCACCGGCAGCCAGGAGGAAATCTGGTCCGTATCGCCTTACACGGGCAAGGTCCTGGGACGGGTCTCGACGTCCGATCCGATCCGGATTTCGCCCACCGTGGCGCGCGAGACCGTCTATCTTCTGACCGAAGACGCCGAACTCATCGCCCTGCGCTGAGCGGGGACGCGGAAAAAACCAGCCATGAAACCCGTCGTCGCAATCCTCGGACGGCCGAATGTCGGCAAGTCGACGTTGTTCAACCGCCTGACCGGGCGCCGCTCGGCTCTCGTCGACCCGACGCCCGGCGTCACGCGCGACCGGCGCGAGGGCGATGCGTTTCTCGGGCGGCTGCGCTTCACGGTCGTCGATACCGCGGGGCTGGAAGACGCACCGGCAAGCGCTGTCGAGACCGAAATGCAGGAACAGAGCCGTCGGGCGCTGGCGGAGGCGGACGTCGCGCTGCTTCTGTTCGACGCGCGTGCCGGGATAACGCCGCTGGACCGGCATTTCGCGGACCTGATGCGCAAGTCGAAAACGCCGGTGGTTCTTGTCGGCAACAAGTGCGAGGCGCGGGCGGCTGATCCCGGCCTTCTCGAGGCGTACGAGCTTGGGATGGGACAGCCCATCCCCATCGCGTCCGAACACGGTATCGGCATGTCGGACCTCGAGGACGCCATCGACGAAGCGTTGCGCAGGATCAGCTGGTCGGATCCGGAGGCCTGGGTGGATGCGACCCGGGACGAACGCAGGCGCCGGCGCCGCGGTCGCGACGCCGACGAGGCGGAAGAGCCGGAAAGCGACGAAGACGAGGAGGAAGAAGACGAGGGCGGACCGCTGCGTCTCGCGATCGTCGGGCGCCCCAATGTCGGAAAATCCACGCTCGTGAACCGACTTCTCGGCGACCAGCGCGTCATTACCGGGCCCGAACCCGGCATTACGCGCGATGCGATTTCGGTGAGCTGGGAATGGGAAGGCCTGCCGATAAAGCTGATCGATACGGCCGGCATGCGGCGCAAGGCGCGGGTCGACGACAAGGTCGAGAAGCTGTCGGTCGGCGATACGCTCGAAGCCATCCGTTTCGCGCATGTCGTCGTGGTCGTCGTCGATGCGAACGAGATGCCCGAGCGTCAGGATCTCGTCATCGCGCGCCATGTCATAGACGAAGGCCGTGCGATTGTGATCGCCGTGAACAAATGGGATGCGGTCGAGGACCGCGAGGACGCCCTGCACAAACTGCGCGACCGTATGGAAATTTCCCTGCCGCAGATCCGCGGCGTGCCGGTCGTAACGATGTCAGCGCTGACGGGGCGCGGTGTCGACCGTCTCATGCCCGCAGTGGCCGAGGTGTACGAAGTCTGGAACCGCCGCATCCCGACAGGGCCGCTCAACCGCTGGCTTCAGGACACCGTCGACCGACACCCGCCGCCAATCTTCAGGGGGCGCCGTATTCGTGTCCGCTATATCACACAGTCGAAGGCGCGCCCGCCGACCTTTGCCGTGTTCGCCAGCCAGCCGCTCGGCATTCCGGAGGCTTACGTGCGCTATCTGGTGAACGGTATTCGGGAGACGTTCGAATTTCCCGGCGTTCCGATCCGGATAAATCTGCGCCGCCAGAGAAACCCCTTCGCGCCGGGCGAAGGGGGCGACTAGAGCCTTCTATTTGGCGGGCGGATCTGCGGGCTTTGCGGTTGCCAACGCCCGTATCGCGGCGTCGACCTGGTCCGCCATTCGCCGGCTAAGCGCCGAGAACCGCGCCGGCAATTCCGACCATGTGTCCTGGAGCCCTTTCGGGGCCGCCTCCGCCGGCAGGCTCGCCAGCGTCGCGGCGCGGCGCGCGTTGGTTCCTCCGTCCCGGAGTTCCGTTTCGATGCGCGTCTCGGCGAACTCGAACCGCAGGTTGGCGCGGGCGGTGATGCCGGAAAACCGGCCCGTATTACCGATGCGGACCTTCGTGAGCGCGACGCGGAACAGCGCCACGTCGGGTGCCGGCTTCTCGGCGAAACGGAGTTTGCCGGCCAGCGCCTGACGAACCATTCCGTCCAGGGCCCGCCGCATCGCGTCGATGTCTCCGTGATCGATCGTCGACAGGTTCGTCCCCGGCGCAACGATGATCTCGACCGGTTCCATGTACACGGTTTCGATCTTCGTGCCCGCGGCATTTTGCGCCACGAAGACCTGATCCGACCCCGTCCCGCTGATCTGCTTCATCGAGACAAGGGGACCGAGCCAGCCGGTCGAGGTGGCGACGGGATTACGGTCGTCCGATGAGCATCCCGCGGCGAAGAGCGTCAGCGTCAAGGCGATCAGGGTTGTGGGGAGGCGAAACATGTGCCGAATTTAGGTGCCGCGTGTCATGCGTTCAAGAATCGAGCGGCTGTCATGGGGTGGAACGCGCGCCAGACCGGTAGTGTCAGTAAGCGCGAACGACCTCGCCGTGGCGGGCGCAGTCCGCCGCGCATAGCTCGGCGAACAGATCCGTCACGCTGTCGGGCGTCCGTAGCGTCGCCGGATCCTCGCCCGGATACGCTTCGGCCCTCATGCCCGTCCTGACCGCGCCGGGATCGATCAAGTTGATCTTCATTGCCGTCTGTTCGGTTTCCGCTGCCCAGCAGCTTACCATCATCTCCAGCGCGGCTTTGGTGACGGCATAGGCGCCCCAATAGGGCCGCTTTCCGTGCGCAGCACCGGACGAGACGAAGACCGCGCGTCCGGCGTCGGAAGCGCGGAGAAGCGGGTCCAGTGTCCGAATTAGCCGCCAGTTGGCGTGCAGGTTCACGTCGAAGACGTCGTGCCAGATCTTCGCGTCGATATGGTTGATCGGCGCCATTTCGCCGAGCAAACCCGCATTCCCGACGAGGATGTCGAGCCGTCCGAACCGCTCGGCGAGCGTCGGGCCCAGAAGGTCGACCTGGTCCAGATTCGACAGGTCCAGCTCGAGGAGTGTCGCGCCGTCCGGATGGCCGGCCGCCCGGATCTCGTCGTCCACCTCTTCGAGGCCGCCGCGGGTCCGAGCCACGAGCACGACGTGGGCGCCTTCGGCCGAAAAGCGCTTTGCGACGGCGGCGCCGATGCCGCGGGACGCGCCCGTGATCAGCGCGACCCGGTTGTCGAGCCGTCCGGTCACGCGAGTTGCGTCAGGAAGGAAAGCTGCGGATTGGGTTCGCCCACGCTGTGATCGGTAAGCCCGATCGGATACTCGCCCGAGAAACAGGCGTCGCAATATTGCGGGTTCTCGTTGTTCCGGGCAGGGAGCCCCATCGCGCGGTAGAGCGCATCCATCGACAGGAAGGCGAGCGAGTCGACGCCGATAATCTTCGCCATCTCCTCGACATTGTGCTGTGCGGCGAGGAGCTGGTCGCGGTCCGGTGTGTCCACGCCGTAGAAACACGAGTGCGTCGTCGGCGGGCTCGCGATGCGCATGTGCACTTCCGTCGCCCCGGCGGCGCGCATCATCTCGACGATCTTCACCGACGTGGTGCCGCGGACGATGCTGTCGTCCACCAGCACGATGCGCTTGCCGTCGATCACGTCCCGGTTCGCGTTGTGCTTCAACTTCACGCCGAGATGGCGAATCCGGTCCGTCGGCTCGATGAAGGTCCGGCCGACATAGTGATTGCGGATAATCCCGAGCTCGTACGGAATTTTCGCCCGTTCGGCGTATCCCAGCGCCGCGGGGACGCCCGAGTCCGGCACTGGGATGACGACGTCGGCATCGACGTGGGTTTCCGATGCGAGTTCCTGGCCGATCCGCTTGCGAGCATCGTAGACGTTACGTCCCTCGATCGCGCTGTCGGGGCGCGCGAAGTAGATATATTCGAAGATGCAAAGCCGGTGAGGTTTCACCGGGAAAGGATGCATCGACTGGATGCCGTCCTCGTCGATCAGGACCATTTCGCCGGGCTTGATGTCGCGGACGTACTCGGCGCCGATGATGTCGAGCGCGCAGGTCTCCGAGGCGAGGATGTAGCTTTCTTCGAACCGGCCGAGGACGAGCGGGCGGACGCCGTAGGGATCGCGGACGCCGATCAGCGTGTCGTTGTGGAGCGCCACGAGCGAATAGGCGCCTTCCACCTGCTGAAGCGCCGAAACGATGCGGTCGACGACGGTGTCGAACTGGCTGACGGCGATCAGGTGGATGATCACCTCCGTATCGGTCGTCGACTGGAACAGGCAGCCCCGCGCCACTAGTTCGCGGCGGAGCGAGATCGCGTTGGTGAGGTTGCCGTTGTGGCCGATCGCGAAGCCGCCCGAGGCGAAATCGGCGAAAAGCGGCTGGATGTTGCGGACGATGGTGTCGCCCGTGGTCGAATAGCGGTTATGGCCGATGGCGGAGCGGCCGGGCAGGCGGCCGATGACCGACTCCTCGCTGAAATTGTCGCCGACGTGGCCGGCCGCGCGATGGCTGAAGAACTGTCCGCCTTCGTAGGTGACGATGCCCGCCGCTTCCTGTCCGCGATGCTGAAGGGCGTGCAGGCCGAGCGCCGTCAGCGCGGCGGCATCCGCATGGCCGAAGACGCCGAAGATTCCGCACTCTTCGTGCAGCTTGTCGTCGTCGAAGGGATTGGTGGTTATCGGCACGTGGTCTTGATCCTCACTGATGGCTCCGGATCAACCGGTCCATCTCCTGCCGTTCGTCCTTGTTATAGCCGGATTTACGATCTGCGCCACCGGCTTCGGGACGGGGAGACAAAAGATTGCGGAACGTCCCGTCCCTGTTCGACGGGGCGGGCTGGCTGACATTCAATCCCCATTCATTCGGGGCAAGCGAGATCAGGGTCGTCGCGCCGCGCCGGACGAGCGGCAGCGTCTTTGCGCTTTTGAAGAAGTCCGAATTGTCGTCCATCTCGAAAAACTGTTGCGAGAACATATAGGCGCCGCTGATGACGACGCCCCCGATCGCCAGACCGGCGACTAGCCCCAGCGTTCTGTCGAGCATTCCGAACCCGCTGTCCCGGACCCCGCCCGCGAGCGTATGGCTCAGAAACGTGAGGACGATCATGCTGACAACGAAAATGCCCGCTCCTGCGGCGATATCGGCGAATAATTCGTTGCCGATCCATTCGCGCGCGAAGGGCCGGGCATAGGAAAATCCGTATATCGTCGCAAACGAGGCGCCGACCCAGGCGGCGAGGCCGAAAATGACGCGCATCAGCCCCAGGCGGAACGCGATCAGGCCGCTGAGAAGCACCACCACGGCGACGACGATGTCCGCAATACTCATTGAGCCGCCTCGGATACCGGGCGAACGCCGCCGCCCGACAGATCGAACAGTCCTACCATGTCCTGGAGTTTGCGCATCTCGGAAATGCGCAATTTCGACGAATCGGCGGTGTCTTTCTTGTGACGTGACGCGCGGCGCGGCGGCGCCCACGCGCATTCGAAACCGAGCTTTCTGGCTTCTTTCAGCCGCAGGTCGGCCTGGCTTACGGATCGCACCTCGCCCGAAAGGCCGATCTCCCCGAACACCACCGTGTCGGGAGAGACGGGCTGGTCGAGCGCGGCGGAGACCAGCGCCGCTGCGACGGCGAGGTCCGCGGCGGGTTCGGTGACCCGAAGGCCGCCTGCGACGTTCAGATAGACGTCGCGCCCGGCAAGGGAAATCCCGCAGCGCGCTTCGAGGACGGCGAGCACCATGGCAAGCCGACCGGAATCCCAACCGATCACCGCCCGGCGGGGCGTGCCGAGAGCCGACGGCGCAACGAGGGCCTGAATCTCGACGAGAACGGGTCGGGTCCCCTCTATGCCGGCGAATACGGCTGCGCCCGACACGTCGTCCCGCCGTTCGGCGAGGAACAGCGCCGACGGGTTCTCGACCTGCATCAGGCCGCCTTCGGTCATCTCGAAGACGCCGATCTCGTCGGTCGGGCCGAACCGGTTCTTGATCGCGCGCAGGAGGCGGAACTGATGCCCGCGCTCGCCCTCGAAATACAGCACCGTGTCGACCATGTGTTCGAGCACGCGCGGCCCCGCGATCGTGCCCTCCTTGGTGACGTGGCCGACGAGAATGAGGCTGAAGCCGCGCCGCTTGGCGAGACGGATCAACGTGTCCGCGCTGGCGCGCACCTGCGAGACCGTTCCGGGCGCGGATTCCAGATTATCGAGGAACATGGTCTGGATGGAATCGATGATCACCAGCCGCGGCGGCGCGGCGACGTCGAGGGTCGCCACGATATCGCGGACGCTGGTTGCAGCGGCCAGCCTTACCTGCGCCTCGGCCAGACCGAGCCGCGCGGCGCGCATCCGGACCTGATCGACGGCTTCCTCGCCCGAGATGTAGGCGCATTCGGCGCCGCCGGAGACGGCGCCCGCGACCTGCAGCAGGATGGTCGACTTGCCGATGCCCGGATCGCCGCCGACGAGGATCGCGGACCCGGGGACCATCCCGCCGCCCGTCACGCGGTCGAACTCCTCGATGCCGGTCGTCAGGCGCGGCGCGTTCTTGGATTCGCCGTCGAGCGGGACGAAGTCGATGTTGCGCCCCTTTGCGGTGCCGAGACCCTTCGGCGTGGAATCGGCCGGGGCCTCTTCGGCGATGGCGTTCCATTCGCCGCAGGAATCGCACTGGCCCTGCCATTTGCGGTAGCTCGCGCCGCAGCTCTGACAGATGAAGCTGGCCGATGCCTTCGCCATTCAGGCCACCGCCCCGGTCGTGCCAGGCGCGATATGCACCGGCTCGTCCTGGACCGTCATCGGGCCCTCGATGCGGCCGTGAATGAACTGGTCGACGATTTCGTTGCCGCTGTCCTCGACCTCGCCCACGGGACCGACCCAGACGGTCTTGCCTTCGTAGATCATCGCGATGCGGTCGCCGATCCGCCGCGCACTTTCCATGTCGTGCGTGATGGTCAGCGCCGTCGCGCCGAGCTGCTTCACGCAGTCGACGATAAGGCGGTCGATGACGTCGCCCATGATGGGATCGATGCCGGTCGTCGGTTCGTCGAAGAACAGGATTTCCGGTTCCGTGGCGATGGCGCGGGCAAGGCCGACGCGTTTCTGGGCGCCGGCCGAAATTTCGGCGGGAAACCGGTCGGCGCTGTCCGCCTCCATGCCGACCTGGGCGAGACGGTCTATCGCGATCTCGCGGGCTTCGCCGCGTGCGACGCCCTGCGCGGACATCAGGCCGAAGGCGACGTTTTCCCAGAGCGGCAGCGAGTCGAACAGCGCCGCGCCCTGGAACAGCATGCCGATCTTGCGGTTGATGCGATCGCGTTCGCTCGCGGTCGCGCCCACCGCTTCCTGGCCGTCGATGCGGATCGATCCGCCGTCCGCCTGAAGGATGCCGACGATGCATTTGATGAGCACGGACTTGCCGGTGCCCGACCCGCCGATGACCACGAGACTTTCGCCTTCCGGCACATCGAGGTCGAGACCGCGCAGGACGTGCTTCGGCCCGAAGGACTTCTCGAGCCCGCGGATGGCGATCTTTGCCGGGCGGCCGGTCATTGGGCGAAAAACGCCTCGGTGATCAGGTAGTTGCTGCCGAGGATGAGGATCGAGGCCGACACGACCGCGTTTGTCGTCGCCGCACCGACGCCCTGCGCGCCGCCGCGGGAGTTGTAGCCGTGGTAGCACCCCATGAGCGCGATCAGGAACCCGAAGACGCCGGCCTTCACGAGACCCGATACGACGTCCATCGTCTCGAGGAACTGCCAGGTGTTCTTGATGTAGACCGCGGGATTGAAGCCCAGCTTGTGGACCGAAATCAGATATCCGCCGAAAACGCCGATGATATCGGCGACGAAGACGCAGCAGGGCAGCATGATCAGCCCGGCCAGCAGTCGGGGCGCCACGAGATACTTGTAGGGATTGGTCGAGAGCGTCGACAGGGCGTCGATCTGTTCGGTCACCCGCATGGTGCCGATCTCGGCCGCCATCGCGGCGCCGATGCGCCCCGCCACCATGAGCCCGGCGAGAACCGGCGCGAGTTCCCGAGTCACTGACAGGACGACGACGGTGGCCACGGCGCTCTCGGCATTGAAGCGGGCGAAGCCGGTATAGCTCTGCAGCGCCAGCACCATGCCGGTAAAGACCGCGGTCAGCCCGACGACGGGCAGCGAGTAGTACCCGATTTCGATTACCTGCCGGAGCAGCAGCCGCGGATAGAACGGCGGCCGGACGATGTGGCTGACGCTGATGCCCGTGAAGACCGCGAGCTTGCCGGTCGTCGTGAGAAAATTGAGGAAAACGTGGCCGATCCCGGCGACGAAGTTCATGCGTCGGCTCCCGAATAAAGCCGCGCATAGCGGCTGCCCAACGACGTCAGGATCTCGTAGCCGATCGTTCCGGCCTCTTCGGCGAGGTCGTCAACCGTCTGGCGGTCGTCGATAAGCACGATATCGTCGCCCGGGCCCGTCTTGCCGTCCGGCACGTCCGAAATGTCGAATACGATGAGGTCCATAGATACCCGACCCGCTACCGGCACCCGGACGTCTCCGATAAAGCCGTGACCGCGATTGCCGAGGGACCTGAGATATCCGTCAGCGTATCCCGCTGCGACGGTGGCGAGGCGGGTCCCCGGAGCCACCTTGCGCGTCGCACCGTAGCCAACGGTCGATTCGGTGTCAACGACGCGCACTTGCAGGATTTTGGCTTTCAAAACAAAGGGTTGTTTCATTTTCTCGGGTGCTCCCGTAGTGCGGGAAACGCCGTAGAGCGCCGCGCCCGGACGCGCGAGATCGTAGTGGAAACCGGGGCCCAGAAAGATGCCGCCAGAATTGGCGAGCGAGGCCTTCGCGGCGGGTAATCGGGCGCGGATCTCGTCGAACGACTGTCGTTGCCGGTCATTCATCGGATTGCCGGCCTCCTCGGCGCAGGCGAGGTGGCTCATCACGTATTCCAGCCCGATACCGTCGAGCGCGGAGGGGGTCTGTGCGAGGGTTTCCGCCTCCCGCCGGGTAAGTCCCAGCCGCGACATGCCCGTATCCAGCGCAAGGATCGCGGATCGGCCGCCGTTGGTGCGCGCATGGTTGCTCCAGCGCTCGATGTCGCCCGGCGAGTTCAGGACCGGTATCAGACCGTGGCGATCGAAGAGGTCCGCCGTGCCGTCGCCCATCAGCCCGTCCAGAACGTATATCGTCCCGTCGGCGGGGAGAGTTTCGCGAAGCTGAATTCCCTCGTCGATCGTCGCAACGAAGTAACGCCGGCACCCGGCGCCGAACAGCGCCGCGGAGACTTTCGCCGCGCCCAGCCCGTAGCCGTCGGCCTTCACCACCGCGCCGCACTCGCCGGAGGCGAGGCGGTCTCTCAGGTTCCGCCAATTGTCGGCAATCGCGTCCAGGTCGACGGACAGGACGGCGCCCGCGGTGTGCAGCTGTCCGCCCGTCAGAACGGCACGTCTCCGCCGGACGGGGGAGGCGGTCCGGACGGCCTGCCGCCGTATCCGCCGCTACCGTAATCGTCCTCGTCCTCGAGGTTGTCGAACTTGGTGGCTTCCGGATAGAAGCGCAGGTCGACCTTGCCGGTCGGGCCGTGGCGCTGCTTGGCGATGATGACCTCTGCGCGGTTGCGAACCTGGCCCATGGCTTCTTCCCAGATCATGGTGCGCTCGTTCAGCTTTTCCATGGATTCGTCGGACCGCCGGGACGGCTGCTCGCGCTGCAGATAGTACTCGTCGCGATAGATGAACATCACGACGTCCGCGTCCTGTTCGATAGAGCCGGATTCGCGAAGGTCAGCGAGCTGGGGCCGCTTGTCCTCGCGCTGCTCGACGGCGCGGCTGAGCTGCGACAGCGCGATGACCGGAACGTTGAGCTCCTTCGCGAGCGTCTTGAGCCCGCGGGTGATCTCGGAGAGTTCCTGGACGCGGTTCATTTCCCGTCCGCCGTGGCTGCCCTGCACAAGCTGCAGATAGTCGACGACGATGAGGCCTAGCCCGTGCTGGCGCTTAAGCCTCCGCGCCCTCGTTCTCAGCGCGGAGACGGTCAGCGCCGGCGTATCGTCGATGTAGAGCGGCGATTTCTGGAGCCGCTGGCTCGTCTGGACCAGCCGGTCGAACTCGGCCTGGTTCAGCTCGCCCTGCCGGATCTTGTTCGACGGGATCTGGGCGCCTTCGGCGAGGATACGTGTCGCAAGCTGCTCGGCCGACATTTCGAGAGAGAAGAAGCCGACGACCGGATCGTCGATCGGGACGATATTGCCGTCCTCGTCTTCCACCGTGTCGGTAGAGCTGGCGACGTTGAACGCGATGTTGGTGGCGAGCGCGGTCTTGCCCATGGCCGGGCGCCCCGCGAGGATGATCAGGTCCGATTTGTGCAGCCCGCCCAGCAGCAGGTCCAGATGGCGGAACTGGGTCGGCACGCCGCCGAGGGCGCCGTCGCGGTTGAAGGCGATGGCGGCCATGTCGACGGCGCCCTTGATCGATTCCGCAAAGCTGCGGAACCCGCCCTCGTAGTCGCCCGACGTCGCGAGGTCGTACAGATACTGCTCGGCTTCCTCGATCTGCCGGTTCGCGCTTTCGTCGGGATCGTGAGAATAGGCCTGGTTGACGACGTCCGTGCCGAGCTCGATAAGCTGGCGGCGCAGGAACAGGTCGTAGATCAGCCGCCCGTAATCCTCGGTGTTGATGATCGCAAACGTCGCGCCGGCAAGTTCGGCGAGATAGCGATGCCCGCCGATTTCCTCGAATTCCTCGGTATCGAAAACGTGCTTCAGGGTGGTCGGGTTGGCCTGCTGGCCGCGTTCGATCAGCTTGCCGCAGGCCTCGAAGATGCGGGCGTGCAGGGGATCGAAGAAATGTTCGGGCCGCAGGAATTCGGAAACGCGCTCGTAGCCTCGGTTGTTCTCGAGGATCGCGCCGAGAAGCCCCATCTCGGCCTCGACGTTGTTCGGCGGCTGCCGGTATCCGGGCCGATCTTCTTCCTGTTCTCTGAGCGTCGTTGCCACGTCCGCGTCTCCCTCCGCACTGCGAAGCGGACACTATCGCGAATCGCCGCGCGGTCGGGCGGGCGCGGCGGCCGCAGTCGAAAATATCCGGTGGACTATTTTCGCACGGAACGCGCGCGATGTGGAACGCGTGGAAAAAAGCGGATTCGTGGGGACAACCCGCAAAATCCGGGCGATTTCGAACTTGAGCCGAATCGGTAGAGCGTTTCGGAACCGCCCGCTTCAGGCCGCACGTTCGCGCTTCCCGTCTTTTTCCTTTTCCGCCTGCGCGCGTTCCCACTCGAACATATAGTCGCGTGTCAGCGGCACGGTTTCCAGCGACTTCGAAAGCTGGATCTGGAAGACCATCAGGTTCTCGTAGCGGAAGCCCATCTCGCAGATGACGAGATAGAGGTCCCACATCCGGCAGAAGCGTTCGTCGTAGATTCTGGCGACTTCGTCTCGACGCGCGTTGAACGCCTCGCGCCAGTGCCGCAACGTCTCGGCGTAGTGGATGCGGAGAATCTCGATGTCCGTACAGACGAGGCCCGAGTTCTCGATAATCGGAAGAATCTCCGACATCGCCGGAACGTCGGCACCCGGGAAGATGTACTTGCGAATGAACGGATTGATGGGCGCGGGCGAATCCAGGCGTCCGATCGAATGGATGACCGCAACCCCGTCGTCCGTCAGGAGGCTTTCCAGCTTGGAGAAGAACTCCTTGTAGTTCCGCTTGCCGACATGCTCGAACATGCCGACCGAAACGATGCGGTCGAACCGGTCGGGCAACTCGCGATAATCGCGGAGGTGGAAACGGACGCGCGAATCGATCCCCGCATTTTTCGCCCGTTCGTTCGACACGCGGTGCTGTTCCGTCGACAGCGTCACGCCGGTGACGTCGGCGTTGGCGACGTCCGCGATGTACATGCCGAGGCCGCCCCAGCCGGAACCGATGTCGAGGACGTTCAGGCCGTCGCGATCGAGCAGCAGCTTCGACGCGAGGTGGCGTTTCTTGCTTACCTGTGCGGTTTCGATGTCGTCTTCCGGCGACCTGAAATACGCGCAGGAATACTGACGGTCGCGGTCGAGGAACAAATCGTAGAGCTCGTCCGACAGATCGTAATGATGCGCGACGTTCTTCTGGGCGATGCCCACCGGATTGAACTGTTTCAGACGGCGGCTTCCGACGCCGATCACCCGCAGCGCCTCGGCCAACGGAAAATTCTCGACGCGGGCATAGTTCTGCGCGGCGAGCTCGATCAGGTCGTACAGCGACCCGTCCTCGACGACGAGATCGCCCTCCATGAACGCTTCCGGCACGGTCAGTGCCGGATTGAGTGCGAGCGAATAGTTCAGGCTGTTCCGCTTGATGCGGATCGTGCAGCGCGGCTCCGAGCCGTCTCCGAATACCGAAGCGTTGCCTTTGGCATCAACGAAGCGAAGCGCCCCGAACTTGATCGAATGCTTAAGCAGTGCCGAAAACAGCATGGTCCCATCCCTGACCGCCGTTCCGCGGAAGCTCCTTACACCCCCGGAGCTTCCACGCTCGTTATTGGAGAAAGAATAGAACAACCTGCGCCGCGAAGACAATTGCGCGATGTCCGGCGAAGAACGTCGGCCCGATCAAGCAACGCGGGCGTTAACCATAATCTTTAAGAAAGCGGATATTTCTCTTGAGTGGCGGCGGGTACATGTCGCGTTGCCGAATACAGAATGCGGCAGTTCTGCAAGCACGTACGTATCGGGATGTTGGGAATGCAAACAGGGGCCGGCGAAGATGCCTAACAAAGAGAGAGCGGTGACTGTCGTTCGCCCCCGATAATGCCCGACGCTACTCCCGTTTCATTGTGCCAATACACCGAACGCCGCCCGCCGGATGGCGATGAAACAAATAGACATACACATGCACTCTATCTCGGCAAAATTGCAGGACTATTCTGTTAAGATATTGATATATAGAAATAATTGGGAAAATCGTTTTGGCGGGGCGATGGGTGGGCCTTTTTTGTCCCCAGACTTATCCACAAGCTGAAAACGGTTAATTATCAACGGTCTACCGGCTGCGGTTCAGCTTCTCTCGTAGATGTCCTCGAACCGCTCGATATCGTCTTCGCCGAGATAACTGCCGGACTGAACTTCGATAAGATTCAGCGGCACCTTGCCCGGGTTGGCAAGCCTGTGGATGCAGAGCGGCGGCAGATAGACGGATTCGTTTTCGTGCAGGATCAGCGTCTCGTCGTCCTTCGTGACTTCCGCCACGCCGTTCACGACCACCCAATGTTCTGCCCGGTGGTGATGCCGCTGCAGCGAGAGCGCGGCGCCTGCGTTCACGGTAATCCGCTTGACCTGGAAACGGTCGCCGTCGTGAACGGTCTGGTAGAAACCCCACGGCCGGTAGACGCGCGGATGGTCGGTCGGCTCGTGACGCCGGTCCGACCGCAGGCGATCGATGACCGTTTTCACGTCCTGCGACCGCTCGCGCGGCAGGACGAGCACGGCATCCATGGTCGCGACGACGACAAGGTTCTCGACGCCCAGCGTCGCGACGAGCGGCCCGTCTGCGGAAGATATCAGCGAGTTCTTCGTCTCGATGGCGATCGCGTCGCCCTGGATCACGTTGCCGCTCGAATCCTTCTCGCCGATTTCCCACAGCGAGTCCCAGGAGCCGACGTCGTTCCAGCCGATATCGGCAGGCACCACCGCGGCCTTCTCCGTTCGCTCCATGACCGCGTAGTCGATCGATTTCGACGGCGAGGCGGCGAAGGCGCCGCCGTCCAGCCGCAGGAAATCCAGGTCGTTTTCAGCCTTTTCGACGGCCGCCTGCGCCGCGGCGACGATCTCGGGCTCGAACGTCTCGCATTCGGCGAGGAAAGCGGCGGCGGAAAAAAGGAACATGCCGCTGTTCCACAGATAGTTACCCTTCCGCGAGGTATTTGCGCGCCGTCTCCAGATCGGGCTTCTCGACGAAGCTGCCGACCTTGGAAATCCCTTCCCGGGTTCCGAGCTTGCCGCCGCGGGCGATATAGCCGTATCCCGTCTCGGGCCGGTCGGGTTTGATTCCGAACGTGACGAGCGCGCCGTCCGCCGCCGCTTCGGCCGCGGTTTTTACGACGCTTATGAAGTTTGCCGTATCGTTGATCGTGTGATCGGACGGCAGGACGAGCATCAGCGCATTCCTGTCCTGTGCGGACAGGATGGCCGCCGCCGCGGCCACGGCCGGCGCCGTGTTTCGCGCAACGGGCTCGAGCGCGATATGGCTCGGCGCGATGCCGACTTCGCGGAGCTGCTCGGCGACGATGAAACGATGATCCTCGTTGCAGATCATCAGCGGCGGGGCGAAGGTCGAAGGGTCCGATACGCGCTGCGCCGTATCCTGCAAAAGGCTGTTGTCGGAGACGAGCCGCAGGAATTGTTTGGGATAGGAGAGCCGCGAACGGGGCCAAAGGCGCGTTCCGGACCCGCCGGACAGTATTACGGGATGGATTTTGGCTGGCATGATTTTATCCCGACCGTTCTGGCAGACTAGCTGCCGCATTCGGCGCGGAAAGCCAATCGGATGTCGACACGGTCCAGGTTCAGAGAAACCCTTTCAGGGCGATCACCGCCATCGCGCCGCCGATGGCGGCGAACAGGAAGGCGATTGCTCTTTCGATAGTCCGCTGGTCGATCCGGCCTTGAAGCAACGGCCCGATCTGCCCGCCGATGATCACGCCCGGGATCGTGTAGCAGACCAGATTCCACGGCACCGCGCCGAAGCCCCCCGCCTTGATCAGCAGGCCGACTTGCATGAAAGACGCTGTCAGGACGGTCAGGATGACGATGAAGACCGATGTCGCCGCGGCAACGGCGATCGGGACACGGTGTCGTTTCACGAGCAGCGGCAGCACGACTTCGCCGATGCCGACACCCAGGAAGCCGGTCAGAAATGCGCCGATGCCCGTCACCGAAGCGCCGAAAGCGCGGGGGCGGGGGCGCGCGAACCGGTAGGCGTTTCCCGATCGGTCGGTGACGGTTCGAATCTCCGTCTGATCGTCCTCCCGCAAGGACGCGGGCTGCGGACCGGAAGGGGCCGACGGGTGTGTCCTGCGCAGGACGATCGCGCAAGGCGCCAGCATTAAAACGGCATAGGCGCCCTTGAGCAGCGTTTCGTGCGACTGCAATCCGCCGAAAAGGGTCGCGCCGGCGGCCGCGACCGGGACGGCAATGCAGGCATAGGGGACGGCGCTTCGAAAATCGATCAGGCGCTTCCGGTAGTAGCCGGCGAACCCCGACATGAAGCCGAAGACCTGCGTCAGGACCGCCGTTCCGATCGCGGCCGACGTCGATAGCGGATACTCGGGGCCGAGCAGGGGAAATCCGAGAACGAAGATGGGGATGAACATCGCGGCGCCGCCGATGCCGCTGAGCATCGCCGCCGTGGCGACGAAGATCCCGACGGGAAACATGAACCAGTACTGCAACCAATCCAATTCGAGGGCCTGTTCTGTCAGAGGGGGGGGCGTCCCGAGGCGGCGGTGCTGCCGCAGCATAGCCAACCGTCCGGCGATTGCAACGTCGGGCCTGGAACGCGACGACCAGCCGTTACAGGACGAATAAACCCGCAGACCCGGTCCGCCGCGGCGCGCGGCTGGCATTCTAGATGGCGACATGATACCAACACGCGTCTTTTGGGAGCCTAGAGCGCCATTTTATCGTGCCGGTTGACCGTTTCGCGGTACACGGGACCGATGTCAAAGACGACGCCGCGATAGCCGACCGCGATGATGCCGGACGATCAGGCCGCCCGACTATCCGACGTGTGCGACCGTCATTCGTTTTCGTGCAGCGAGCATCGCTGCGCGGCGTGAGGCGAAGCGACCGAGAACTCTGATAGAGGTTATTGCGCCGGCCGGCGGCGCGGAAAGGCCGCGAGGACATGTCCATCGCACTTAAAGACCGGTTTTCAGGCTGTCTCGTCGGACAATGCGTCGGCGATGCGCTTGGGTTTGTGGTCGAGGGCTACACCGCCCAGATTTGCGCGCGCTACGTCGAGACCGAATTAATGACAGGCAAGGCAGGCGAGCGCGGCAGGCCGCCCTACGAGTTCGGACAATATACGGACGACACGCAGCTTACGCGGGAGCTTCTGGAGAGCCTTGTCAGCCGGGGCGGCTTCGATGGGGAGGATTACGCGCGGCGGATCGCCGACCTGTTCCGAGAGGACCGCATCGTCGGACGCGGCAGAACGACGGAGGACGCCGCCCGCAAGCTGATCGCGGGCGAGAGCTGGGAAACCGCCGGTGTTCCGGCGCCGGCCGCGGGAAACGGCAGTGCGATGCGGGCGGCTCCCGTCGGACTGGTCTTCCGGGACGATCCTGACCGATTGATCGAAGTTGCCCACGACCAGGGCCGAATCACCCATGCCGATCCGCGCTGTTCCGCCGGTGCGGTCGCGATCGCGGGGGCGGTGTCCATGGCGGTTTCGGGGCTGCGTCCCGAGGCATCGGCCATGGCGCCCATACTGGCCGACTGGGCGGCGACATACGACGCCGATTTCGCGCAGGCGATCCGCGATCTCGTCGATTATGCGGATCTGCCGCCGGACGACGCGTTCCCGATCGTTTCCCGCACCGGATGGGAGCCCGAAACGCGTCTCGCCTTCGACGGAATCGCGCCATTCGTCTTTCCCAGCGTGCTGTGGAGCCTCTATTCGGTGTTTCGCACGCCGGACGACTATTGGCAGACAATATGCACCGCGATCGCGGCCGGCGGCGACGTCGATACGACGGCGGCGATGGCCGGCGCCATCTCGGGCGCGTATCTCGGAATTAATGCCGTGCCGGCCGATCTGGCGTCGCGACTCAATGACAATGGCACTTGGACCGTGTTTGAACTTGTTGCATTAGCCGAAAATGCAGCGGAAAACTTGAATTGAATCAATGGATTTGAAACTCTTTATGTGTTAGCCATGCATTCCGAAATAAAAATTCGGAACCATCGGCTACATACGCGTTCGTTATATGCGCGCCGTTTTCGTCCGGGAAACTATTGGCGTACGTGTCGAAAACCCTAAGGAGGGGGAAGAATGAAGTACCTTAAATACGTGACTGTGATTGCGGCTCCGCTGCTGTTTGCGGCCGGTTGTGAGACCACGGCTCAGCAGCAGGAAATCAGCAAACTCGAATCGCAGGTCATGGCCAACAAGAAGACGGCCGATGACGCTGCGGCCGCCGCACGTGCAGCTGCTGTCGCCGCCCAGGATGCGGCTGCTGCGGCTCGCGCCGCCGCTGCGGATGCAATGGCTGCGAGCGACACGGCCGATCGCATTTTCTCGCGCAATCTGCGGAAGTAATTCCGAACTTTTTCGATCCGGCGGCCGGGGAACCCGGGCCGCCGTAGTCTATTTCGGGGCCGACATAATGGTTCCAAAATAAAAGCGACCGGTGGGCGCTTTTATTTTGAGCCGTGTCCTTGAGCGGACCGCGACGGGAGACCCTAGTCCGTTTCCCCGGCGGCAGCCTGGGAGGACATCGGAACTTCCTCCGCGTTAACCGGCGGCGCCGGCGTGATCGCAACCGGATAGCCGCGGCGTTCGGACGCGACCTTGTAGGCCGTTTCCCAGTCGATATCCGCATCCAGATCGCCCGCCGCAAGGATCAGTTTGCGCTCGAAAGCCGGCGGAACGGCCGAGGTCAGCTTGCCGGTCATCTCCAGCTCGTCGGCCTGGTCCTGATTCGGGACTACTTCGAGCCACAGGCGGCCCGCGAAACGGGCCACCTTCACGGTTTCGTCGATGACCCGGACGGACGTGCCGATGGGCACTTGCTGGAAGAAATGCGCTATGTCCTCGGGATACATGCGGATACAGCCGTGGCTCACGCGCCGACCGACGCCGTCGGGCTTGTTCGTGCCGTGCAGCAGATAGGACGGCCAGCCGAGATAGATCGCATGCGCGCCGAGCGGATTTCTCGGGCCGGCCGGAACCACCGTAGGCAGCTCGGGATTTTCGGCACGGATCGACTTCGGCACGTACCAGGCGGGATTCGCCTTTTTGCGTACGACGCGTGTCGTTCCCGTCGGTGTATGCCAGCCGTCGTCGCCGATGCCGAGCGGCGCGGTCTCGACGAGCCCGCGCTCGCGGAAATAGTAGAGCCGCTGATCGGCGAGATTGATCAGAATGCCGTCCCGCGGGGCGTCGGGCACGATATGCCAGGTCGGGAGGACTATTTCGGTGCCGTCGCCCGGAACCCAGGGGTCGACCCCGGGATTGGCCGCGACCAGCTCGGTGAACCCGAGCCTGAAACGCCGCGCGAGGTCGGCGAACGTGTCTTCGTGCTTGGCTGTGTAGGTGCGGAAATCTCCGATGATCCCTGGGTAGCTCGGCGCGCCGCTCCCCGCGGTCGCGTTTCCGGCCGCAAACACCGGGCCCGCGGCGACGGACGCGGCGGTTGCGATGCCCAGCGCGAGGCAGAGAGAACGGCGGCTTATGGCCCGTTTGATCATCGAATTCCGGTACATTCTGTGAATATGGACGTCTCGTCCGTAATTGCTAGCCGATAAATATTAACGAATTCACCGCCCTTTTCGGATCACGCTTCCGATCGCGGCGGCGTTATCCCTTCCAGGAGGTGGCTTCCCCGCCCGTACCGGCAGGTAACCTCGCCCGTGGCGAGGAGGTTTCCGGCCTCGTCCGTGACGTCGCAGCTGGCGACGAAGATCGTCTTTCCCCCGCCGCGTTTGCGCGCATCCGCCATGAGACGCCCCGATGCGACGTTTCCCATCAGATTGACGTTCAGCGATACCGTCATCGCCTGGCGGATGTTCCCGGGGACCGTGCAGAAAATGCCCGAGTGCGCGCCTGCCGTATCGATCAGCGCGGCGATGACGCCGCCGTGGACGACGTCGATGGCATTCAGGTGGACATCGCCGACGTCCATCTCGATCACCGCGCGGTCGAGTTCCCAGACGGTAAGCGTGGCGCCCATTTCCGCCATGAAGCCGCGGAATCTCTTGACCCCCTCGGCTTTCCTTTCGGTATCCGTCATCCGGAACGTTCCGTGCCTACGTGATACGGCGGCGAGTATCAAACAGCCGTTGAATCAAGTGTTTAGCAGCAAAAAATTCGACAGTCGCGGAGAAATCGCTATAGTGGCCGCGCAATCCTGAGGAATATCCCGAATGAAGCGAGTTATTGTCGGCATCACCGGTGCCACCGGTACGATCTACGGCGTGCGTCTGATGGAACTGATGCGCACCGACCCGGAAATCGAGATTCATCTCGTGATGAGCCGGTCGGCGAAGCTGACGTTGAAGATGGAGCACGATCTCGAGCTCGATTACATCAACGGGCTCGCGCACGAGGTTCACGAGCCGGGGAACATCGGCGCCTCGATTTCGTCCGGATCGTTCCATTCAGAGGGCATGATCGTGGCGCCGTGCTCTATCAAGACGATGTCCAACATCGCGATGGGCAATACCGGCGATCTGATCAGCCGGGCCGCGGACGTCATTCTGAAGGAGCAGCGGAAGCTCGTCGTCGCGATCCGCGAGACGCCGCTGCATATCGGCCATCTCGAAAACCTGACGAAGCTTGCCCGCATCGGCGCAGTCATTTTTCCGCCGGTGCCGGCTTTCTACAATCGCCCGAGCTCGCTGCAGGATATCGTCGACCAGTCCTGCATGCGGATGCTCGACCAGCTTCACATCAATATCGAATCCGCGCCGCGCTGGGGCGAAGAGGGCGGCGTTCCCGCCGTCGGCCAGAAGATCGAGGGCGGCAGGACCAATTGAGGCCCGGCGTTTCCCGCTAAGTCAGTTCGATAGAGACGCCGCCAAGGCCCTCGAAGGCGATTTCCGCGCGGCAGGGGAAGCTGTCCAGCCACATGACCGGCGTGACCGAGCCGGTCAGGACGAATTCTCCGGGTTTAAGCCGCTCTCCCTGATCTGCGAGGATATTTGCGAGCCAGGCGATGGCCTCGAGCGGATGTCCCATCACGGCGGCGCCGGTGCCGGTCGCCTTTTCGTCGCCGTCGATGCGGACCGATCCCGCGATCGCGGCGAGATCGAGCGATTCCCAGTTTTCCAGCTCGTCGCCGAGGATGCAGGCCTTGTGGAAGAAATCGTCGGCGATCAGCGTCGGCGTTCCGCGTTCCGCGAAGTCGCCGTAGCGGTTCTCGACCAGCTCGATGGCCGGCATGATCGCGGAAACCAGCCCGGCGGACGTGTCCCGGGTATATCCGCCGCCGTCCGACTCGGCTCCGATCCGGACCGCTATTTCGCATTCGATGCCCGGGTTGCAGAAGCCCGCCGATGCGAACCTCGCGCTGTTCGCTATCAGCGTACCAGACATGATCCGCCCGTAGGCGGGTTCAGTCACGCCGAGGTAGTCCTGCATGGTCGCGGTGGTCGCCCCGATCTTCCAGCCCGCCAGCTCGCCCTGACCGTTTTCCCGGAGATAGTCGTGCAGGGCAGCCTGGACGAGATATCCGTCCTCGGTCGTCTCGGGCAGGTCCTCTTCCGGGATCGGCGGCACCGGGTGGGACTCGATGCGAACCTCTCCCAACAGTCTGGCGGTGCGAAGAACGGCTTTCGGGTCCATGTTTCGGCCTGTCCGAGGGTCAGCTGACGGGTTTCTCGTCTTCGAAATTCTTTGCCTGTTTCTTCTCGTTGTGCTCTACCGCTGCCTTGCAGCGTACCCAGAGTTCGGGGCCGTAGTATGCCGTGAAGTCGTCGTGGATCCGGTCGAACGGCAGGTCCGACCAGATGCCGTGGCTGGCGACATACTGCATGTGCTTGCGGCCCTGCTTGTCGAATTCCTGAAGGAGCGCATCCTCCACGCCGTCGAACTCGGTCGGCGTCACGTCGAACTTGTCGCACAGCTCGATATTGAAGGCTGGCGCGGCCTTTACCCACTTGCCGTCGATCAGCATGACGGAGAAGCCGTGATGCATGAACAGCTCCTTGCCGCCCATCGCATCGCGGAGCCGGGGGCTGCACAGATGGTTCGTGACGTCCGAAAGACCGACCCCCGACGGGATCCCCGCGAAGCGGGCGACGGCGGTCAGAAGCGATGCCTTGGGGATGCAATAGGCGGCGCCGACCTTCAGAACGTTGCTTGCCTTGTAGGCGTCCGCGCGGTCGGTGATCCGGTAGGGATCGTAACGGATCTCGTCGCGAACCGCGTAGAACGCCTTTACCGCCTTTTCCTTGTCGGTGGTCGCCCCCGCGATCGCCTTTTCGGCGAACGCTGCGACCGAAGGATCGTCGTAATCGAAATAGTAGGTCGGCTTCAGATATTCGTCCGACGGTTCGGGATATCCGGTTTCCAGATGTTCCATGATCTATCCGCTGTGAGACTTGCCCGGACCTTAGGGGCGTTGACCCCGAGCGGCAAGGGTCGACGGCGCCGTCAGGGAAGGGGTGTCGGATCCTCCACGATCGCATTCGAAAGCGTGCCGATGCCGTCGATCTCGACCTCGCAGACATCGCCCGCCCGCATGTGAAGCTGGCCTTCGACGATGACGGGACCGCGCGGCTTCTCCGGCTTCTCTCCCGGCTGCAGGGGCAATGCGCCCGGCGAACCGGTGACGATCACGTCGCCCGGCTGAAGCGTATAGCCTTGCGAGAGATATTCGATGATCGCCGGCACGTCGAACAGCATGCCCGAGATCTTCGCGCGCTGGCGCTCGATGTCGTTGAGACGAGTCACCAGCGTATGGTCCGCCGGGTCGCCGAAGGCATCCGCCGTCACCATCCAGGGTCCGAAACTGCCGGAGCGCTCGAAATTCTTGCCGAGGCCGAACTGGCGGTTGTGGCTCTGGTATTCGCGGACCGAGCCTTCGTTGTAGCAGGAATAGCCGGCGACATGATCGAACGCGTTTTCGCGTTTTATGTGACGGCCCGGCCTGCCGATGATGACGGCGAGCTCGCCTTCGTAGTCGTAGGCTTCCGCGACGTTCAGCTTCGGCGCCCACAATTCTTCGCGATGCCCGACCTGGCAGATCGGCATGCGCTGGAAAATCTGCGGGTGTTCGCGCGACGTGGTCAGCCCCGTCTCCTCGATATGGAGCGTGTAGTTGAGCGCCAGCGCCCAAGTCGCGTGGGGCACGGGAATCACGGGGTCGTAGACGATATCGTCCAGACCGAAGGAGCCCGACTTGCCGTCCGTCGCCGCACGGACCTTCGCAAGCGTCGGGTCCATTTCGAGAATCCCGCGCAATGTCGTTGGCAGCTCCGGCGCCGCTTCGGCAAGCGGCACGATCGCGTCGTCGTCGGTCACGACGCCGACGCCGGCTTCGCCGTTCCGGCGATAGGACAGAATTCTCATCGTCTCCCTCCCGTGTTCTTGTTTGACGACGAGCTTAGCGCCGCCGCACGCGGCGCAAAAGCGCGGCTTGTCGGGCGGGCCCGCGCATGACAAAGATGCCGCAACGAAAAACGGACTTGAGCCAAAGGGAAGGGAACGGCCGATGGCGGTCGGAGCGGGCGCGCCGGATCAGCATAATCCGGTGGCGGGCATTCTGTGGATGGCGGGCGCGGCACTGTGTTTCGCCGCGTCGTTCAACCTCGTCAAGGCGATGCAGGACGAAGGGCTGACGGTATTCCAGGCCGTCATGTACCGCCAGATACTCGGGTTGATCATTTTCTCGCCGGTGATCGTCCGGAACGGACGCGAACTGTTTCAGACGGAGGTTCGCAGCCGTCATTTCCTGCGCGCCGTCGGCAGCTTCGGCGGGATGTGCTGCGGCTACTATTCCTTCAGCCTGATCAACGTCGCGGAGTCGGCGGCGCTTCAGTTCACGTTGCCGATCTTCACGATGTTCTGCGCGGTCTGGCTGCTCGGCGAAAAGCTGAGGTCGCACCGCGTCATCGCGACCGTGATCGGTTTCGGCGGCGTTCTCGTCATCGTTCGTCCCGGCTTTTCCGAGCTCAATTCGGGCATCTTCTTTGCGCTGGCGGCGGCGGGGTTCTATGCATCTTCGGATACGCTGTCCCGCTGGCTTGCACGCTATGACAAGCTCCCGTCGATCATGGTTTGGAATTTCGTGTTCGTGCTGCCGCTTGCGACGGTGCCGTCGCTGATATGGTGGGTGACGCCTACGCTGGCGTCGCTGCCCTACGTCCTCGGGTTCTCGTTCGCCGGCGTCGCCGCGCAGTTCTGCCTTACGCGGTCGTTCGGGCTTGCCGAGGCGAGCCTCGTCTCGCCGGTACTTTTCCTGCGCCTGCCCCTCGTGTCGCTGATTGCCTGGCTCGCGTTCGGGCAGGTCACCGAGCTCTGGACCTGGGTCGGCGCCGCCGTCATCTTTGTCGCGACGACGTGGATGGCGCGGGTCGAAACGCGGCGTTAAGCTTGGGAAAAGGGGACAGGGACCCGGGGATCGAAATGGCAGACGGAACGTCGAAGACGGTGCCGGAAGAGACGGCCCAGGAAGTACTGGTCGAAAAGGCCAGGGGCATGATCGACCGGTTCAGGTCGCGCGCTCACGAAGCGGAACGGAACCGGCATCTTCATCGCGAGACCTTCGAGGAGATGCGCGACGCGGGCTTCTACCGCGTGCAGATGCCGGCGCGCTACAGCGGTTTCGAGATGAGCCACCGGGGTATGCTCGACATCTGCGCCGAACTGGGGCGCGGCTGCGGCTCTGCCGCATGGATATTCTCCAATCTGGCAGCGCAGAACGGCATCGTCTCGATGGCCTGCCGGGAACTTCAGGACGAAGTGTGGGGCGACGATCACGATGTCTGCACCGCATCGTCCTTCCCGGCGAAAGGCGGCAAGGTTCGCCGCGTCGACGGCGGCATCGTCGCGAACGGCGTCTGGAGTTTCGCCTCCGGCGTCGATTTCGCCGACTGGAACAACCTGCAGGTGTTCGTTCCGCCCGCGAGCGGCGAGGGGCCGCCGGAGCACCGCATGGCGCTAGTTCCCAAGTCCGACTACACCGTCATCGACGACTGGTATTCGCCCGGCCTCGCGGCGACCGGCTCGCGCTCCATCTCCCTAGAGGAGGTCTTCATCCCAGAGCACCGGACGTTGAGCACCGCCGCCGCCCGGCGCGGCGAAACGATCGAGGCGTCGGAAAATTTCGGGCCCATCTTCCGCGTGCCGCCGATGTGCGGCGCGAACAAGATATTCTCCGGCCCCGTCATCGGGATGGCGCGCGGCGCGCTCGATGCCATGGAGCGCGATCTGTCCGCCCGGAACAATATCGGCGGCGCGCCGATGGCGAAGATGGCATCGGCGCAGCTCCGCGTCGCCGAGGCCGGCGCGTTGATCGAGGCGGCCTGGGCGCTGATGCAGCGGGACTGCGACACGGCGCTCGAGATCGGCCGGATCGGCCGGCTCACGACGCCCAACGACAGGGCGTTCTGGCGGCGGAACAATGCCTATGCCGGGGTTATGTGCATCCGGGCGGTGGATATTCTTCATCCGCTGATCGGCGCGCGCGGGCTGTTGCCCGAGAGCGATTTCCTGCGCAGCTATCGCGACATTCACGCCGCGACCATGCAGATCAACATGGCGTGGGATCGGCAGGCGATCACGGCGGGCGAAATCCAGCTGGGTCTCGAGCCGAGCGATCCCAGGGCCTGAGGGCGGCGGCCCATCCTCCAAACGAACGTCGGGAAGCAGAATGGCGCATGACGACATCCGCGATTTTCTCGCGGTTCTGCAGCAGCGGGGATTGCTCCGGCGCGTAACGGTACCGGTTACCTCGGCCGAAGATATCGGCTGTCTCGTGAAATGGGGCTTTCAGGCGCTCGCGGAGAAGGACCGGTTCGGTTTTCTCTTCGACAATGTCGACGGCGGCACGATTCCCGTGGCCACCGGCGCGTTGGGCGCATCGATCGAGGCCTATGCGGTCGGCCTCGGGGTCGAGCCGGCCGAGATCAACGCCAAATGGGAACACGCGCTTTGCAATCCCGTCGCGCCGGTTCTGGTCGATGCCGCGCCCTGCCACGAAGTCGTGCTCGAAGGCGGCGACGTCGACCTCGGGGCGCTGCCGATCCCCGTCTGGACGCCCGGCAAGGATGCCGGCCGCTACGTCACCGCGATCGTCGTGACGCGCGATGCCGACAGCGGAACGCAGAACTACGGCGTCTACAGGACGCAGATCCTCGGCCCCGATCGCATGGTCAGCAATCTGAGTCCCGGACGGCAGGGCACGCGGTGCGTCCAGTCGTGGCATGCCCGCGGCGAGCCCGCCCCGTTCGCCTTGGTCATCGGTGCCGAACCCGCCATGTATTATGCGTCGGTCACCACATTGCCGTTCTCGGTGGACGAAGCGACCCTGGCCGGCGGTCTGAAGCAGGAAGCGCTGGAAGTCGTGCGCGGACGTACCGTCGAGCTCGATATCCCGGCGCACACAGAGATCGTCATCGAAGGCTTCGTCCATCCCGGGGAGGTCGCGGAAGAAGGGCCGTTCGGCGAATTCGCTGGCTATATGGGCCCGACCGGCGACCGCCCGGTCGTTCGGGTGACCGCCATCACGCACCGTACAGATCCCATCTTCTACGGCCTCGCCAGCCAGATGCCGCCGAGCGAGAGCACGACGATGCAGAGCCTGACCAACGCAGGCCAGCTCTGGAAGGTCCTGCGCCACGATCTCGGCGAAGCGGCCGTGACCGACGTCGTGATCGACAAGACCTTCGGCGGCCTTTTGGCCCATGCCGTCGTCGCGGTCCGGCCTGGGCAGCCCGGCGTCGGCAAGCGGATCGGACGTCTCGTTGCCGACATTTCGCCGTGCAAGCGCGTCACCGTCGTCGACGACGACATCGACATCCGGGACCGGGAGCATCTCGATTGGGTGCTGAACTCGCACTACGATCCGGCACGCGATACCGTGATCATCGACGACGTTTTCGTCCCGATGCACATGGATCCCTCCGTCCGTATCCGGGGCGGCAGCACCGATCCGGGGAGCAAGGTCGTCGTCGACGCCACCCGGTCGCACGATCCGGGCGATTTCTCGATTCCCGACCGAGAGCGGATGGAAAAGGCGCTCGAAATATGGCTCCGCGGGGATCTGCCCGAACTGGAAGTGCCCCGGCGCCTCGATTTTCGACTCGATCGAGCCTGACGCTCAATCCTGGAAATACACGCGTAGATTGTCGCCACCAGCCCGGAAAACGGCGGAAACCGGATAGTTTCCGGTGTCGCGAATTTTTACAGTTTATTCGCAAATCTATTTGAAAATGCGTGATTAACCATGAATATCGTGAGCGCGACTATTGAGGTCGACCAGATCGAGCTTCGATTTTCGGGAGGATAATGACTCCCTGTATCGGATACCGATGAAAATCGTGCCGATCCAAACGCCCGAACTGAACCGAGGGCGCATGATAAAGAACTCGGCGCTCGACCCCGCTCTCGAGCTGTTCCGGAGCAACGAAACCGGCTTCGGTCAGATCATGATCGACGAACTGGACGCCGAGCGCGGCCACCACATGTTCGGCTGGCCGTTGCATCGGCTTCACCCCGACCTCGAAATACTGCGCAAGCTCGCGCGCCTTACGGCCTACGACGTCTACACGCTCAGAATCCAGTTCCGCGATCTCGGGATCGAGCCTTCCTACGTCGACTATCTGCGTCTGTCGCCGGAAAAGAAGAAATCCCTCCACATGTATATGCGGGTTTTCACGCTCCCCCTGATCGACCTGGTGTACGGCGAAGGCGATACCCAGGCCCAGAAGACCGACAACGTGATCGATCTCTTCCGGCATCCGGATACCCGGGTTGCGCGCGAGAACCTGTTCAAGCTCGCCCGCGGGCTGGGCGTGGACATCGGGGAAATCCCGCGTTTCCTCGAAGACTTTTCGGATATCTACCTGTCGCTGTCCTACTACCAGGAATACCTGGACGACCTGACGCCCAAGGTGATCGACATGGTCGGCGAGCTCGGCGACATGTCGCAGAACTGGCAGCTGCGCCAGGACCCCTACACGATCGAGACGATCACGCGCGTCCAGTCGGAGATCAACGACCTGCTGACGTCGGTCACGAGCCGGTTCGAGGCGTTCCGCCAGCATTCTGACGACATTTGGAACGACATCGATGCCAACAAGTTCAAGAGCACGAAGCGGATGGTGATCACCGCCCAGGAAACGGTCGGCGGCGTTCTGTGCGGGCTCGGCATCAAGCTGAACGCCTGGAAGGAGCGGTTCCCGACGAGCGACGCGGGCGGGCCGGTTGCGCGCTCCGAGATGATGTTCTCGGAAATCGTCCCCGGACTCGACAAGCTCGTCGCGCTGGAACGGTCCGGGCGCGAAGCGGCCGGACAGGCGGTCAAGCGCGCTGAAGAGTCCTTTCTATCGAAAGCCCGATCCGCACAAGCCAGTCGTCGTGCCCGGTAGCCGCCATCACCATTAGCCCGACGGGGCCGCTGCCCGGGGCGTGGCACGGGATGGAGAGCGCGCAGCTGTCCAGGAAGTTGCCGACCGTCGTGTTCCGGAGCATCAGGATGTTCGCCGCCGCATAGGCGTCGTCGTCGTTGTCCAGCAGATCGACCGGCGGCGCGACCGTCGCGCAGGTCGGCATCAGAAGCGCATCGAACGGAAGAGCCATCTCGGCGGCCCGTGCCTGGATGTCGCGCCGCAGATGCTGGCAATCGATCAGGTCCGCAGCCAGAAGCCGTTCGCCGCGGCGGATCCGGACCCAGACCCGCGGGTCGTACAGATCCTTCTTCTCGTCCATCATCTTGCGATGGTGGGCATATGCCTCGGCCGCGAGAATGCCGCCATACGGCATGGCGCCGGGAATTTCCTCGTACATCTGCGAGGGGACCTCGACGATTTGCGCGCCGGCCGCCGACAGCCGGTCGAGCGTCGCCTCGAAGGTGGCCGCGACATGGTCGTCGAGGTCTTCGAGCACGTAGTGCTGCGGTACGCCGAAACGGAGGTTCTCGATCGGTAGCGCTTTCGGAATGACCGGTGCGCGGTCGTCCATCACGGCATCCGTGACGATGCAGCAGGCGACGGTGGGAGCGAGCGGCCCGACGCTGTCGAGTGTCGACGACAGCGGATAGACGCCGTCGAGCGGGATGCGCCCCGTCGTGGTCTTGAAGCCGGTGATGCCGTTCAGCGCGGCCGGAATGCGAACCGACCCGCCCGTATCCGTGCCGATGCCGACAGCGCACATGCCGTCGGAAACCGAGACGCCCGCACCCGAGGACGACCCGCCCGGGATGCGCCCGGTTTCGCGGTCCCACGGGTTGCGCGGCGTGTCGAAATGGCAGTTCAACCCAAGGCCGGAATAGGCGAACTCGGTCAGGTTCGTGCGGCCGACGAGGACCGCGCCCGCTGCCCGCAGACGCGCGGTGACGATCGAATCTTTCGTCGCCGGCGGGGCATCGTCGTGCGCGCGCGAGCCCGCCCGGGTCTGCTGGCCCTGCTCGTCGAACAGGTCTTTCAGCGATACGGGAATGCCGGCGAGCGGAGAGGGAACGACCCCCTGCGCGCGCAGACTGTCCGACGCGTCTGCCGCGGCCAGGGCGGCTTCCTCATGTACGGCAAGGAAGACGCGGCCGCCTTCGCCGCCAGGGTCCTTGATGCGGGCGAGCGCCTGTTCGGTGAGCTCGCGGCTCGTCGTCTTGCCGCTCCAGAGCGCGGCCTGGATTTCGAGAACAGGCTTCAGCTTGAAGTCCATCGGGTTTTCCAATCGCAAAGGACCGCCGCCCGGACCGGTGCCGGGCGGGGCGGCCGTCGGGCGCAGCTTTGGCGCCTACTTGGTCTCGTCGTAGTAGTGGCTCTCGAGCAGCAGGCAGCCGGTCTCGGACTTGAACGGGCCGTGCGGCGTTCCCGGCGGGCGGCAGGCATAGGTGTCCGGGCCGAAGCTGCGCCCGCCGTTGCCGTTCTCGTCGTTGCCGACGATCAGGTCGCCGCGAAGCTGATAGACTTCTTCCCAGTAATCGTGCGTGAAGGGCGCGGTCGTGTAGACGCCCGGCTCGAACTTCAGGAGACGCGTCCGGCAGCCCGATTTGTTGGTCTCGTCGAGCCCGCCGACGAGGATCTTCTGCTTGATGCCTTCCGGATACCCTTCCGGCACTTCCCATTCGCCGCCCATGTCGACGGCGAAGAATTCCTTGTGTTGCTTGTTGATCGGCATGTTTGTCCCTTTCCTGTCTTGCGTATTCCGGGTTCCGTCAGGTCACGACGGGGAGCGGTGCGACGCCGTAGGCGTGCGTGATCTTCCGGCCGAGCACCGGATCCTCGATCTCGACCTCGAACCGGTCGGCGGGGCGGATGCCCCCGATGGCGGCCAGCGTGCCGCAATACATCGCCATGCTGGCCGGCAGTTCCGTCTTGCCGTCGAGATAGAGCCCGATCAGTTCCTCCGGCGGGCGCATCGCCGTCACGCCGCCCTCCTGGTAGAGCTTGCGCTCGCCGTCCTCGGTCATCCAGGCCCGGAGCAGCAACTCGTCGAAATGATCCGCGACCTCGGCGTATCGCCAGACCGATGCGGAGACCGGCTTGGCGCACATCTGCTTCGAGACCGGCACCGAATAGGTCTCGACCTCGCGGTCGGTATGGTCGGAGCCGATACCGATCAGCATGCCGTCGCCGGTGCCAATGAGGACGAACTCGACCTCGCCGGACGAGGCGGTTCCGAGAAACTGGAGGTCCTCCGACGTCGTGAAGTTCTCCGCTCCGACGCGATAGAAGCACGGGACCGAGCTCGGCCTCGGCACGCCGACCTCTTCGAGTTCCTTGATATGCTTTTCGAGCGCTTCCACGTTGCGCCCCGTCCAGCCGGCGATGACGAGATCGTCGATCCGGACGTCCTGCCGGGTGCCCTCGGGCTCGATGGTGAATGTCAGCGTTGTCGGCACGCCCTGTCCCCTGTTTTTGAAGGCCGTCAACCTAGCGCCGCCCCCGATGCGAGGCAATAACCAGGCGCGGGCGGGACTGCCCATTCGGCGCATATCTGATAATGTCTCCCGGCTGCCGCAAGAGCAGTGATGGGGAAGAAGATGGCAGCGACAGGAACCGACACCGGCGAGGCGGCCGGCCCGCCGACGGGGGCGAAAGTCATTCTCGTGGTCTTTCTGCCGTTCGGCTGCGGCTACTACCTGTCCTACCTGTTCCGCACCGTAAACGCCGTGCTCTCCGAAAACCTGACGCGTGAGCTGGGGATCGGGCCGGCCGATCTCGGGCTGCTGACCAGCATCTACCTGATCGCATTCGCCTCGTCGCAGGTGCCGCTCGGCGTCGCGCTCGACCGGTACGGGCCGCGCAAGCTGAATGCGTTCCTGCTGCTGTTCGCGGCAGCCGGCGCGGCGCTGTTCGCCTTCGCGGAGAGTTACTGGCTGCTGCTGGCGGGGCGGGCGTTGATCGGCTTCGGAGTCTCGGCGGCGCTGATGGGCGCCTTCAAGGCGAACGCGATCTGGTTCCCCGCCGACCGTATTCCCCTGATGAACAACCTGATCGGTGCGTTCGGCGCGGTCGGCGCGATCTCGGCGACACGACCGGTCGAGATGCTGCTGCATGTCGCGACATGGCGCGACGTCTTTGCGGGCCTCGCGGTCCTGACCGTCGTCGTCTCGCTGCTGATCCTGATCGCCGTGCCCGAGAAGAAGGAGGCCGTGCAGAAAGACGAAAGCTTCGGCAGACAGCTCGTCGGATACGGCGAGGTGATCCGAGACGCTTTCTTCTGGCGCGTCAGCCTGATTTACGCGTTCTCCTATACCGCGTTCGTCTCGTACCAGACGCTGTGGGCGGACCCATGGCTCCGCGATGTCGCCGGGCTCGAGCAGACGGAGCGTGCGAACTATCTGTTCGCGATCCAGGTGGGTTTTCTGATCGGGTTGCTCTCGACCGGCATGATCGCCGACTGGCTGCGCCGGACGCGGGTGCAGGCGGTTCACGTCTTCGGCGCGGGCATGCTGCTGCTCATGGGGCTCCAGATTCTGCTCGCGCTCGGCGTCACGACGGCGCTGACGGCGATCTGGGGGCTGTTCGGAATCGTGTCGTCCGCGACCTATCTCGCCTACGCGGCGCAGACCTCGCATTTCCCCGCCGCATTGACGGGCCGCGCGATAACGGCGATGAACTTCTTCCTGTTCGTGCTCGCATTCATCTGCCAGTGGGGGATCGGCGGCGTGATCGAAGCGTTTCCGCGCACCGCGTCCGGCGGCTATCCGGTCGAGGCGCATGCCACCGCGTTGTGGATGATGATCGGCCTGCAGGCCGCCTGTTACCTGTATTTCGCAAGCCCGGTCCTGCGGAGGCGCCGGCATGGCTGATGCCGCGACGACGCCGGAACCGCCTGCGGCGAAGACGATCCCCGTCCTGCTGCTGACGGTCCTGCTGCCGTTCGGGCTCGGCTATTACATGTCGTACCTATTCCGGACAGTGAATGCTATCATCTCGCCGCAACTGGTCACCGATGTCGGTCTCACCGCGGCTGATCTCGGCATGATGACCAGCGCATACTTCGTCACCTTTGCGGCCGTCCAGCTGCCGCTCGGCATCATCCTCGACCGGTACGGCCCGCGGAAGGTCCAGGCGGCCCTGATGATCGTGGCGGCGATCGGCGCCGCAATGTTCGCCTTCGGGACCGACGCATGGACCCTGGTCGCCGGGCGCGCCGTCGTCGGTCTAGGCGTCTCGGCCTGCCTGATGGCGGCTCTCAAGGCCAACGTCATGTGGTTCCCGCGCGAGCGGATCCCGTTTCTCAACGGCCTGATCTTCGCGTTCGGCACGTTCGGCGCACTGTCGACGACGGTGCCGCTGGAGCTGCTCGTGAAGTCCGTCGACTGGCGCACCGTCTTCTGGTGGCTTGCCGCGATATCCGTCGTGGTCGGCGTTCTGATCTATTTCGTCGTGCCGGAGCGCTCGCAGGAGCAGAAGCAGGCCGTCGCCGGGCAGTCCGCCTTCGCGAGCCAGGTCGAGGATTTAAAACAGGTCTACGGCAGCACGTTTTTCTGGCGCCTCGCGGCAATGGTGATCGTCCATAACGGCGTCTTCCTGTCCTACCAGTCCCTGTGGGCCGCGCCGTGGCTAAGGGACGTCGCCGGGCTCGACCGGTCGGGCGTCGCCGATGCGATGTTCATGTTCAACATCGGCATGTTCCTCGGCGTGCTGTCTCTCGGCTTTCTCGCCGAACGCATCCAGCGGCTCGGCATTCCGCCCATCGTCCCGGCGGGCGCCGGGATCGCGATGTCGATCCTCGTCCAGTGTCTGTTCGTCGCGCAGTGGACCGACTTCCCCGGATTGCTTTGCCTGCTCTTCGGCTATTTCGGTTCGTCCTCGGTCCTCGCCTACGCCGTCCTCGCGCAGAATTTTCCCGCGTCGCTCGCCGGACGGGTGAATACCGCCCAGAACATGCTGACCTTCATTGCCGCCTTTACGACCCAGTGGGCGGTCGGCGTGATCATCGGCGCCTATCCGTCGCCGGGCGGCGGCCTCTACAGCGCCGAAGGGCACCAGGTTGCCCACGCCGTGTTCGTTGCGATCGAGATATGCGGTTTCGCGTGGTTCATCTGGCCGCGCCGGAAGAAAGCGGCATGAGCCCGCGCGAATATCCCGACCGGCCGATCTGCGGCGTCGGCGTGGTGTGCTTCAAGGATGACCTCGTGTTGCTGATCAAGCGGGGCAAGCCGCCGATCACCTGGGAATGGTCGATCCCCGGCGGCGGCCAGGAGATCGGCGAGACGACGCGCGAGGCGGCGCTCCGCGAACTGAAGGAGGAGACCGGCGTGGAGGCGCGGCTGCTGGGTCTCATCGATGTGATCGATACCGTCCGCGAAGACTCCGACGGCAAGGTGCAGTTCCACTACACGCTGATCGATTTCGCTGCCGAATGGACAGCTGGCGAGCCCGTCGCGGGCGACGACGCCGCCGACGCCAAATGGGTGCCGATTTCGGAAATAGAGGACCGCGGCCTCTGGACCGAGACGGTCCGCGTGATCCGCGAGGCCGAGAACCTGCGGGAGCGTTGAATGGCGAAGGACCTGCGGAGCTTCTTCGACAAGAACGACGGGCTCATCCTGCGGGTTCCGAAAACGGTTCGGCGGGAAGACCTGAGCGTCCTGATCACCCAGGCGAACCGGCCGGTCCTGTTCGAAAAGATCGACGGTTATGACGGCTGGTCCGTCGCCGACCTGCTGTTTCGCGACCGCATCGCACAGGCGGCGGTGCTGGAAACCGATCCCGGGAGAGTGACCGAAGTTCTGGCCGAGCGCCTCGCGCTTCCCCCGCGCGCGCCGTCGCGCGTCGGGACCGCGCCGTGGAAAGAGAATATCCACAAGGCGGGGGCCTTCGACCTGCGCCGAATACCAGGGTTCCGTCACGGGACCCGCGATCCGTGCGAGGTGCTGATCGTCATGAACGTGTGTCGCGCGCCCGACGGGGGGGCGGCCAACCTGTCCTTCACGCGCCTGTCGCCGTTCGAGGAACGCCGCGCGACGATGCTGATCGGCTCGTCGCCGCACCAGCGCGCGATCCTCGAGGCATGGAAGGCGCGCGGCGAGCCGATGCCGATGGCCTGCGTCGTCGGCACGCATCCCGCCTACGAGATCATGGCGAGCTACAGCGTGCCGGACCACCTGGACCGGTTCGGCGAGCTCGACATCGTCGGCAATTTGATCGGCGAGACGGTCGAGACGGTGGCGTGCGAGACCGTTCCGCTGGAAGTGCCGGCGCATGCCGAGCTCGTGATCGAGGGCTACGTCCACGGCGACGAGTTGCGCGAGGACGGACCCGGCCCGTCGCAGGCGCTTTACTACCTTCCGGGCGCGACGCAGCAGCCCGTGTTCGAGGCGACGATGCTCGCCCACCGAACCGGCCCCATCCTGCGGCAGCACAACACGTTGCTCTATTCGGATCATCAGCCGCTGATCTCGCTGCCGCACGAGGCGCTTCTGCTGGAGCGCCTTCGCGCCGAGACGGCGGACGTGCGCGACGTCTATTACGTGCCGTGGGGCGGGACGCTGGCCTGCGTCGTACAGGTCTCGCCGCGGGCCGACGGGGAAGTACGGAACCTGCTGATGCTCGTACTCGGCCAGCGCTGGCCGAGCTGCAAGCTCGCGATCGCGGTCGACGAAGACGTCGATATCGGCACGGCGGAGGATCTGGTGTGGTCGCTCGCGACACGGGTCGACCCGACGCGCGACCTGTTCGTCGTCCCCGACGCCAAGACCCATCCCATCGACCCGACCGCGCGCCAGACCGGCGATCATCCGCGCGACGTCGTCACCGGCAAATGGGGGATCGATGCGACGAAGCCGTCGCTCCAGCACCCCGAGGCGCGCGCGCGTTTCGAGCGCACGGTTCCGCCCGGTTTCGGCGAGGTGTCGCTGGCGGATTACCTGTGAGCGCGACGATGCGCGCGATCGTCGTCCGGCAGGCGGGCGGCCCTGAGGTTCTGCAGATCGAGGAAGACTGGCCGCGGCCCGAGCCGCATACGGGACGTGTCCTGATCCGGGTCATGGCGTTCGGCCTCAACCGCGGCGAACTCTATACGCGGCTGGGCCACTCGCCGACCGTCTCGTTTCCCCGAGTCCTCGGCATCGAGTGCGCCGGTATGGTCGAGGACGGAGGAGGGACTGCCTTCCGGAAAGGCCAGACGGTCGTCGCCACGACGGGCGGCATGGGACGCGCCTACGACGGCAGCTACGCCGAGTTCGTCTCGGTTCCGGCCGGAAGCGTGCACGCGGTCGAGACGTCGCTCGACTGGGTGCAACTCGCTGCCGTGCCCGAGCTGTTCCACACCGCATGGGGCGCGCTCGAACTCGCGCTCGGCATCGAGGCCGGCCAGACCCTGCTGATTCGGGGCGGCTCGTCCGCCGTCGGGCTCGTTGCAGCCGATCTCGCGCGCGTCAAACGTCTGACCGTTCTTTCGAGCACGCGCGATCCCGCGAAGGCGGACAGGCTGCGGGACTTCGGCGCGGATCGCGTCGTCGTCGGCGGCGACGAGATCGCGCCCGCGGTGCGGGCCGTCGTGCCGGACGGCGTCGACGCGATGTTCGATCTCGTCGGGACCAGCGTCATCGACGACAGCTTCGCCTGCATCCGGACCGGCGGTACGCTCTGCATGGCGGGGCTGCTGGGCGGCGAGTGGGTGATCGACGGCTTCGCGCCCGGCGCGACGATCCCGTCGACCACGAAGTTCACTTATTTCTCCAGCTCTTCCACGCCGATGCGGACCGATGCACTGCAGGCCTATCTCGACGGACTCGAGGCCGGGTGCTACCGGCTGCCGCTCGAACGCGTGTTCGGGTTCGACGAGATCGGCGATGCCCACGCGCTGATGGAGTCCAATACCGCGGCCGGCAAGATCGTGGTCCGGGTGACGTGAGGCATCCGGTCTTTCTCGTCGCGTCGTTCTGTACGGCGCTGGTCCTGTCGCTGCTGGGGTTCATGGCGCCGGCGGCCGTCCTCGACGACATCATCCGCGACTGGTCGCTGACGAACACTCAGGCGGGATGGTTGGGCGGCGCGCTGTTTGCCGGCTACATCGCTACCGTGCCGATCCTGACCGCCTACACGGACCGGATCGATCCGAAGCGGATCTATCTCGTCTGCGCGGCGATCGGCACGCTCGGCAATTTCGGCTTCGGGTTCGTCGCCGACGGGCTGTGGTCGGGCTTCGCGTTCCGGGTGTTGACCGGCGTCGGGCTGGCGGGGACCTATATGCCCGGCCTGAAGGCGCTAACCGATCAGCTTGCGGCTGGAACCGTTCAGCAGCGCGGCGCGACCTACTATACGTCGGTCTTTGCGCTCGGCTCGGGGCTGTCGATCCTCGTGGGCGGAATCGCGGGCGATATGGCCGACTGGCACTGGGCGTTCGCGGTCGCCGGCGTCGGCTCGTTCGGCGCGCTCGCGATCGTTGCGCTGGTCCTGCCCGCCAATCCGCCGGCGCCCCGGGGCGAGAAAGCTGCGTCGGCACTCAATTTCCGGCCCGTTCTCCGGGACAGGAACGTGATGGGCTACGTCTGTTCGTTCCTCGGAATCGCGTGGGAGGTCTTCGCCAGCCGTATCTGGCTGGTCAGCCTGTTCGTTTTTCTTCAGGCGGCCCTGCCGGAAGCCGAGCGCGGCTGGAGCCCGGCCGTGTGGGCGACCGTCGTCGCGTTCGTCGGCGTGCCTGCCGCGATGGGCCTCGGCGAGCTTGCCGTCCGATACGATCGGCGACGGCTCCTGATCGCCGTGTCTGCGGCGTCGGCCCTTCTTGCGATGGCAGCCGGCCTGACGCTGGGCGTTTCCTACGAGCTGACGCTCGTCCTCTGCCTTCTTTTCGGTATGACGTCCTACGGCCGGAACGCGGCCACGACCGCCGGGACGATCGCCGTTGCGAATCCCGCGCGGCGCGGCGCGACGCTGGCGGTGCAGGCGTTCATCGGGTTTTCCGGCGGGATTTTGGGGCCGCTTGCCTTCGGCGTGGCGCTGGACGGGGCAGGGGGCGCGACGGAGGCGGGAGCCTGGGGAGCGGCGCTGTGCGTGATGGCGGCCGGCCCCGTTCTGTCCCTGATCTCCCTGCTTCTCCTGCCGCAGTCGCGGAGAAACTGAAAGTTATCCACAGGCGGCGCGATCGGCTCGAATTTTTTTCAAAGTTTTTTCGAATTTGGCCTGCATTTAACGCTTCATTAAGCAGCCCGGCGATCCAATGGCACATGACGAATAAACGTGCCACAAGGGAGAACCGGCATGAGCGATCTTGGAAATCTGCAGAAACGCGTGGGCAGCGCGGTCGACCGGCTCATCGAGAGCCAGGAAGCGCGCCAGCGTAATAACCTGTCGTTAGGCCGGATCCTTAACGATCTGGAAATCAAGTTCGAAGCCCGCAAGATCGAACTCGATCACTGCCACGCGCGCATCGCGCAGCTCGAGGAGTCGAACCGTTCGCTGACCGATCTGGTCGGCCGAATGGTCGAAATCGTCGAGAAGACGGCGGACGAATTTTCCGAGGATCCCGTTTTCCGCACCACGGCCGTCGCCGGAGAGATCATCGATCGTTTCGTGCCGAAGATCGTCGCCGACAACTCGCCCGTTGCCGAGGAGACGCCGAAGGAGATCCCCGCAATGGGGGAGCATGAAGCCTTCTCCGGCGCGCACGGCACCTTTCAGAACGTCGGGGAAGACCTCCTGATCGCAGAGCTGATCGACGAAAAGACGACGGGATCGAACGATTACCCGCAGCTGGTATTCGATGCCGCCGCGCTCGCGCGCGAGGGCGATGCGCCGGCCCCTGCCGAGCCGAAAGCGCAGGAGCCGGAAGATCTCGGCATCAAGGAAATCATGGCCCGTCTGGAAATCGCGGCCGAGCGTGCGCAGCTCGGTTCTGCCGCGACGGGGGAGGACGACGAAACGGTCGAGAAAGATCGGGCAGTCGGGGGACGCGCCTGATCGGCTTAGTAGCGTCCGCGTAGCACCCCTGTAGCGTATCGGGGCGAAACTCCCGGGTTCGCCCCAAGTTTATTCAAAAGATATCCGACCGTTCGTACTGCACCGGCCAGGCAAAGTTTTCCGCGCGCAGTTTCGATGCCGCGTGCACCGGCCAGTAGGGATCGGCCAGCAGGGTCCGGCCGAGCACGACGAGATCGGCCCGCCCGTTCGCGACCACTTCCTCGCAAAAATCCGGGCTGTGCAGGAGCCCGACGGCGGATGTCGCTATTTCCGCGTCGCGGCGGATGCGCTCGGCAAACGGGACCTGGTATCCCGGATGGATCGGGATCTGCTGGCGCGGGTCGTTGCCGCCCGAAGAGCAGTCGATCAGGTCTACCTTGCCCGACGCCTTCAGCATCCGGGCGACCGCCACGGTGTCGTCGACGGTCAGTCCGCCCTCGACCCAGTCCGTGCACGACAGCCGCACGAAGAGCGGCAGGTCGTCTGGCCATTCGCTGCGGATCGCGTCGATCGTCTCCATCAGCATTCGGGCCCGGTTCTCCAGCGTGCCGCCGTAGGCGTCGGTGCGGACGTTGCTCAGCGGCGACAGGTAGCTGTGCGCGAGATATCCGTGCGCGGCGTGGAGCTCGATCAGCCTGAAACCGGCCTCGCGGCCGCGCCGTGCCGCGTCCGCGAACTGCTGCAGGACGCGGGCGATGGCATCGCCGTTCATCTCCTCGGGCGTCTGGAAGTCGGCATAGGGCAGGGCGGACGGTCCGATCACCTGCCAGCCGTCCGGCTCGTCGGCCATGATCGGGCCGGCGCCGTCCCACGGCCGCCGCGTCGACGACTTTCGCCCGGCGTGCCCGATCTGAAGCGCCGGCACGGCGCCCCTGTCCGCGACGAAGGTGACGATCCGCTTGAACGCGTCGCGCTGGTCGTCGTTCCAGATGCCGAGGCAGTTCGGCGTGATCCGTCCTTCGGGCGCGACATGGGTCGCCTCGGTGAAGACGATGCCCGCGCCGCCGACGGCGCGGCTTGCGAGATGCACGTAATGCCATTCCTCCGGCATCCCGTCGGTTGCCGAGTACTGGCACATCGGCGACAGCATTATCCGGTTGGACGCTTTGACGGACCGGAACTCGATCGGCCGGAAGAGGTGCGGGTTGCGGTCGCGCTGGAGGATGCGTCGTTTGTTCTCGCTCATTGCGCTCAGAATACCTTTTCGGAAACGAAGGCCTGGTGGGTCACGTCGCCGTCGAACCGCGGAAAATTGCCGAAGTCGTCGCGCGCCTCGGCCCGGGCAGGCGATGCGAGCGCTGCGTTCAGCGACGGCAGGTCGTTGAAGCGCATCTCGGCGATCAGGAGGTTTCCTCCCGGATTGACGGGAAACGGATCGGCGAAGTCGGCGCCGCGATAGAGGACGAGCGAGCGGATACCGGGAAAACGCTGGAGGATCGGCGCGTGGCTCGACCGGTAATGGGCGAGAAACGCCTCCGGGTCGGGCGCGGCGCCGTGATAGCGGACGATATAGGAGGCGGTCATGCGGCGGTTCCTTTTTCTGCAGTGATGTTTTCCAGCTCTTCGAGCGTGCGCGGCCAGTCCGACTTCAGCAGTCTGGAGAGAGAGCGGTCGGCCAGCAGTTTGCCGCCCGTCTGGCAGGCGGCGCAGTAGTTCGTCTCGTTGTCGGCATAGCGGATGCGCTGGATCGGTGCGCCGCAGTCGGGGCAGGGCTCCTTGTGGCGTCCGTGTACGGCCATGCCCTTGCGGAAGGCCGTGACCTTTTCAGGGAAGCCGCCGCCGGCGTCAACGCGCAGACGTTCGGTCCAGTCGGCGAGGGTTTCCCGGGTCGCAAGGAACAAGCGCCCGGTCTCTTCGTCCGTCATCTTTTGCGTCTGCACGATGGGCGACATCCGGGCCCGGTGCAGTATTTCGTCCGAATAGGCGTTGCCGATGCCGGAGAAGATGCGCGGGTCGGTCAGCGCCCGCTTGATGGTGTGGTTACGCGCCGCGAGTGCTTCGCGGAACGTCTCCGCGCTGCAGGCCATTATGTCGATGCCGCCCGGATCGAGCGCCGCAAGTCCGCTCTCGCCGGATACGACATGAAGCGCTGCGCGTTTCTTGCTGCCCGCTTCCGTCAGCGTCAGAGAGCCGTCTGCGAAGTCGAACGCCGCGAGATCCGTCTTGGCCCCGATCTTCGCGCGGGGCTCCTTCCAGTGAAGCCGGCCCGCGATCATCAGATGGATGACGAGCCAGACGTCGTTGTCGAAACCGATCGCGATCCGCTTTCCGATCCGGCGGAGGCTGGAGACGCGATGTCCGATCGCCTCCGACGGGCGCGGGCTGACCGTGCGCATCAGGAACGGGCTTAGGATGCGGGCGTTCTCCAGCGTCGCGTCGGCGATCCTGGCGTCGAGCGCTTCGATGTAGACGGTGACGTCGGGCAATTCGGGCATGGCGCCAAGCGTGTTTGATTGTCCGCGCGCTGGCAAGGCTTTCCTGTGTCGGAGAGCGTTCCAATTCGCGCGTCCACCCTCTACGCTGCCCGGGAAAAAGCGAACGAACCGGGGAGACTTCCGACCATGATTTTCGAACGTCGCGCCTACACCGCGGAACCCGGCAAGGTGCCGGATTTCTATGCCGCCAACGTCGAGCGGGGATTCGATCTGGTCGACCCGATGATGCAGCGCCTCGTCGGCTATTTCACGACGCGGACCGGGCCGGTCGACCAGGTCGTGCATTTCTACCGCTACGACGATCTCGATGACTGGAATAGCAAGCTGCGCGGCATGTACGGCGTGCCCGAACTGACGCCGTACTTCACCAAGGCGCGAAAGATTCTCTACAAACAGGAGAACGCGTTCTTCGATCTCTTGCCCGTCGAGGCGCTCAACCCGATGTGGGCGGGCGAAAACGACTGGCTCCCGCGGGATGGCGGCAAGCTTGCGCCGCTCGACGACGACATCGTGATCGAGGAGCGGTCGTTCCAGCTGCGTCCCGGCGGCATTCCGGCTTTCGTCGAGGCCTGCAATGTGCACGGCGCGGCAGCCCTCGCACCGCTTGCCGACCGCTTGATCGGCAGTTTCGTCGCCGCCACCGGCCCGCAGCACCTGATCCGCTTCTGGTGGTGGTTCGGCTCGGAAGAAGAGCGCGTCGCCAGCCTGTCTCCGGTGTTCGGATCGCGGAGCTGGTCGGCCTTCATCGATGCCATCGCGCCGCTGGTTCAGGAGCAGACGTCGCTCCTGCTGCAGCCGAGCCCGGTACCGGAGATGTCGCCGCTGTTCGGTTCGTAGGTCGGCGTCAGCCGTCGGATTTACGGCGCCGGATAGTTCCCAGCCCGATCAGGCCGAGACCGAATATCAGGGCCGTCGCCGGCGCGGGAACGGCCGCGGAGGCTGCGACGACGATATTGTCGATCGAACGGTTCTCGTCTGCCGACGATGTGCCGTCGGACTGAAACAGCAACGAGACGAGGGAGGTAAATCCCGCCGCGTTGAAGGTCTGGAAACCGGATATCCCGTCGACCAGGAAGGTCGTCGTGATCTGGGTGGTGTCGGCGCGCGTTCCGGTAATCCGGAAATTGTTGGTGCCGGGGAATGACGCTAGGCTGAAGGGCTCGCCGACGTCGAACTAGAACAGGTCGAATTCGCCGCCGCCGATCCTTGTCATCAGGATGCCGTGGTCGTCGAAACCGACGCTTGGAAATACGCTGGTATCTCCGGTCGTCGCTCCTGCGAGGAAGGTGGTCGGACGCACGGAACCGAACGACGTGGCGCTGAATTCGTATCCGCTTTCCACGTAAGGCTGAGCATCGCTCGCCAGGGCTTCGAAATTGATCGTGACGGCGGACGCCGCCGAAGACATGCCGATCAAGAAAGCCGGCGTACCGGCGGCGCGCAGCAAAGTGCCGAATAGCCCGAATTTCATTTTTTGCTTTTCACAGGTGAGTGTGGACGGACCGGAATTTATGCTGAAAAAAGATCGGACATCAACTCGATAGAGGCCGTTTCGCCGGCGCTCGGTTCCGAGGCCAACAAAGTCGGACCGCTTGGATTTGTTGACACGAGGCCGCGGCGCCCGCATAATTGTATGTGTACAAACAATTAAGCGTCCATAGCCTGGGAGACGCGTCATGAGTTTCGTTCGAAATGCCTGGTACGTCGCCTGCTGGGCGCATGACCTGACGGACCGGCCGGTACCGCAGACCGTGCTCGGCGAGAACATCGTTCTGTGGCGCGGCGCGGACGGAAAGGCGCGCGCGGCGGAGGATCTCTGCCCGCATCGGTTCCTGCCGCTGTCGCTGGGCCGGGTGAAGGGCGACGACCTGCAGTGCGGCTATCACGGGCTGGTCTTCGACGGCGAGGGCGGATGCGTCGGCGCGCCGACGCAGACGATGCCGCCGGCCGAGTGCCGCATCCGCAGCTACCCGGTGCACGAGAACATGGGGATGATCTGGATCTGGACCGGCGATCCGGCGCTCGCCGATCCCGCCGATGTCTATGACCTGCCCGAATATCACATGCCCGGCTGGGGCGTCGCATTCGGCGACGCGCTCGACGTCGAGGCGAACTACCTGCTGCTGTGCGACAATCTCTGCGACCCGACGCATGTGAACTACGTGCACCCGTCGACGCTCGGCAACCCGGACGAGATCAACGCGCCCGTGTCATTCGAGGACACGTCCTGGGGTGTCCTGACCGAGCGACTGACCCCCGACTCGAAGCCGACCGGTTTCGTTAGCGCGTTCGGCAGACATGAGGGCCGCGTCGACATGTGGCAGCGCTACCTGATGTACACGCCGTCGGTCTCAATCATCGACTTCGGTGCGGTCGCCGCCGGGACCGGCACGCACGAGGAAGGCGGCGAGGGGCGTATCCAGGTGTTCTCGTGCCACTTCATGACGCCCATCACCCAGACGCGCACCATCGACCGCTGGCTGCACGTCCGCAACTTCCAGCCGGACGACCCGTTCGCCGGCGAGAGGATCAGCGAACAGTTCCGCATCGCCTTCGCCGAGGACAAGGAAATCCTCCAGGCGGTTCAGGCCGAGGAGGACCGCCACGCCGGCCGCCGCAAGGTCGGCCTCGACCTCGACGCGTCGGCCGGGCTTTTCCGGCACAAGGTGAACCGGCTCCTTCGCACCGAGGCGCAGGCGCAGGCGGCGGAGTAGGCGCTAACCTACCGCGCAGGTTGTCATCCTTGGGCTTGAGCCGAGGATCCATTTTAGTCGCGTATATGGACCCTCGGCTCAAGGCCGAGGGTGACATTGAAGCTATAGTCCCGGCAGGCCTGTCTGCTTGACTCGCGCATATATATAGATAATCTAGTTATCTATATTGCGGCAAACGAGAGGCTCGCCATGGATGCCGACGGAACGTTCCCATCGCCTTCAACCGGCCATAACCGGCCGCTCGACCGCGATCTTCGCGGCTATCTCGAAACCAATTCCGATATCCTGACGGTGATCCAAAAGCCGGTGTCGATCGACGACATCGGGGCGCTGTCGGCGCAGTCGGAAGGTCCGATCCTGTTCGAGAACATCGTCGAGCATCCCGGTTTCCGGATCTGCGACATCCTCGTGAAGCACCGCTGGTCGCAGTGCCGCGCGCTCGGCGTGCCGCAGGAGGAATACCTGCCGACGCTTGCGCATCGGCTGCGCAAGCCGCCGCGCGGCCTGGTCGACGTGGCGACCGGACCCGTGAAGGAAGTGAAGTTCATCGGCGACGACGTCGACTGGACCAAGCTACCGGCCCCGATCCATTCGGCGGAGGAGGGCAATCCCTACATCTCGGCGATGAACATCGTGAAGGATCCGGAAACCGGCTTCTACAATTCGTCGCACGCCGGCACGACGCCGACCGGCCCGCGCGAGGGCGTCGTCAGTTTCGCGACGCCGCACACTCACATCATCATGAACAAGTACCGCGAGCGCGGCATCATGGAGATGCCGATCGCCATCGTGTTCGGCGTCCACCCCGCCTACGAGATCATGGCCAACTTCTCCGGCATGCACATGGACATGTGGGGCGAGATGGAGATGGTCGGCACGATCATGGACCAGGACATCGAGATGGTGCCCTGCGAGACCGTCGACCTGACGGTGCCCGCTCACGCCGAGATCGTCGTCGAAGGCCTGATCGACCTGTCGCGGACGCACCATGTCGGCGGCGTCAACGCGCCGACGGGCTACTTCCTGCCGAAGGAGCAGGACATCCCGTCGATCAAGGTCACCGCGATCACGATGCGCAAGGACAAGCCGATCTACCGGAACCACCAGACGGTGCCCGACACGGATCACCAGCCGCTGCCGCGCTTGTGCCACGAGGCGATCCTCTACAACCGGATCAGCGAGATCGGCCTGAAGGTGCACGACGTCCGCTTCCCGCCGTGGGGCGCGGCGGTGAGCTGCATCATCCAGGTCGAATACCCGCGGCCGGGCTTCGTCAACGATGCGCTGATGCAGACGATGGGCTCGCCCTGGCTCAACACCAAGATGGTCGTGGCGGTCAGCCCCGATACCGACATCGACGATCCCGGCGCCGTCTATCGCGCGATGGCGACGCGCGTCGATCCGGCGCGCGACATCTTCGTCGTCCCGGGCACGCGCGGCTCGCTCTACGAGCCGTCCGGCGAGCCGATCCCCGGCAACGCGCCGTGGCGCACTGTCGGCAAGATCGGCATCGACGCCACCGCCAAGCCGCATCGCGGCGAAACCGATTTTCAGGAGGCCTTCCCCCTCAACTGGGGCAAGGCGAAGCTGGAGGATTATCTCTGATGGCCGAGGAAAAGCCGTTCATTCCCTATGCCGACCGCGATGCGCTGCCCGACGGGCTGAAGGCGCCGCTCGAAGCCTACGAGCAGCGCATGGGTTTCATGCCGAACGCGCTCAAGCTCTACATGCACCGGCCGGAGCTGCTGGCGTGCCTCGTCCAGCTCAACAACACGGCGATGCGCGACCCGTCGAGCCATCTCGACGCCGGGCTCAAGCGGCGGATCTCGGCGATCTGCAGCTACCTGAATAAGAGCGCCTATTGCGTCGCGCACAACACCAACACGCTGATGACCGACGCGGGCGGAGACGGGGAGGGCTGGGACTTTTCCGACGAGGACGTCATGAAACTGCTCGATCCGGCCTACAGCGCGGATGCCCCGGCGGAGAAGGCGGCGATCGACTATGCGCGTGCCGCGACTGTCGATCATTCGAACGTGCCGCGGTCGGTGCTCGACCGGCTCTCGGAGACGATGACGCCGCCGCAGGTGGTCGAACTCGCCTGTGTCGTCGGGTTCTGGAAGATGTACAACTCGATCCACGAGGCGCTGCACGTACCCATCGAGGAGGCGCTGCAGGGCAACGTGGCCTTTCTCGACGCATGAGCGGCGGCAGACCGCCCCCCACCGTCTCGCGCCCGGCGCTTCTGGACGACGGAAAGACGGACCGCGCCTTTCGCCGCATGGTCTACGACCTGATGACGGTCGGCGCCCGCATGCAGGAGGTGCGCGACCGGCTCGCTGCGGAGATGGGGGTGAGCGGGCCGCAATACGCCATCCTGATGGCGATCGCGCACCTGCAGGACGAGGACGGCGGCGCGGGCGTTCGCGCCGTTGCGCGGCGGCTGCATGTCAGCGGGCCCTTCGTCACGGCCCAGGTCAACCGCCTGGTCGACGCTGGGCTGGTCGAAAAGGCCCCGAACCCTGACGACGGCCGCGGTGTCCTGCTTGCGATAGGTGCGGCCGGCCGTGCCGTCATCGACCGAACGGCGCCGTCGATCCGGGCGGCGAACGACACGTTCTTCGGGAATCTCGATGCCCGCGATTTCGACAACCTGTGCCGTCTTGCCGCCGATCTCGTCGAGAGTTCGGAAGAGGCGCTCGAAACGTTCGACGACGGAGAGGCGCAAGCGGCGCAATAAGCCTCCGCCGGTAGACTCGCGCGCCGTTCGGTGCCATCTACGGAAGACATTCCTGCCGGATCGCCCTCTTTGACCGTCTCCGCCGAACCGCAATCCAAATCAGAGTCGCATTGGCCGCTGGTCATCTGCCTTGGCGTCATCGCCGGGCTGGCGCCTCTGTCGATCGACATGTACCTGCCGAGCTTTCCGTCGATCCGCGCGGAGTTCGGCGCGTCGGCGGCCCAGATCCAGCTCACCCTGTCGGGCTACATGCTCGGTTTCACGCTCGGCCAGCTTTTCTACGGGCCGATTTCCGACCGGTTCGGAAGGCGGCCGGTCCTGCTGACGGGGATCGTCCTCTACGTCGTCATGTCGGCGATGTGCGCGCTCTCGAGCGACGCCGAGATGCTGACCGTCTTCCGGTTCTTCCAGGCGATCGGCGGCGGAGCCGGCACCGTGCTTTCGCGCGCCATCATTCGCGACCGCTACGCCGGACCCGTCATGGCGAAGGTGATGTCGCTGATGCTGACCATCATCCTGTTCGCGCCGATGATCGCGCCCGTGGTCGGCGGCTATCTGCTGGTCCTGCTGGGCTGGCGGTCGATCTTCTGGACGCTGACCGGCTGCGGCATCGTCGCGATTTGCGTGATCGTCTTCGCACTGAAGGAAACGCTGCCGCCGGACCGGCGGAGCACCGGCGGCGTGAAGCCGCTTCTGCGCGGCTACTTGACCGTCATTCGTCACCCGGGCGCATTGGGATACATCCTGTCCGGGGGCATCACGTTCGGCGCGCTGTTCGCTTACCTGTCCGGCGCGCCCTTCGTGTTCATCGAGTTCTACGGCGTCGCGCCCGAGCACATGGGCTACATCTTCACGCTCAACGTGGTCGGCGTGATGATCGGCGGCTGGCTGAACAGCCGGCTCGTGGTGACCATGGGCGTCCGCGAGATGATGACCATCGGCACATGGCTGCTGTTCGCGGGCGCGTGCATCCTGTTCGGCGTGATCGCGCTCGATATCGGGGGAATGTGGGGCGCGATCGCCAGTATCGTCGTCTTTACCCTGCCGTTGAACACCATCAATGCGAACGCCGCGGCCGGAACGCTCGAATATTTCCCCGATCTCGCGGGCACGGCCTCCGCGGTGGTCGGCGCGTTCCGCTACGGCTGCGGCGCGGTTGCCGGCCTCGTCGTCGGCCTTCTGCACGACGGTACCGCCATGCCGATGGCGTGGGTCATTCTCGGCTGCTCCACGATCAGCGTGATCTTTCTGATGACGATGGTGCGCGGGCGCGCTTGACCGGCGACGTTACTCGGCGGCGATCCTTGGCCAGACCTGTGGGCATTGGTCCGCGATCTCGGTGAGCGGCGCGCCGTCCTCAAGCGTGCGGTCGAAGATCAAGGGCGCTTCCGAGCGGTTCTTCCAGCGGATGTCGTCGCCCGCGAACCGCAGCGACAGCGCGCGGCGCGGCAGATCGGTCCGGCTGTTGCCGGACGACGCATGGAGCGTCAGCCCGTGAAAGACGACAACGTCGCCCGGATCGGTCTCGAACAGAACCGTCGGGTACTCGTCCGGGTTTCCGTCGATGTCCGGCACCGTGTCGATCAGCTCGTCGCGGTCGAAACCGGCGACCGGCGTGTTTTCGCCGATGCGCACCGGGCGGAACAGCTTGCCCCACTTGTGCGAGCCCTTGGCGAGCCTCAAGGCGCCCGTATCCGCCCGTGCGGGGTCCAGCGCGAACCAGAAACTCGCCAGATCGTACCCCTCGATCGAGAAATACGG
>JAYPTI010000007.1:0-2987 GCA_038133505.1 Alphaproteobacteria bacterium
ACATCCACGAGGCGGCAGAGCGCGGCGGAAACATGACGCCGGAAATCCGCACCCGCGTCCGCATGGACTGCGCCTTCGCGGTCAGGTCCTGCCTGGAGGCGGTCGAATCCCTGTTCCTCGCCTGCGGCGGATCGGGCCTGTCGGACAAAAACCCGATCCAGCGGGCGTGGCGCGACCTCCACGCCATCAACGAGCACGCGACGCTGCAACGGCAGACTAACGCCGAGATCTACGGCCGGACGCTGCTGGGGCTGGAGCCGGGCTCCGATATCATCTGAAGTCGAACGCGCGCGGCCAGCCCGCCTTGACCGGGGCGGGCGCGGCGCGCTAAAGCGAAGCGGTGCGCGGGCGTGGCGGAATCGGTAGACGCGCTTGACTCAAAATCAAGTTTCCTCTGGAAGTGGGAGTTCGAGTCTCCCCGCCCGCACCAACTCCAAATCCGCCGCAACCGAAGCTTAGGCTGGCACCTCGCCCATCACCGTGGTGCGAAACATTTCGCGCCCGTAACCGTCGTGGTCGTTGAACGCATGATGGATGCACAGCCGGTTGTCCCACAGCGTCAGCGTGGCAGGCTCCCAGCGCAGCCGACACGTAAAGGCGGGCTGGGTAACGTGTTTCCGCAGGAAAGCCAGCAGCGCGTCGGATTCGGGTTCGGTCAGCCCCTCGATCGCGACGGCATAGCTGTCGTCGACATACAATGTCTGCTCACCGGTCACGGGGTGGGTGCGCACCAGCGGATGCGACCAGCCTTCGATCAGCGGCGCGGGATCGAATTTCAGCGGCGTGCCGCCGAGGCTCTTTTCGCCGTACATCTTCTTGCCGCGCTCGACCTCGGCAACGACGTCGCGCGCCGACATGCGGACGCGCAGCGGCCTGAGCATCTCCTTCATCGTGTCGCTGAGAAACGCGTAGGACAGGGCCGTGTTCGCCCACATCGTGTCGCCGCCATAGGGCGGAATGTCGCGGCCGAAGAGGATCGTGACGGCGGGCGGACGTTCGAGGAACGGCGAATCCGTGTGCCAGGCGCCGCCGAAGATCATGTGCGCCTTCGAGTCCGCGTCCTTGCGCACCGGCTGGATGTTGGGATGGCCTTCGACGCCGGGCGTATAGGCATCCTTGCCGAAGTCGCCGAACCGCAGGGTGAACGCCTCCTGCACGGAATGATCGATCTCCTGATCGCGGAGAAAAATCATCTTGTGGCGCCATAACGCGTCGGCAATTTCGCCGAACGCGTCGTCCGTCAGGTTGGCCGCCTGCACGCCGCGGACCTCGGCGCCCATGGCGGCGCTGAGCGGCACGACCTCGATATGCCGGTACGGCTTCGCGCTATTGTCGAACCGGCCCGTCGGATGAACGTGCATGTCGGCGCGCAGCCGGTCAGACGTCCGCTGCCTGTGCCGCCTTCACGCTGTCGCGGTCCAGAAGGCGCTCGTAATACGCCTTCACGTTCGGGTGCGCCGACAGGTCGTACTCGGCGCGCGGCGTCCAGTTGAGGACGGCGCAGGCGTAGCAGTCGGCGACGGTGAACTGGTCGCCCAGCAGCCACGTCTTGCCGGCGATGGCGTCGTTCATGTAGTCGAGCCGGACGCCGACGCGGGTGCGCGCGACGGGGCGGTAGTCGTCGGGGATGTAGGGCAAATAGAGCGGCGGCAGGTTCTTGTGCAGCTCGGAGCCGATGAAGCTCAGCCAGTCCTGCATCTCGTAGCGCTCGGCCGTGCCGGCGGCGGGCGCGAGGCCCGCGTCCGGGTTCTGGTCGGCGAGATACTGCAGGATCACCGCGCATTCGCTGATGCCCTTGCCCTCGTCGGTGACGAGGAACGGCACGTAGCCCTTCGGGTTGATCGCCTTGAAGTCGCTGCCGTCCTCGAGCTTCTTCGCCATGATGTCGACGGGGATCAGCTCGGCGTCGAGGCCGATTTCCTTGATCGCCACGAGCGGGCCGAACGAGCAGGTTCCCTTGGATTTGTAGAGTTTCATTGTCGCCTCCGGTTTCGGATCGGTTGATTGTGAGCAGAGTATCGGCCGGACGCCGGCACCTCGTCCAGCGCCCGAACCGTCATTTCGATGTGAATTAGCTGAAGCAGTCGCCGCCGTTCACCGCGACGTACTGGCCGGTCATGAAATCGCTCTCGGGCGAGGACAGGAACACCGCCGCGCCCGTGAGGTCCGCCGGCACCTGTTCGCGCGGCAACGCGCGCGCATCGATCACCCGCTTCTTGTCGGCGTCGCCTTCCGGCCCCCAGGCGAGGACGTTCTCGCTCATCGTCAGGCCGGGCGCGAGCGTGTTCACGCAGATATTGTCCTTGCCGAGCTCGACGGACATCGAGCGCGTCATGGCGAAGACCGCGCCCTTGGAGCTGACGTAATGCAGCATGTAGGGCACGCCCTTGAGGATCGTGTCGGACGCCACGTTGACGATCTTGCCGTATTGCTGTGCGCGGAAGACCGGCAGCGCCGCGCGGCACATCAGCATCAGGCCGCGCACGTTGACGGCATAGACGCGGTCCCACAGCTCGACGTCGATCTCCTCGAACGGCCCCGGCTTGAGCGTGCCGAACACGGCGGCGTTGTTGATCAGGATATGAAGCCCGCCAAGATCGGCGACGACGTCGTCCGCGAGCTGCTTGCAGGCCGCCTCGTCGGAGATGTCGACTCTATAGGCCTTCGTCTCGGCGCCCGCGACCTCGGCATTGATCTTGGCGGAGGCGTCCGCGCCGTCGAGAATGTCCACCAGCGCGACCTTCGCGCCCTCTTCCGCCAGCGCCCGCGCGTAAGCCGTGCCGATGCCCTGCGCCGCGCCCGTGACGATCGCGACCTTTCCGTCGAGTCTTGCCATTGTTCTCTCCCTCGGCGCCGTCATTCCGCGACGGCATCGTGACAATTTCGCTCCGGTTCTTCGCGGTGCTTTCCGCATGCGCGTGCCGGTGCCATTGTGTTAGGCGAAATTCGGTTCCGGGAAAAGACCCGCGCCGCGGCGGAGACCGCCG
>JAYPTI010000007.1:3087-4688 GCA_038133505.1 Alphaproteobacteria bacterium
CCAGTTCGACGGCTGGGGCGCCGCTCCGATAACGTTTTCGGGCCCGCGGCTGAAGGACGTGCTCGCCGCCGTCGGCTGGACGGGCCGCCAGATCACCACCCTCGCCCTCGACGGGTTCGGCACCAAGATCTCGCGCGCCGACATCGACGCGTTCGACTGGATCCTGGCCACGCGGACGAACGGAAAGCCGTTCGGCATCGGCCAGCGCGGCCCGCTGTGGCTGGTGTTCGACCCGCCGGGCGATCGCGCCGCCACGACGGAGGAAGAAGGCCGCTGGCCGTGGGCGATCTTCTTCATCCAGGCGGAATAACGGGGGACATCCTCTCCCTAGCCCTCTCCCTCAAGGGAGAGGGGACAATTTCGGGGCGTCTCCCTGTATATCCCCTCTCCCCTCGGGGGAGAGGGTTAGGGAGCGGGGGAAACAGGTATCCCCTATTTACCCCCGCGCGTCCTCGATCATCATCTCGGCCGCCTTCTCGGCGATCATCAGGGTCGGCGAGTTGGTGTTGCCCGACGTGATCGTCGGCATGATCGAGGCGTCCGCGATCCGCAGACCCCCGAGCCCGCGCAGCCGCAGCCGGTCGTCGACGACCGCCATGTCGTCCGAGCCCATCTTGCAGGTGCCGACGGGGTGGAAGATCGTCGTCGCGATGTCGCCCGCCGCGCGCGCGAGATCCGCGTCCGACGCGACCTGCGCGCCGGGGAGATGCTCTTCCGGCTCGTACTTCGCCATCGCCGGCGCACCAACGATGCGGCGCGTCAGCTTAAGCGCGTTGGCGGCGATCTGCCGGTCGGTCTCAGCGGTTAGGTAGTTAGGCCGGATTAACGGCTTCGCGCGCGGATCCGGGCTCGCGATGCGTATATGGCCGCGGCTGTCGGGTCGCAGGTTGCACACAGACGCGGTTATCGCCGGGAACCGATGCAGCGGCTCGCCGAACTTGTCCAGGGACAGCGGCTGGACGTGATATTGCAGGTTGGGCGTCTCCAGATGATCGTCCGACTTGGTGAAAACGCCGAGCTGGCTCGGCGCCATCGTCATCGGCCCGCGCTTGAACAGGACGTATTCGAGGCCCATGCCCATCTTCCCGATCAGGCTGTTGGCGCGCTCGTTCAGCGTCTTCGCGTTCTTCACCTTGTAGACGGCGCGGATCTGCAGATGGTCCTGCAGGTTCTCGCCGACGCCGGGCAGCTCGTGGACCATGTCGATGCCGTGCTCGCGCAGCAGCGCGCCCGGCCCGATGCCCGAGAGCTGGAGTATCTGCGGCGAGCCGACCGAGCCGGACGCCAGCACCACCTCGCGCGCCGCCGACGCATGTGCATCTTTGCCGTCGAGCCAGAAATCGACGCCGGTCACGCGGCCGTCGGCCACCGTCAGCTTCTTCGCCTGCGCCTTCGTGAGAACCGTGAGGTTCGGCCGGTTGGCGACCGGATGCAGGAAGGCGTGCGCCGCGCTCCAGCGCACGCCGCGCTTCTGGTTCACCTGGAAATAGCCGGCGCCCTCGTTGGTGCCCTTATTGAAATCGTCACTCAGCGGAATGCCGACCTCGGCGCAGGCCTGGCGGAACGCGTCGAGGATTTCCCAGGACAGCCGCTGGTCCTCA
>JAYPTI010000007.1:4698-17017 GCA_038133505.1 Alphaproteobacteria bacterium
CACCGTCGCCGGCGCGCCCTTGTAGCGCAGGGCGAGCCCGGTCACCCGCTTGTTGCCGTCCAGCACGATCCGGTCGACCTCGGCGCGGGTCAGCACCTCCAGGTTCGCACGGCCCCGCGCCGGCTTGAGGAACGCCTTCGCCGTGCTGACGCGCAGCCCGGTGCGCTGGTTGACGTGGAAATAGCCGCAGCCATGGTTGTCGCCGCGGTTGAAGTCGTCGGTCTTGGGGATGCCTTCCTGCGCGGCGGCCTCGCGGAACGCGTCGAGCACCTCCCACGACAGGCGCTGTTTCTCGACCCGCCACTCGCCGCCGGCCCCGTGCATCTCGTCGGCGGGGACGGCCGCCTGGTCCTCGGACTTCAGGAAATAGGGCAGCACGTCGTCCCAGCCCCAGCCGGCATTGCCGAGCTGGCGCCACTGGTCGTAGTCGCGCGCCTGGCCGCGCATGTAGATCATGCCGTTGATCGCCGAGCAGCCGCCCAGCGTCTTGCCGCGCGGATAGGCGAGCGCGCGGCCGTTGAGCCCGGGCTCCTCCTCCGTCTTGAAGCACCAGTCGGTGCGCGGGTTGTTCATCGTGTAGAGGTAGCCGACGGGGATCCTGATCCAGATGTAATCGTCCTTGCCGCCCGCCTCGAGCAGCAGGACGCGCGTTTCAGGATCGGCACTCAGCCGGTTCGCCAGCACGCAACCCGCCGTCCCCGCGCCGACGACGACGTAGTCGAACCCGTCGAATTTTTTGACGCCGTCCGCCGCCATATTGTAGTCCTCACCCACTTCTTGCAGGCATCATGTTCGGAAGGCCCGCCCCGTGCAAGCCGTGCTCAACGTCGCCCTCCCCGTCTTCGGGATCATCCTCTGCGGCTACCTCGCGGGCCGCGCGAAGCTCTTGGGCGCTGCGAGCTCCGAGGCGCTCAACGCCTTCGTCTACTGGTTCGCCCTGCCGCCGCTGATCTTCATCGGCATGGCGCAGACGCCCGTCGACCGCATCCTGAACGGCCCGTTCATCCTCGTCGTCTCGCTCGGCATCGTCGGAACCGGCGTGGTCGTGGTGGCGGGCAGCCGGTTCCTGTTCGGCAACCGCGGCCCCGCCAACGGGCTGCACGCCATGGCGGCGCTGTTCTCCAACACCGGCTACATGGGTATCCCGCTGTTCATCGCGGCGTTCGGCGAAGAGCGCGTCCTGCCGGCCGTGACGGCGACCGTCCTCAACATGTTCTTCTACGGCACGATGACCGCCTGGGTCGCCGCAGCCAAGACCGACGGCGACGCGAAATCGGGCGGCGCAGTCGTCGCCTTCGTCGCGGGATCGCTGGCGAAGAACCCGCTGGTGGTCGCCCCGGTGATCGGCCTCGCGATCTCGGCGGCGGGGCTGAGCGTGCCCGCCCCGGTCGACAATCTGTGCCGCATCCTCGGCGCCGCCGCCGCGCCCGGCGCGCTGTTCGCGCTCGGCCTGTTCCTCGTCGGCCAGCGCATCACGGCGGGCCTCGGCGAGGTCGCGTGGATCACGTTCTTCAAGCTGATCGCCCAGCCGGCGCTGACCTGGTGGCTCGCCTTCCACGTATTCGAGATGGACCGGTTCTGGGCGGTGAGCGCCGTGCTGCTGGCCGCCCTGCCGACAGGGGCGCTGGTCTTCGTCACCGCGCAGCAGAACGGCATCTACGTCCAGCGCGCGTCGGCCGGCATCGTGATGTCGACGGTCTTTTCGGTCGTAACGCTGACGGCGCTGCTGGCCTGGTTCGGGAAGGTCTAACCGGCCTCGGCCGCGATCCGCTCTTCCAGCAGACGGCGCGCCTGCATCACCGCGTTGTCGGCATTGATGTCGATTTCCGGCGCATCGGGATGGCGGTCCATCGAGCGCTGCTGCGCGCCGATCGCGACCACGTCTTCCATCAGCGCCGACGAGAACATCTCGCGCAGCTGGCCGGTGAACGCCTCGTCGTCCATGCGGAAATTGCGCGCGTGATGCCAGAAATAATGCGTCGTCTTTTCGGTCTCCGGCGTCAGCGTGTGGTTGGAGTAGGTCTCGACGCCGCGGCTGCGGTCCCCGGCACGCGCGCCGGTGCCCGCGAGCGCGCTGCCGGCATCGATGACGACATGCGACGGCGGCTGGTAGTGGATGATCTGCCAGCGGTCGACGTTCTCGTTGGTCTGCAGCGCATGCGCGTACATCGGCGCCGGCGGCGTATCCATCACCCAGCGCGATATCGTGACTTCGCCGCCGTCGCGCTGCGTCGCGATCTCGGCATCGACATCGGTCGCCGCGCCGAGGGTCGTCGCATGCAGGAACTGGATGTGAGACAGGTCCATCAGATTGTCGACCAGCAGCCGGTAGTCGCCCTCGACGTAATAGACGTCGCCGTAGGCGCACCAGTCCGGGTCGTCGTTCCAGTGGTAGTCGGGTATCAGGTCCGGATCGGCCTTTGCGGGATCGCCCATCCAGATCCATACCCATCGGTAGCGTTCGACGATCGGCCAGGACTGGATCTTCGCGCCCGGCGGCACCTTCGACTGGCCGGGAACGCGGACGCACTGGCCGTCATAGCCGAATTCCAGCCCGTGATAGCCGCAGCGCAGCGCACCCTCGACCTTGTCGCCCAGCGACAGCGGCAGGTGACGGTGGCAGCAACGGTCTTCCAGCGCCACCGGGGCGCCGTCGTCGCCGCGGAACAGGACCACCGGCTCGCCGAGGATCGTCCGCGCGAGCAGCCCGTCCTCGATCTCGTAGTCCCAGGCCGCCACGTACCAGCAGTCGCGCATGAACATTTCGGTCCCCTTCGCTGTCGCCGAAATGATCCCACAAGCGGGAACCCGGATCACGGCGAAATTCGGCCCGTCAGACCCGGGTCAGCCGCCCAGGACTGCGGGCACGATCTTCTCGTAGTCGGCCCGCGTCGGGATCTTCGGGGCCGGCAGGTTGAACTTGTCGGCGGCCGCCGCGTCGATCATGCGCTCGACGTCTGTCTTGTCGTAGCCCATCTCGCGCACGGTCGCGGGCAGGCCCATGGCGGCGTTGAGTTCGGCCGTCCGGTCGGCAATCCGGTTGCCCGCGTCGCCGTCCGCCTTGAGCCCCATCGCCTCCGCGATCCGCTGCAAACGTTCGTCTTCCATTCCGTTGTAGAACCGCATGACCGCGGGCATGGCGACGGTCACCAGCGTGCCGTGATGCAGCGGGCTGTCACTGAAGGCCATCGACAGCGCGTGGATGGGCCCGAGGCCCATATAGATCGCCATGCCGCCCTCGAGCGCGGCCATCATCATCTCCGACCGCGCCTCGGCGTCCGAGCCGTCCCTCCAGGCGCGCTCGACCCACAGGTTCACGCGGCGGATCGCGTCGAGTGCGATAGCTTCGACCGGCGCATTGCGGTTGGTCGACAGATACCCCTCGACCGCATGCGTCAGCGCGTCCATGCCGGTCCCCGCCGTCAGGCGCGGTGGCAGGGTCAGCGTCATGTCCGGATCGCAGATCGCGACGTCGGGCTTGATGTAGGGACTGCGCAGCGCCAGCGCCGGCGCGTTCTCCTCCGGATGGATGCCGCCGCCGAAGGTGATCTCGGCGCCGGTCCCGGCGGTCGTCGGCACGGTCACGTAGGGCGCGACGTCGGGTCCGATCTTCGAGTGGTCCCGCAGGTAGTCGATCATGGCGCCGCCCTGGCGCGCGACGATCCGCAGCGCCTTGCCGCTATCGAGCACGGAGCCGCCCCCGAGCGCGACGATGCCGTCGCAATCGTTGCCGCGATAGGCCTCCAGCGCCGCATCGATGCCCGCGATGGTCGGGTTCTCGGGAATCTCGCCGAACAGGGCGGCGGAGACGTCCGTCGGCAGCGCCGCGGCGAGCCTGTCGTAGACGCCGTGCTCGACGAGACCGCGATCAGTAATAACCAGCGGACGGCGGATGCCGCGGGCCGCGAGCACCTCGCCCAGCGCACCGATCGCGCCGGCGCCGAAGCGGATTTCGGGGAAGGGAACGATCTGGAACATGCGTGTCTTCCTGTCGGCTACAGCGCCGCGATCAGCGCATCGAGCGTCTCGTCAGGTTTTTCGACCTGCATCAGGTGACCGGCGCCGTCGATGACTACGGTGCGCGAGTCGGCAAGCTTTTCGGCCAGCGGCGCGGCGGCCCTGGGCGGGGTCATCTGGTCGCGCGACCCGGCGAGGATAAGCGTCGGGCACGCGACCTTCGCCGCCGCATCCGTCGCCCCTTTCCAAGCGTCGCACGCGGCCATGTCGATGCCGAGCAACCCGGGTGTGCCGCGCGCCAGCAGCGACCGGCCGCCGCCCTGCATCCACAGACCGGGCGCGCGGTTGAGGCCGAAATGCGCCGGTTTGCCGAACCCCCACGAGACCACCAGATCCCACGCCGCCGGATCGCCCGCCCTGGCGAGCGCCAGCAGGTCTGGATGGACCGGCATCTCCGCGCCGATCCCGACCAGCGCCAGCGCGGCGACGTCCGGATTGTCGGCGGCAGCAGCGAGCGCGACGAATGCGCCCATGGAATGGCCGACCAGCGAGATTTTCTTCGCGCCGGATCCCGCGATCAGGCGGCGGACCCACGCGCTCATCTCCTCGATCGTCTCGAGCGCGGGGCCTTCGGACCGGCCGTGACCGGGGAGGTCTACGGCGAGCACGCCGTAGCTGTGCCAGGCGAACCAGCGCGTCTGCAGCGCCCAGACGGTGTGATCCATCCCGGCGCCGTGCACGAACACGACCGCAGGCAGCGCGGGATCGAAGTCCTTGCCGCCGGTCGCCGCGAAGACCGCCTTTCCGTCAACGTCCAGCTGCATTATTCGGCCGCCCGCGGCTGGGTCGCGCGCATCGCGGCCTTCAGCGCCTGGTCGAGATCGGAAATCAGGTCGTCCGGGTCCTCGAGCCCGACCGACAGCCGCACCATTTCCTCACCGATACCGGCGGCCTTCAGCGCGGCGGCGTCCATCTGCTGGTGCGTCGTCGACGCCGGATGGATCACCAGCGACTTCGCGTCGCCGACATTGGCGAGATGCGAGAACAGCCCGAGCCGCTCGATGAACACGCGGCCCGCCTCGCGCCCGCCCTTGATGCCGAACGAGAAGATCGCGCCGGGACCGTGCGGCAATAGTTTGGCCGCGAGCTCCTTGTCGGGATGGTCGTCGCGCTCCGGCCAGGTCACCCAGTCGACGCCGGCGTGGCCGCCGAGGAAATCGACGATCTTGCGCGCGTTCTCGACGTGACGCGGCATGCGGACATGCAGCGTCTCGACGCCCTGCAGGATGTTGAACGCGTTGGTCGGGCTCAGCGTCGCGCCGAAATCCCGGAGCCCCTCGGCGCGAGCACGCATGACGAAGGCGGCGGGGCCGAACTCCTCCGCGAAATCGAGACCGTGATAGCCGTCATACGGCTCGGTCAGCGTCGGGAACTTGCCCGACGCGTCCCAGTCGAAGCGCCCGGAATCGACGAGGATTCCCGCAATCGACGTGCCGTGCCCGCCGAGGAACTTGGTCGCCGAATGCATGACGATATCGGCGCCGTGCTCGAACGGCCGGCAGAGGTACGGCGTCGCGAAGGTGTTGTCGATCATCAGCGGAACGCCGGCGCCGTGGGCAATCTCCGCGATGCGGGGGAGGTCCATGACCTCGAGCCCGGGATTACCCAGCGTCTCGCCGAAGACGAGGCGCGTGTCGTCCGTGATCGCGGCGGCGAAGGCGTCCGGGTCGCGCGGGTCGACGAACGTGGTCGTGATCCCGAACCGCGGCAGCGTGTGGTGAAACAGGTTGTGGCTGCCGCCGTAGATCGAGGCCGACGAGACGATATGACCGCCCTGGCCCATCAGCGTGACGATGGCGAGATGCAGCGCCGCCTGGCCCGAGGCCGTCGCCACCGCGCCGAGCCCGCCTTCGAGCGCGGCGATGCGCTCTTCAAGCACGGCGACGGTCGGGTTGGAGATCCGCGAATAGATGTGGCCGGCGCGCTCGAGGTTGAACAGCGCCGCGGCGTGATCGGTATCGCGGAAGACGTAGGAGGTCGTCTGGTAGATCGGAGTCGCCCGCGCGCCGGTCGCGGGGTCCGGCTGCTGGCCGGCATGCAGGCCGAGCGTGTCGAACTTGAACAGCTTGGGGTCGATCATGGCGTCGCTCGCATCGTCTCTGGCTGGCGGAAGATCCTTGCCGGCAGGATAGGCATGCACGGTGTGTTTGGGTAGCGCGTGAGGGGCGTTTCGCCTGCCCGCCCAACATTACGGATAATTAATGCGCCGGACAGGCGGCGGTAAGGCGCCCTTCCCTATCTTCGATGCAGAGTTCAACGCGACGTAGGGGAAGACCCATGAACAAGGAACGCACGATCAAAACGGCAACCGCCATCGCCGCATTCGGCGCGATTGCCGCCCTCGGCGCCGCAGGCGGCGTCATTTCCAGCAAGAACCTGTCCGCGGCTACCGCCCTCACCGCCCCGCCCGTCTCGGAAAGCCGCACGCTGCCGGGAAGCTTCGCGCCGGTGGTCGAGCGCGTGGCGCCTGCGGTCGTGTCGATCAAGGTCACCGGCAGCGCCCAGGCGGAGCGGATGACGTCGGACGAGCCCGAGATGCAGGTACCTGAACCGTTCAAGCGCTTCTTCGGCGAGGAGTTCGGCAAGAACTTCGGCTTCCGTTTCGGCCAGCCGGAGAATCATGGACGGGCGCCCCGCGTCCAGGGTCTCGGCTCCGGCTTCTTCATCGACGCCGACGGCCATGTCGTCACCAACAACCACGTCATCGCGGGCGCCGACAAGATCGAGGTCACCCTGAAAGGCGGCGAAACCTACGCGGCAACCCTCGTCGGCCGCGATCCGAAAACCGACCTCGCGCTGCTGAAGGTCAAGTCCGACAAGGCATTCCCGTTCGTGAATTTCGGCGACTCGAATGCCGCCAAGGTCGGCGACTGGGTGATCGCCGTCGGCAGCCCGTTCGGGCTCGGTCACACCGCGACCACCGGCATCGTGTCGGCGCGCGGCCGCGACATCGGCGCGGGGCCTTACGACGACTTCCTGCAGATCGACGCGCCGATCAACAAGGGCAACTCCGGCGGGCCGACCTTCAACGTCCGCGGCGAGGTCATCGGCGTCAACACGGCGATCATCTCGCCGACCGGCGTCAGCGCGGGCATCGGCTTCGCGGTGCCGTCGAACATGGCGAAGCAGATCGTCGCCCAGTTGAAGGATAAGGGCACGGTCGCGCGCGGCTGGCTCGGCGTCCACATCCAGGCGGTGACGAAGGATCTCGCGACGGGCCTCGCCCTCGCCAAGCCGGAAGGCGCACTCGTCTCGTCGGTGACGGCGGACAGCCCCGCCGCCCATGCGGGCCTCAAGCAGGGCGACGTGATCGTGGCCGTCGGCGACGAGCGGATCGAGACGCTGCGGGAACTGCCGCGGCTGATTGCCGGGATCCCCGCGGGCGACACCGCGAAGCTCCGGATCGTGCGCGACGGCACCGAGAAAACGGTCGATGTCGTGATCGGCAAGATGCCCGAGACCGACAAGGTCGCGGCGGCGACCGACCAGGACGCGACGCCGCCCGCCAAACTCGGCATGCGTCTCGCCGCGCTTGACGACACGCTGCGCGCCCGCTTCCGGGTCGGAAACGATGTCAGCGGCGTCCTCGTCGTGGACGTCGACGACGCCTCGGTCGCCGCCGAAAAGGGCATCCGGCCGGGCGACCTGATCCGCCGCGTGTCGGGAAAAGACGTGACCGCGCCCGACGATGTCGCGGCGGCCCTGAAGAAAGCAGATGAGGACGACCGCAAGGCGCTCCTCATGCTGGTCCGGCGGGACGGAAACGACCGCTACGTGGCGTTGCCCATCCGCGACGCGTAAGCCCCGCCTCCGGGCTCGGACCATATCACCGGCGCTGCCCTCCCCCGGCAGCGCCGGTTTTCTTTTTTCGGCCCCGCCATGACCGAAGTGCAGGACACCTGATCCGTTTCCCCTGTTCCCACCGTTTTCAAACCGCTAGTCTCGCGTCAGACGTAAAGACGGAGGTCCGAATGACGTTGAAAACGGTCGCGGTAATGAGCCCCGGCAATATGGGCGAGGGCGTCGGCGAATCGATCGCCGGCCAGGGCAAGGACGTTATCGCAGTGCTGACCGGGCGAAGCGCAGAAACCCGGATGCGGGCGGAAAGAGCCGGCTTCCGGGACGTTGCGGACCTCGAGACTCTCGTGCGCGAGGCCGAACTCGTCATCTCGATCATGCCGCCTGAAAACGCGGAGGCGTTCGCCCGCGAGGTCGCGGCGGCGATGAAGGCGGCGGGCAGCGCGCCGGTCTACACCGACCTCAACGCGATCTCGCCGATGACGTCGCGCCGGATCGCCGAGATCATGGCGGATGCCGGCGCCGACTATATCGACGGTGGCATCATCGGCGGGACGCCGCTCAAGAGCGATGCCGTCACCCGGATATACGTTTCCGGTCCGCGGGCAAGCCTGATGCTCGAATTCGACGGGAACGGGATGGAAATCCGCAATGTCGGCGACGAGATCGGGCGCGCCTCGGCCGTGAAGATGGTCTATGCGTCGGTGACCAAGGGGATCGATTCGCTCCTGACCGCCGCCTACACGGCCGCGGAATCTCTCGGAATTCGCGAAATTCTCGAAACCGAGTGGCAGGAAAGCCAGGCGCAGACCCTCGCCCGCATGGAGCGCCGGGTGCCGGCGCTACCCGCCGACGCCGGACGGTGGATCGGCGAGATGGAGGAAATCGCCGCGACCTATGCCGCGGCGGGCGTCACGCCCAATTTCCACAAGGGCGCGGCGGACATGTACCGCCTGTTGAACGCAACGCCGTTCGCGGCCGAAAGCCGGGAAACGCGGGACATGAGCCGAACGATGCAGCAGTCGGTCGAGGTCTACGTTGCCCACCTGGCCGGCCGGAAAGCGGCCGAATGAGGCTCGAAGCGCCCTGATGCAGCCGCGAACCGTCGCCGTCGTCGGCTCCGGCATATCGGGGCTGGCAACAGCGTGGCTGCTCGCCCGTTACGGCGACGGCATCTCCGTCGACATATACGAAGCCGCCGACCGGCCGGGCGGACACGTCAACACTGTCGAGGCCGACATCGACGGCGTACGCCAGGCGGTCGATACGGGTTTCATCGTCCACAATCCGGTCAATTTTCCGAATATCGTGGCGCTCTTCGAGACGCTCGGCGTCGCGACGGAGAACAGCGACATGTCGTTCGCCGTCTCTGCCGGGGACGGCCGGCGCGAATATGCCGGTGGCCGCGGCCCGTCCGGGCTGTTCGCGCAGCCCGCGAACCTTGCGAACCCGTCTTTCCATCGCATGCTCCGGGATATCCTCAGGTTCAACCGCGCAGCGCGGGCCGATATCGGCGTCGAAGACGATATGTCGCTCGGCGACTGGCTGGACGGCCACGGTTTCGGTGACGGGCTGGCCGACGACTATCTGCTGCCGATGGCGGCGGCGATCTGGTCCGCGACGACGGATGCGATCCGGGATTTCCCGGCCGCATCCCTGTTCCGGTTTCTCGACGCGCATGGCCTGCTCCGGATATTCGGCCGGCCGCAATGGCGCACCGTTTCGAGCGGATGCCGCCGCTATGTCGATGCGATAATCCAGAACTTTCCCGGCAACGTATATCTGTCGACGCCGATTTCCGCCGTGGTGCGGGAGGAAGCCGGCGCGGCGGTGAGGATCGAGGGGGAACTCAGGAAATACGACGCGGTCGTGATGGCGACGCATGCGGATACGACGCTGGATCTTCTTGGCGATGCGGACGATGCGGAGCGGGATATTCTCGGCCGTTTCGGCTTCGCCGCGAACAGGGCGGTCCTCCATCGCGACCCGGCCTTCATGCCGCGCAGAAAGCGCGCCTGGGCGAGTTGGAACTATCTGACGGGGGACGGAACGGCGTTCGTTACATACTGGATGAACAGGTTGCAGAACATCACGGCGGTCGAGAACCTCTTCGTCACGCTGGATCCGCCGACGGAACCGCGGGACACGATCGCGGCGTTCGACTACGCGCATCCGCAGTTCGATGCCGCCGCGGTCGCCGCGCAGAAGCGGCTGCCGGAAATTCAGGGCAAGCGCGCCGCCTGGTTCTGCGGCGCATGGACCGGGTACGGCTTCCACGAGGACGGGCTTCGTTCGGCCCTCCGCGTCGCCGCCGATTTCGGCGTCGAGGCGCCGTGGCGCGCCTCCTCGGGAGGCGCGGCATGAGACCCGCCCTCTACCGGGGCGAGGTCATGCACCGCCGGACGCGGCCGAAGGCCTACGAATTCGTATACCGCGTCTTCAACCTCTATCTCGATATCGACTGGATCGACGAGACTGCAGCCGGCCTGCGCTGGCTGTCGCACAACCGTCTCAATCTGCTGTCGTTCCGCGATCGCGACCACGGCCCGCGCGACGGCTCGGCGCTTCGTCCGTGGATCGACGGCGTTCTCGCCGATGCCGGTCTTTCGGCGGCGGGCGCGCACGTCTACCTGCTGTGCATGCCCCGGGTTCTCGGCTACGGCTTCGATCCGCTGTCGATCAGGTACTGCCACGACGCGGGCGGCGCGCTGCGCGCGGTGCTCTACGAAGTGAAGAACACCTTCGGCGACCAGCACGGCTATCTCTTCCCTGTCGAGAACGGCGACATGCCCACCGATCATCGGGCGCAGAAGACCCTGCACGTTTCGCCTCTGATCGGGATGGACGCCCGCTACAGGCTGCGGGTCGCACGCCCGGGCGAAAATCTCTCGGTGCTGATCCGGGAATCCGACGCGGACGGCGAATTTCTCGTCGCCACGCTCACCGGAACCCGGCGCGCGCTGACCGACGCGGAACTGCTGCGCGCATTCTTCTCGGTTCCCGTGCTCGGGATAAAGGTTATCGCGGCGATCCACTGGCAGGCGATCCGCCTGATGCTGCGCGGCGTCCGCTTTCATCGCCGGCCGCCGCCGCCCGATGCCGAAATCTCGCTGCCGGCCGTCAGCCGGGATGCCGCGGAATGAAGCCGCTGTTGACCCTCGACCGGCGAATGCGAAGCGGCGCCCTGACGATCGTCCTGCCGAACGGCCGGTCGATCCGCGTTACCGGCCGCAACCCGGGCCGGTCCGGCGAAATTCGGCTGAACCGCTGGCGGACCGTCAGGAGGGCGCTTGCTGCGGGCGGGATCGGATTCGGGGAAGCCTATATGGACGGCGACTGGGATTCGCCCGATCTGCCGGCGCTGATCGAGACGCTGGCCGCCAACCTGCCGAAACGGAAGGGCCTCTTCCGGCGTCTGTCGCCGCTCCGCCTCGCCAACCGCCTGCGTCACCTGCGCCGGCCGAATTCGCGAAAAGGCTCCGCCCGCAACATTGCCGCGCACTACGACCTCGGAAACGATTTCTATGCGCTCTGGCTCGATCCCACGATGACCTATTCGGCGGCGGTCTTTTCGGGCGGCGCGAACGACCTCGAATCCGCCCAGCGCGAGAAATATCGCAGGCTCCTCGACCTCATCGACCCGCGTCCGGGCGACCGGATCCTCGAGGTCGGCTGCGGCTGGGGCGGGTTCGCGATCCAGGCGGCGCAGGAACGCGACGTCCACGTCACCGCAATCACCATCAGCCGGGCACAGTTCGAGGAAGCCCGACGCCGGGTTGCGGCGGCGGGCCTCGGCGACCGCGTCGACGTCCAGCTGCGCGACTATCGCGATCTCGACGGGACCTACGATCACGCCGTGTCCATCGAGATGATCGAGGCGGTGGGCGAACGCTACTGGCGGGACTACTTCGCGCGCGTCGCCGCCAGCATCCGGAGCGGCGGCCGGTTCGCGCTGCAGGCGATCGTCATCGACGACGAGCGCTTCGAGGGGTACCGGCGGAGCGCGGACTTCATCCAGAAGCATGTCTTCCCGGGAGGATTGCTGCCGAGCCCGAAAGCGATGCGGCAGGAAGCCGCTGCCGCCGGGTTCGACTGGCACGCGCACGACAACTACGGGATCGACTATGCGGAAACGCTCGCGCGCTGGCGCGCGCGGTTTGACGCCGCGGCCGAGCGGGTGCACGACATGGGCTTCGATGAGCGCTTCCGGCGGTGCTGGACGTACTATCTCGCCTACTGCGAGGGCGGTTTCCGCGCCGGCAACATCGACACGCTGCAGGTCGCCTTCACGCGGCGATAGGCGCCGCGCCTGTCATCCCTTCCGCCGCCGCGTGGCCGCCCCGGCAAGCGGCAGGTAGAGGCAATAAGGCAGAAGCCGCAACGCCTTCAGGATCCACGTGAACCGCTTCGGAAACGTGATTTCGAACCGGTTGCCGTGCAGCCCGCGGTAGAATCGCTCGGCCGCTTTCTCGACCGGCATCAGGAACGGCATCGGAAATTCGTT
>JAYPTI010000007.1:17027-20065 GCA_038133505.1 Alphaproteobacteria bacterium
CGCCAGTTCGACCCGGAGCGCCTCCGACATGTTGATCAGCGCCGCCTTGCTCGCACCGTAGGCCGCCGCCGTGCGCAGGCCCCGGTAGCCGGCGATGGACGCTACCACCGCAAGGCGGCCGGACCCGCGCGCCACCATCGGCGGCACGACGGCCTCAAGCACATGCACCGTTCCCATGACGTTGAGATCGAGAAGCGCCCTGAAATCGGCCGATTTCGGTGACGTTCCGTCCACCGGAATATGCGTCCCGGCATTCATGATGACGAGGTCGGGAAGGCCTTCCTCTGCAGCCAGTTTCTGCAGCGCGGCCGCGACCGCGGCGGCATCGGTGACGTCGAGCGGCAGCGGCACGATCCGCCCCGGCAGGGACTCCGCGTCGCGGGCGAGATCGACCAGCGCGTCGGCCGAGCGCGCGCTCGCCGCCACCGCACTCCCCGCCTGCGCAAATCGGAGCGCGAGGGCACGTCCGATCCCCTTGCTCGCACCTGTGATCCAGACCAGCGGATAGGCAGGGCCGCTCATCGGATCGTCCTTCGGATGCGGGGTGTTCGGATGCGAGGTGCTCGGATTCGGTGTGTCATCGTCCTACTATACGCGCCGCGAGCCGCTGCAGGATCACGATGACAGAACCCCGCCTCAAGACCGGCCTGTGGATCAGCGCCCAGATTCGTCTGTGCGACCGGGACTTCATCCCGGCCGTCATCGCGCGGCGCGGGGATTCGGATTCGGGTCAGGTACTGATCCGCCGCAACCTGTTGAACGGCACCAGCATCGTCTTCGTGCGCACCTCGACGCTGGAGGGGGCCGCCGCCTGGCGGCGTGCGACCGGGCCGGACCCCGTCGACGATGCGGACGCCGTCGCCGTCATCGAGCGCGAGGCAGGTTACGACCCGGACGTCTGGGTCCTCGAGATCGAGGACCCGGACGGACGCTACGAGCTGGACGCGCCGGAAAGCTGAAGCCGGGACCGGTTCAGGCGGGCTCCGCGTCGGGCGGCGCGTTGAGCGGGTCCTTTCGCAGCACGATCAGCTTCTCGATCTGCATGTCCTTCAGCGTATAGGGCGCGCCGCCGGTGCCGAGCCCCGACTGCCTGAGCCCGGCGAACGGCATCCAGTCGGCGCGGAAGGCGGTGTGGTCGTTGATCATCACCGCCGACGCATCGAGCCCGTCGGCCAGTTCCATCGCGCGCTCGACGTCACGGGTGAACACGGCCGCCTGGAAAGCCCACGGCAGCGAATTGGCGCGGGCGAGCGCCTGATCGGGCTTGAGCCAGGGCTCGACGCAGACTACGGGACCGAAGATTTCCTGGGTCATCAGCCGGCAGTCGCGCGGCGCGTTGTAGATCACGGTCGGCGCGTAGAGCGTATCTGTCAGCTTCTCGCCGCCGGTCAGGAGCTGGCCGCCGCCGTCGATCGCCTCCCGCACCCATTCGTTGACGCGGTCGAGCTCGGCCGGGCGGATCAGCGGGCCGACCTCGGTCTCCTCGTCCATCGGATCGCCGACGAGAAGCCCGGACGCCTTCATCGCGAGCTGCGTCGCGAACCGCGTCGCGACCTTGGTATGGGCGAAGATGCGCTGGACCGACACGCAGACCTGGCCTGCGTGATAGAAGCAGCCCTTGAGCAGCGCTTCGCGGACCTCGTAGACGTCGACGTCGCTCGAGACGATCACCGGCGCGGCGCCGCCGTGCTCCAGGGCGCAGCGCGTCCCGGGCGCCAGGCCTGCCCGCAATGCCCAGCCGACCTTGGCACTGCCGATGAAGGTCAGGAACCCCACGCGCGGATCGGTGGCGAGACCCTGCGCAAGCGCGTTGTCCGACGTGATCACCGCCTGCGCCCAGTCGCGCGGCAGGCCCGCCTCGTGCAGGATGTCGACGAAGGCGAGGCACGACAGCGGCGTATCGCCCGTCGGCTTCACCAGCACCGGGCAGCCTGCCGCGACGGCGGGCGCGACCTGGTGGGCGATCAGGTTGAGCGGATGGTTGAAGGCGCTGATCGCGACGACGACGCCGATCGGCTCTTGCACGGTGAAGGCCATGCGCCGGTCCGTCGCGGGCGTCAGGCCCATGGGAACGGCGGTCCCGCCGCCGGTGCGCAGGGCCGCGATCGTCGCCTTGACGGTATCGATGGCGCGCAAAACCTCGGCGCGCGTGTCCTGCATCGGCTTGCCGCCCTCGCGGACCGCGATCTCGGCGAGCTGGCCGACCCGCTCGCTCATCAGCGCCGCGGCCCGTTCGAGAACGGCGAGGCGCTCGTGAACCGGAAGCCATGCTTTGCGGTCGCGGAACAGGCCGTACGCCATCGCCAGCTTGTCCTCGATCGCGGCGGCGTCGTGTTCGGCGACGGTGTCTACCGGCGACAGGTCGTAGGGGTTGATAACGGTGAGGGTGCGCGCGGCGGTGTCGGTATCAGTCATCACGGGTCCGATTTGGGTGTCGACGCCGACTATAGCGCGATTGGCGCCCGGAAGGCGGATACATCGACGACAGATTGGTGCTACGCTGCCCGTCTGCCACGGAGACGACGATGAGCAAACCGGATTACGGCGCATTCTTCGGCCCCATCGAGCCGCTCGCGGACGCGATCCGCACCGAAGAGGAGCGCTCCTGGGGCAACGGCACCGAAAAGGACAAGCAGGCGCACGACTATGTCCTCTATCTCGGCTGCAACGTCCTGCGCACGGTCGCGCTCGCCGAGACCATCGGCGCGATCCTCACCGCGATGGACGTCGACTACGTCCCGCTCGGCGGCCCGTCGACCTGCTGCGGCATCATCCATCACGCAGGCGGCGACATCGAGGTCTCCGAGGGGATCACGCGCCAGACGTTCGACAAGTTCGCCGGCTACGAACCGAAGGCGATCCTGACCTACTGCCCGTCCTGCCACACGCACATGGACTACGCCGCCGCCGAGACGGACATCGAACTCGGCATCCCCTACCTGCACGTCACCGAGTACATCGTCGACAATCTGGACCGGCTGCACTTCGCCAACCGGGTCGAGCGCAAGGTGGTCTTCCACGCCCACGGCGACGACGAA
>JAYPTI010000007.1:20075-46956 GCA_038133505.1 Alphaproteobacteria bacterium
TTCCGATCCGCCGGCGAGGGTTTGTCGGGACGGCCGTCGCGCGCCATCCTCGGCGCGATCCCGGGCCTCGAGGTGATCGACGCCTCGGGCGGCGCGGAGTGGGGCCACGACTGCGGCAACCTGCAGATCGGCAAGGTCGGCCCGGAGAAGCACGCCGCGCTGGTCGACGGCCTGTTCGCACACGCCGAGGCCGAGGGCGCCGATGCGGTGACGGCCCTTTATCATTCCTGCTACCGGAACCTGTGCCCGCAGGAGAAGCGCACCGGCATCGAGGTGGTCCACTACACCCAGCTCGTCGCCGAGGCGATGGGTCTCGCACCGCGCGAGGAAGCCTACAAGCGCCTGAAGAACACGGCCGACGGCGATGCCGCGTTCGCCGAACTGGCGCCCGTGGCCGAGCGCCGCGGTCTCAACGCCGGGCGGGTCAAGAAGTCGCTCGACGCGCATTTCGGAAAGAAATAGCGCCGGGCAGCGGCGGCCGCCCGGCGCGCTGTTTTCGCAGGCGTGCTGTCAGTTAGCCGCGAAGCAGTAGAACAGTCCGGCGCCGCCCGACTTGGGCAGGTCATCGGCCCCGCACCCGCGCGACGGATGCGATGCATTCCACGATTTCGACGGCGCGTCGTCCCGGAGACCGATCCGGTCGTGATGGCCGACGAAGCCCTTGTGGTCGGAACTGCTGCTCGTCCACGCCTGGCAGGTCATGCCGGCAACCAGCATCCCCTCGGCATTGGAGCCGGTCAGGATGTCGTGCCGGTTGGGGCTGTCGCCGCGGCCGTTGACCGTATTGCCCTTCTCGTCGAGACCGTTCTGCTTGCTGATCGCGTTGTTCGGGCCATGAAGCTCGGCGAGGTCGACGGCGACGATGACGCCCTTCGCGTTCTTCCAGGGCCCGTTGCCGATGCGGTCGCGGGCGTTGACTGCCGCCTGGCCGCCCATCGCGTCCGCGCTGAGGTATGCGCGCCAGGTCATGCCGCCGGCGCCCGCCGCCCCCGCGAGGCTCGCGCAATGCGCATCCGCCCCGGCAAGGCCGCCGAGGTCGTCGCCCTTGCCCGGGTTTACGCTGGTGACGAAAAAGCTCATGTCCGCGGCGCTCTGCACCGACGCGGACTGCCCGCCTGCCGCCGCCAGAACGGCCACCGCGACCGCCATTCCCATCCGTCTCATTCGTTATCTCCGTTTGACGAGGCGACAATCCGCCCCGCGCTCTCAAGTCGGAACGGATCGTCTCCCGTCGCCGGGATGGATCACGAAACGGGAAGGTCAGCCGAGCTGCTTGCCGAGGAAGGCGAAAATCTTGTCCCAGGAATCCTTCGTCTGCGCCTCGCGGAAGCGGTCCTTGTTGACGAAGTCCTGGAAACCGTGGCCCGCGCCGTCGTAGCGGTGGAACTCGTGCGGCACGCCGCCCGCTTCGAGCGCCGCAGCGTAGTCGTCCGCGTCGGCGGGCGACGGATTCTGGTCGTCGTTGCCGAAGATGCCGAGCACCGGGCACGGAATGTTGCCCGCCAGCTCGATCGGCGCGATCACGCCGTCGCCCATCGGTAACTTGACGCGCCCGCCATAGAGCGTGACCAGCGCCTTGTAGTTCGGATTGTGACAGGCGTGCAGCCAGCTCACCCGGCCGCCCCAGCAATGGCCGATGACGCCGATCCGGTCGGCGTCGACATTGTCCATGCCGGCGAGCAGGTCGAAACCGGCCTGCATGTCGGCGACGCAGCGGTCGTCTCGGAACTCCGCGCGCTTGACCTCGATATCGACCTCGGGCGCCCACCAGTGGAACACGAAGGGCGTGACGCTGACATAGCCCGCGTCGGCAAGCTTCTTCGCGACGTCGATCGTAAACGGATCCTTTTCCAGCCCCTCGTGCGCGACCGGCAGATGCTGCGCGACCACGACGCCCGGATGCGGCCCGGGGCCTTCGGGCCCGTCGATCATGACCTCCATCGGACTGCCGTCGACGGTAAGCGTTTCCATTCTGTACATCGTTGTTCTCTCCCGGATTCGGTTTCGGCGGAGTATAGGGTATGGATCTGCGAGTGTCGTCCCGAGGGCGGCAAAATCGACAAGCGAGCCTGACGTATGCTTCCCGACGTTCTGATTGACGGATACCGACGCTTCCGCGACGGCCGGCTTGAAGACGAGAAGGCGCGATACCGAGCGCTTGCCGACGGACAAACGCCGCAGACGATGATCGTCGCGTGCGCCGACAGCCGCGTGGATCCGGCAACGATCTTCGCGGCCGCGCCGGGCGAGCTGTTCGTCGTCCGCAACGTCGCCGCCCTGGTGCCGCCCTACGAGCCGGATGCCGGCTACCACGGCACCTCGGCGGCGTTGGAGTTCGCCGTGACCGGTCTCCGCGTCCGCAACATCGTCGTGATGGGGCACGGGCAATGCGGCGGCGTGACCGCGGCGCTGGCGGGCGCGGAACGCAAGCCGGCCGGCATGTTCATCGGTCCCTGGGTGGAATTGCTCGCCCCCGCCCGCGACCCGATGCTTGCAGACGACTCCATCGATCCCGAAGACCGACAGCAGATACTCGAACGGCGAGGTATCCGGCTATCGATGGAAAACCTGAGGACGTTCCCGTTCGTACAGGCGGCGGAGAACTTCGGAGAGATCGACCTCTTCGGCGCATGGTTTTCGATCCGCGAATCGAAACTTTACTGGTGCGAAGGGCCGGACGGCGCGTTCGCCCCCGTGTCGACCTGACCGCATGCCAAAGAAAAACGACCGGTTGGACAATCCGATACCGCGAACCGCGCGTAGCCCGTACAAGGGAAAATAGGGGGCAGTGTCGTCGATGGGCGATATCCTGAATCTCGCGGGCACGAATTTGCTCGCACCGCCAGTATTGTTCTTTGCGTTGGGCTTCGCCGCGTCTTTCGCACGTTCGGACCTCGAAGTGCCGCAAGCCGTCGCGAAAGCGCTCTCGCTTTACCTGCTGCTCGCGATCGGCTTCAAGGGCGGGGTCGCGGTGGCGAGCCACGGTATCGACGCACGGCTGGCGGCCACTCTCGCGTCCGGCGTCATTCTCAGCGCGCTTATACCGTTTATCGCCTTCGGCTCTCTCCGCGCGTTCACCGGGCTGCCCCGGGTCGATGCCGCGGCGGTCGCGGCGCATTACGGCTCGATTTCGGTCGTGACGTTCGCAGCGGCGACGTCGGTGCTGACGTCCGCGGGGATCGATTACGAGGGATATCTGGTCGCGACGGCCGCGCTCATGGAAACGCCGGCCATCATGAGTGCGTTGTTGTTGATGCGCGGCGCGAACGGCAAGGAAGCCAACGGGACCAGCGGCGAGCTTTGGCGCGAGATCGCGCTGAACGGCTCGATCGTCGTGCTGACCGGCGCCTTCGTCATCGGATGGATCACCGGGCCCAAAGGCCTGGCGGAGGTCTCCGCTTTCATCGTCGATCCCTTCAAGGGCGTTCTCTGCCTCTTTCTCCTGGATATGGGTCTCGTCGCGGGTCGCGGCATGCGCCAGAGCGCCCGCGACCTTACCCCTCCCCTGTTCGCGTTCGGCATCGCGATGCCGTTGATCGGCGGCGTCCTCGGCGCGTTCGCGTCCTATCTCGTCGGCCTGTCTCCCGGCGGCGCCGCGCTGCTCACGACGCTCGCCGCTTCCGCGTCCTACATCGCCGTTCCGGCGGCCATGCGGCTCGCCCTTCCGGAGGCACGACCCAGCATCTATCTCAGCCTGTCGCTCGGGATTACATTTCCGTTCAATCTGACGCTGGGCATCCCGATCTACATCTTGCTCGGCAACATCGCGGGAGGCTGACGACAGATGCAGACCTATCCGAAGAAGCGGCTGGAGGCATTCGTCGAAATGCCCGTCCTGCATCGGTTCACCAAACTCCTCGAAGCGGAAGGAGTCACGGGGTACTCGGTCATGCCTGTGGTGTCGGGATCGGGATCGGACGGCGACTGGTCCCGCGAAGGCTCCGTCACCGGCGCGGGCCAGATGGTTGCGGTCGTGTGCATCCTTTCCGAGGAAACGCTGGAGCCGCTGCTGGACAAGGCGTTCGCCATGCTGTCCCGCCATATGGGGATCGTCAGCGTGTGCGACTGCGAGGTCCTTCGGCCGGACCGTTTCTGACCTTTGCTTCAGGGCTGCTGTCTTCCGGCGACGCGCCAACTTGAAGAACGACCCCATGCACCCGAAAGGGCCGGGGTGCCGAAACCTTGAAAACAACCCCATGCACCCGAAAGGCGCGGTCGTTTTCAGGGCGCAGCAATTCTGCCGTTTGCCCCGCTCCGGATGCATCCGTTCGTCCTCGACCGTTTTCGGAAGCGTAGCACCGAAAAGAACAAAAAGAGAACGTATGGGGCGGTTTTCCTGCCCGTCACCCGTCTGCGCGGTGACTGGACGGCGCGGCAGCGCGGCGCAGCTCCTCGGCCTCGGCGCGGTCGCGGGCCGCCAGCCGGAAGGATTGCTCCTTTGCGGAGTCGTAGGGGAGCGGCCAGCGCTGACCGGCATGGCCGTACCAGGCGGACGCCTCGAGCGTGAAATGCGGATTGGCGAGGTGCGGCCGGGCGAGCGCGACGATGTCGGCGCGGCCCGCCGCGACGATCGTGTTCGCCTGATCGGCGGTCGTGATGTTGCCGACCGCAATCGTGGGAATTTCGGCCTCGTTGCGGATCTGCTCGGAGAACGGCGTCTGGAACATGCGGCCGTAGACGGGCCGGGCGTCCGGCGTCGTCTGGCCGGCGGAGACGTCGATCAGGTCGCAGCCGTGCGCCTTGAAGGCGCGCGCGATCTCGACCGCCTCCTCGCCCGTGACCCCCTCGTCGCCGACCCAGTCGGTGGCCGACAGGCGCACCGAGATCGGCTTGTCGTCAGGCCAGACGGCGCGCACCGCGTCGAACACCTCGAGCGGCCAGCGCAGCCGGTTCTCGAGGCTGCCGCCGTACTCGTCGGTGCGCCGGTTGGCGACGGGCGTGATGAAGCTCGACAACAGGTAGCCGTGCGCGGCGTGCAGTTCGATCATGTCGGCGCCGGCCGCGTCGGCCATCTCCGCCGCGGCGACGAAATCGGCCGTCACCCGGTCCATGTCGGCGCGCGTCATCTCGCGCGGCACGTGCATGCCGGCCTTGTGGGCAAGCGGCGACGGAGCGATGACCTCCCAGTTGCCGGTCTCCAGCGGCAGGTCCATGCCCTCCCATCCGACGCGCGTCGAGCCCTTGCGGCCGGCATGGCCGATCTGAAGACAGAATTTCGCGTCGGAATTCCCGTGGATGAAGTCAGCGATCCGCCGCCACGCGTCGAGATGGGCGGGGTCGTAGAGCCCGGCGCAGCCGGGCGTGATGCGCCCGTCGGCCGACACGCAGGCCATCTCGGAAAAGATCAGCCCGGCGCCGCCGAGCGCCATCGATCCGAGATGGACGTAGTGAAAGTCGCCGGGCGTGCCGTCGGCCGCGGAGTACATGTCCATCGGCGAGACCATGATGCGGTTGGCGAGCGTCATGCCCCGCAGCGACAGCGGCGCGAACATCGGCGGCGGCGGATCGTTGGCGGGAAAATCGAAACCCGCGCGGCGCATTTCGTCCGCGAACCACGCATCGACCCGGTCGACGAAGCCCGCGTCGCGCAGCCGAAGATTGTCGTAGGTCACCTGCTTCGAGCGCGACAGCATCGAGAAACAGGCCTGGATGGGCGGCATCGACTGGTAACGGTGCGGCTCCTCCGTCCAGACGACGGAGACTTCCGAGGCGTGCTGGGTCTTTTCCCCTTCCTCACGGCGCAATTCCTCGAAGCGCGGCAGCGCGGCGGCAACGGAAGAGGTTTCCGCCAGTGCATCCCGCAGCGCGATCGCATCCTCCATCGCGAGCTTGGTACCGGAGCCGATGGAGTAGTGCGCCGTCCGCAACGCATCGCCCAGCAGCACGACGTTGTCGTGATGCCAGACCGGACAGCGGATCATCGGGAACCGCCGCCACACCGACCTGTTCGCGACCAGCCCGTATTTGCCGTTCTCCAGCCGGTCGGACCACAGGTTTTCCATCCAGGCGACCAGCGCGTCCTCGTCGAGATGTTCCACTTCGGGCGCAGCGCTCTCCCAGGTCCGTTCCGGCGCCTCGACGATCCAGGTCGCCATGCCCGGCTTGTACTGGTAGGCGCCGAGCACCCAGATGCCGTGCCGGTCCTCGGTAAAGTCGAAGGTGAAGGCGTCGTACGGCTTGGTCGAGCCCAGCCAGACGAACCGGTTCTTGCGCAGCTCGATGTCGGGCCGGAAGAAGTCGGACCAGGCTTCGCGGACGACGCTGTTGACGCCGTCGGCGCCGACCAGCAGGTCGCAGTCCGCGGCCAGCGCGTGCGGATCGCCGATCTCGGCCTCGAAGCGGAGCTCGACGCCGACCGCGCGGCAGCGGTCCTGCAGGATCGCCAGCAGCTCCGTCCGCCCGCAGCCGCAGAAGCCGTGACCGGACGAGCGGATCGTCTCGCCGTGCATGACGAAATCGATCTCGTCCCAGTATGCGAACTGACGGGTGATCGCCGCGTAGCTCTCGGGGTCGTGGGCGAGGAAGTGATCGAGGGTCTCGTCCGAAAACACGACGCCGAAGCCGAACGTGTCGTCGGGCCGGTTGCGTTCGTAGACCGTAACCTCGCGCGCCGGGTCCGCCTTCTTGGCGAGAAGCGCGAAGTAGAGCCCGCCGGGCCCGCCGCCGACGATGGTGATGCGCATGGCGTCCTTCCCTATTTATCTTACATGTAAGATATTTACAGATTAGTGGTCAAGGCGTAGGCTTTCGCGATGACTGCGACCGCCCTCGACGACGACGCGACCGCGCCGGCCGGCAGCGACGACCTGCTGTCGCTGCGGCTGTGGCTCCAGCTCATGAAATGCGGCAAGACCGTCGAAGCCGCCGCCGGCGGCCAGCTCCACCGCGAACACCGTCAGAGCCTCGCCCGGTTCGACGTGCTGTCGCAGCTTCACCGGCTGGGCGGCGGCTGGCAGACCGTCGGCGACGTTGCGGACGCGGTGATGGCGTCGAGCGGTAACATCACGAGCCTGCTCGACCGGATGGCGGCGGACGGGCTGGTGCGGCGGCGCGCAAACCCCGCCGACCGTCGCAGCCACCAGATCGCCATGACCGACGCGGGGCGCGCGCTGTTCGGGCGCATGGCGGGCGGCCACGCGCGCTGGATCGGCGATGCGCTGGACGGCGTGAGCGAGCGCGACAAGAAGCGCCTGATCGAACTTCTCGTGAAAGTCCGCCGCAGCGTCGAGAACGCCGCTTCCCCCGAGCCTTCAGGATCATAGGACAGAGCAATGGCCGACAAACCGACGCTGCAGCTACCGGAATCGCGCGACGCGATCCTGAAGATCCAGAGCGAGCGCAAGCACGCGGCGTTCGAGATGGCCAGACAAGCGCCCTGGTACAAGGGCAAGCTCGACCATATCGACGCAAACCGGCTCGACGACCCCGAGGTCTGGCAGAAGATTCCGATCGTCGACAAGGACGCGCTGCGCCGGCTCGATCACAAGACCTTCATGGAACAGTTCTGCATCGCGCCCAGAACCGACATCGCCGAATACTGGCGGTCGGGCGGGACGACGGGAACGCCGGTGTTCTATCCGCGCACCTTCGTCGACGTCGAGGTCGGCATGATGAGCTGGTCGCGTTCGTTCCCGGCGATGGGCATCCATCCGGGCGACCTGTGTCACATCTCCTTTCCCATCGGCATTCACCCGGCCGGCCAGATCTGGGCCCGCTCCGCGCATGTCTGCGGCATCGGGATGGCCTGGGTCGGCGCCGGCAACGCGGTGCCGTCGGCGGCGCAGCTCGCCCTCATCCAGTCGCTCGAGCCGACCGTGCTGATCGCGATGCCCAGCTTCGCGCTGCATCTCTCCAACCTCGCGGCGGAACAGGGCATCGACCTGCGCGCTTCCAGCGTCAGCAAGATCGTCTGCTCGGCGGAGCCGTTGTCCGACGCCAAGCGCGAAAAGCTGAACCGGACGTGGGACGCCGAAATCTTCAACGTGTTCGGGATGAGCGAGGCGGCGCTCATGGGATCGGAATGCAGCGCGCATGACGGCATCCATATCTGGACGGACATGTTCCACATCGAGGTCGTCGACCCCGAGACGGGCGAGATCCTGCCGCCGGGCAGCGAGGGGCACCTGTGCCAGACGCCGCTTTGGACGGGCCACGCGACGCCGTTCCTGCGCTGGAATTCGGGCGATATCGTCGAATATGTCGAACGCGGCGAAAGCGACGGCCCGTTCGCGGAACTGTTCCCGATGATCCGCCACGCCAACCGGACGACCGGCTTCTTCAAGATCCGCGGCGTCAACGTGAACCACGCGGAGTTCGAGGACTTCGTGTTCGCGATGCCGCCGGTCAACGATTTCCAGGCGGTCCTCGTGACCGACAGCGACGATCTCGAGACCCTGACGGTCCGCATCGAGGTGCGGCGCGAGGACAGCGCGGAGGCGGTGGCGGACAGGATGGCGGCGGATATCAAGCAGACGTTCGAAGTGTCGCCGCGGATCGAGATCCTCGAAATCGGCACGCTGGCCCGCGCTTTTGAAAGCTCGATCAAGGCCCCGCGCTTCGTCGACGAGCGGAAATAACCCGCCCGCCGGGTGCGCCGGCGCCCCCGCCCGGGCCGATCGGCACCTGAATTGCCGCCGATTCCGGCCCGCCCTTTCCCTGCTTCGCCAAAATCTCTAAGCTGACCGGAGCAGAAGGAGTTTGTTTGGAATGAGCGGCGTCGATCGAGCGAACGGACATAAGCCGGCAGGCATATCGTCCCTGTTTCATCCGGCCCTCGCGGGTGCCCCGCGCCCCGACCCGGCGGCGCTGGACTACGATCTGAACAAGGCGCTTTCCGCCGTCGTCCCCCTCCAGGCGCGGGCGCCGGAAACCGCTTTTTCGGCCTCCTATCTCGGCACCGAACGCGAAGGAAACGCCGTCCTGATATCCGAGGACGGGCTTCTGCTGACGATCGGCTACCTGATCAACGAATGCGATCTGATCACCGTCGGCACCAGGATCGGCGGCGTCGCCGAAGCGCATGTGGTCGCCTACGACTACGAGACCGGCTTCGGCGTGCTCCGCACGACATCCGATCTCGGCGTCCCGCACATGGAACTCGGCTCTTCCGCCGCGGTGTGCGAGGGCGATACGCTGACCGTCGGCGCCCACGGCGGCGCGGCACAGGCCATCGCAGCGAAGATTTCGTCGGTGCGCGAGTTCGCGGGCTACTGGGAATATCTCATCAACGGCGCCATCTTCACCGAGCCGCCCCACCCGATCTGGTCGGGCGCGGCGCTCATCGGCCACGACGGCAAGCTGGCCGGCATCGGGTCGCTGTTCGTGCAGGACGCCGAGGAAGAAAACGCCGACAAGCAGCCGGGCAACATGTTCGTGCCGGTCGACCTGCTGAAACCGATCTTCGAGACGCTTCTCGAAAAGGGCCAGACCGAGCATCCGCCGCGCCCGTGGCTCGGCATCTACACGGTGGAGACGATGGGTCACCTGCTGATCACGTCGATTTCGGACCGCGGCCCGGCGGGCAAGGCGGGCGTCGAGCCCGGCGATGTCGTCCTCGCGGTCAACGGCGAGGAAGTCCGAACGCTGCCGAGCCTCTACCGCAAGCTCTGGGGTTCCGGCGAGGCCGGCGTTCCCGTCGACCTGACCCTGCTGCGCGACCAGAAGGTGATCGAAGTGTCGGTCATCACCGTCGACCGCCGCCAGATCATGCAGAGCCCGATCTCGCACTAGAAGCCGAAAAGAGAGAATAAAAAAACCCGGCGAAATCGCCGGGCTTTTTGTTTGTCTGTAGAACGGCGCCTGCCCGCTCCCCCTCCCGGCCACCCACGGGATCATCCTTATGGGCGGCCGGGCGGGGGGGCGGGCCGGGGCGATAAAAAAACACGGCGAAATCGCCGGGTTTTTTCGTTCTATGGCGTTACCGTCTCAGGCACGCGCCTTGCGGCGGTGGCGGCGGACCGCGGCGAGACCGGCGAAGCCCGCCAGCCAGACCAGCGCGGAGCCGGGCTCGGGAACCTGGGTCTCGTGCGTCACGGTCAGAAGCGCGGTGACGACGTCGTTGCCGTAGCTCGGGCTCCAGTGGATGCCGATATTGGTCTCGCCGTCTTCGTCCAGCAGGTTGGAAACGTCGAGGGCCATTTCGATGATCGCGTGCTGCGAGGTCACCGAGTTGCGCGTGTAGATGTAGTCCGCGGTGCCGACCAGGCTGGAGGAGCCGTTGATCTGCATCTGAACCGGGGTCGCGGGGGCGATCGGATCGTTGATCCAGGTCGCGCCCGACCAGACGGAATCGGCGGTCTGGGACGCATCGGTGGTGGCGAGGCCGGTGGTGTAACCGCTGGAGTTGACGGTGTAGGTCGTGCCCGCCGCGCCTTCGGTGATCGCGCCGCCGGCGCCGCCGCCGATGCCGCCGCCGACTTCGACGCCGTACTCGGTACCGCCGATGTTGAGGCGGATGTCGCCGGGCGAATAGTAGGTGGAACCGTTGTCCGGACGCTGGCCGGTCACGATCGAGATGTAGAGCGTCGTGTTGTCGAGCGCCACGCCCAGGAATTCAGCGTCGTAGTTCTGGCCGCCGTAGTTCGGGCAGAGGAAGCCGCCGTTACCGGCCGTGTCGTCCTGGTCTTCGACGAAGTAGGCGGTCTGGCCGATGGTCGTCAGCGGGCTGGAGAAGTTGCTGGCGTTGTTGTCGGCAACGGTCACGCCCCAATCCGACAGGTCGCCGTCGATCGTGATCGCGGACGCCGTGGCGGGCGCTGCGAACATGGCTGCACCGATGGCAAGACCGATGAGGCTGCGGCGGGTTCCGGTAACGCTGAATTTGACCATCTGACTACTTTCTTTCTTCGAACCGTTTCGGGGCGCTTTCAGTCACGGCCCCGTGATGCAGCAACATGAAGCAATAACCGTGCCAAACTAATTAATTGTTATTTTTCAATATGTTGACAGAGCTTCGCAATTTCACCATCGCGAATACGTAAAGTTTTCCGACAGCAGGCGGGATCGGGTTCGGGCACCGCGACAAAATCCGCGGGAGGCAGGGAGAACCGGGGCCCGGGACGGCCCCGAAGCGGCGAAATCAGCCGGCGGAGGCGGTCTCCGCGAGGGTCTCGCCGGGTTGCCAGCGGCCGGCGCCCTCGAGCGCCATGGCTGCCGGCATGACATGCTCGGCGAACAGCTCCATCGAGCGCCGGGCGAGCGCCGTCGGCATGGTCGCGATCTGGAACATGCCGAGGAAATAGCCGAGCCCCACCTCGGCGTGGCATTCCGCGAGCCGCTTGCGCACGGTTTCGGGACTGCCGACGATGATCACGCCGCGCTCGATCAGCGATTCGACCGTATGGGTCGAGACCAGGCTCGACTTGGTCTTCAGGATCCGCTTGTAGGACGAGACCGACATGTAGCCGGGCGGCAGCAGCATTTCGGGCGGATAGCGCAGCAGCTTGTTGAAGAAGGTCTCGACGTGCGGCCGGACCTCGTCGACGGCCTGCTCGTCGGTCTCGGCGACGTAGATCGGCGCCGCCCAGCCGAGCTGGTCCGACGCCGCCTCGTAGCCGTAATCGTGCGCCCGCTGCCGATAGGCGTTGTGGAAGCGGATGACGTTCTGGAACGGCGAATAGGTCTGCAGATAGGTGTATTTGCGGTCCGGGTGCGACGCCCAGTCGATGGTCTCCTGCGAGCCCTGGCTCGGCACCCAGATCGGCGGATGCGGCTGCTGGAACGGGCGCGGCCAGGTGTTCACGTATTCGAAGTGATAGTGCTTGCCCTCGAACGCGAACGGCCCCTCCTCGGTCCAGGCGCGGATGACCAGATCGTGCGCCTCGTGGAAGCGCTCGTGGCTGAAGGCGGGGTTCGAGCCGAGCGAGAAATACTCGCAGCCGAGGCCCCGCACCATGCCGCTGATGAGCCGCCCGCCGGTGATGCAGTCGATCATCGCGTGCTCTTCGGCGAGCGTCATCGGATGGTCGCGGATGCCGAAGGCGTTGCCGAGAATGGCGATCTTCACGCGCTCGGTCTGGCGCGCCAGCGCCGCCGCCATGACGACCGGCGACGGCATCAGCCCGTAGGCGTTCTGGTGATGCTCGTTGACGCACACGCCGTCGAAGCCGAGCTCCTCTGCGTACTCGATCTCGTCGAGATAGCGGTTGTAGAGCTCGTGGCCTTTTTGCGGATCGAAGTTGCTGTTGGGATAGGTGACCCAGCAGCTGTTGTAGTCGCGGTCGTAGTCCGTATCGATGTAGGCGTACGGCATCAGGTGGAACAGAAAGATCTTCATCCGCGCCGCTCCGCCCCTGCCATCTTGTCCGCCACCTTGCCTGCCGCCTCGCCTATTCGGCCGCGACCGATTCCTGCTCGCCGAACTGCTTGACGGCCGGCATGACCTCTTCGGCGAAGCGCTTCATACTGGCGACCGTCATGTCGTGCGGCATCGAGGCGATCTGGAACATGCCGAGGAAGGTGCCGACACCCGCTTCGCGCTGGCAGTACTCCAGCCGCTTGCGGACCGTATCGGGGCTGCCGCAGACGACGATGCCGGTCTCGACGAGCTCCTCCATCGAGCGCACCTTGGACAGGCCGCCCTTGTGCTGCATGACGTTCTTGTAGGAACGCAGCGAGAGGTAGCCCGGCGGCAGCAGCATTTCCGGCGTCATCCGCAGGAACTTGTTGAAGAACGCCTCGGCGTGCGGCCGCGCCTCTTCCATGGCCTTCTCGTCGGTCTCGCCCACGTAGATCGGCGCCGCCCAGCCGACCTGCGAGTCCGTCGCCTCGTAGCCGTACTGGTCGCGCGCGACGTCGCGGTACATGTGCAGGAACTTCTTCACCGCCTCGAACGGGCTGTAGGTCTGCAGGTAGGTGTATCTGTGGTCCGGCCGCGCCGCCCACTCGATGGTCTCGAGCGAGCCCTGCGACGGGCACCAGATCGGCGGATGCGGCTTCTGGTACGGCCGCGGCCACACGTTCACGTACTCGAAGTGATAGTGCTTGCCCTCGAACGCGAACGGGCCCTCGTCGGTCCAGGCGCGGATGACGAGGTCGTGCGCCTCGTGGAAGCGCTCGTGGCTGAAAGCCGGGTTGGCGCCCATCGAGTAGTACTCGGCGCCGATACCGCGGACCATGCCGCTGATCAGCCGGCCGCCGGTGATGCAGTCGAGCATCGCGTGCTCTTCGGCGAGGGTGAGCGGATGCTCGCGCAGGCCGAACGCGTTGCCGAGCACTGCGATCTTGGCCTTGGACGTGCGCCGCGCCAGTGCCGCGGCGGGAACGATCGGCGACGGCATCAGCCCGTAGGCGTTCTGGTGATGCTCGTTGACGCAAAGCCCGTCGAAGCCGAGTTCCTCGCCCATCTCGAGCTCGTCGAGATAGGTGTTGTAGAGCTCGAAGCCGACCTTCGGATCGAAGTTGCTGTTCGGATAGACGACCCAGGATGCCTTGTATTTTTTATCGTAATCCAGATCCAGACACGCATACGGCATCAGATGGAAAAGAAAGCACTTCATGAGATTCCCGCCCTTCCCGTCTTTGTTGTCCGACGATTATAGCGATAACCTTGGCGAGGGAAAGCAGACCGCCCGCAGGGACAGGAAAGGACGCGACGCATGCCGAGCGCCGAGCAGCCGCAAACAGACGCCGTCGTAGAGGTCGTCGGCCACCCGCTGGTCGCGCACAAGCTCACGATCCTCCGCGACATGCGCACGCCGACGACGCAATTCCGCCAGGTCACGCGCGAGATCAGCCTGCTGCTGGCCTACGAGGTCTCGCGCGACCTCAAGCTGACCGAGATCGAGATCGAGACGCCGCTGGAATCCATGACGGCGCCCACGATCGCGGGGCCGAAGCTCTGCCTCGTGTCGATCCTGCGCGCGGGTAACGGCCTGCTTGACGGCATGCTCGACCTGATCCCGTCGGCGCGGGTCGGCCATATCGGCATGTACCGCGACCCCGAGACCAAGGAGCCGGTCGAATACTACCTGAAGCTGCAGGACGGCATCGAGGACCGGCTGTGCATTGTCGTCGACCCGATGCTGGCGACCGGCCATTCGGCGATCGCGGCGGTAAGGCGGCTGAAGGAGGCCGGCGCGCGGCACCTCAAGTTCGTCTGCGTGATGGCGGCGCCGGAAGGCGTCGCGGCCTTCCACGCCGCGCATCCGGACGTGCCGGTCTTCACCGCGGCGATCGACCGGGAACTCGACGACCATGCCTATATCAGGCCGGGTCTCGGCGACGCGGGCGACCGGCTGTACGGCACGAAATAGCGGCGCGGCCGCCGCCGGGGCTTTGTTCTTGCCCCACCCGCCCGCTCCGGCCTAGCATTGCGGGAGGGGAGGTAGCGTCATGTTCAAACTTACCCACACGCTTCCGGTCAATGACGGCCCGGTCCGGCTGACCCGCGATCAGGTCTGGCAGGGGCTGGTGCTGAAAGCCGAGAACCCGGTCCCGTTCGTCGACGCGATGAGCGCCTGCGAAGTGATCGAGCGCGGCGACAACTGGCTTCTGCGCGACTTCACGCTGCGCGGCGAGGAGATGCAGGAGCGCATCACGTTCGAGCCGCAGGAACGCGTCACCTTCGTGCGCACCAGGAGCACCTCGATGGGATCCATCCTCAACGAGATCGTCACGCTGGACGACGGCGCGCTCGGCCTCCGCTTCACGTTCGAGCTGGAGGCGGACGGCATCGAACCGGGGAGCGCCGAGGAACGGGAATTCGCCGAGCGCATGGCGAAGAGCTACTTCCAGGCGGTCGGCTCGACCCTCGCGGAAATCCGCCGCCGCGTGCAGGCGGGCGAACTCGACGCCGCTTAGCGCTTCCGCCGCCGCTTACCCGCGGGGCGGGTTTGCGGTATCTTGCGGCAACACCGATCCGCGGGAGGAAACCTCACCATGCCGTCGCTTTCCAGAATCAAGGGACTGCACCACTACGCCTACCGGTGCCGCAACGCGGAGGAAACCCGCAGCTTCTACGAGGACCTGCTGGGGCTGCCGCTGGCGCACGTGATCAAGGCCGACAGCGTGCCGAGCACCGGCGCCGCGGATCCGTACGTGCACCTGTTTTTCGAATTCGCCGACGGCAGCTGCATCGCGTTCTTCGATCTCGGCGACGAGACGGCCTGCGTCCCGGATCCGGAGACGCCGTCCTGGGTGAACCATTTCGCCATGCAGGTCGACACGCTGGAAGAGGTCGAGGCGTGGAGGAAGAAGCTGGAGGATGCCGGGCTCGACGTCGTCGGCGTCACCGACCACGAATTCGTCAAGTCGATCTACTTTTTCGACCCGAACGGCGTCCGCCTCGAAATCACCACGGTGCTGGTCGGGGACGAAACGCTCGGCGAATACCGCAGCGACGCGCACGCGAAGCTGAAGGCCTGGACCGATACCCGGCCGCCGCCGCCCACGACCTGGGCGCCGAGGGAGCCCGCCGCCTCCGACGCCTGACGGTTACCGCGGCGGATTAGCAGCACTCTCGGGAGACCAGCGCTAATCCATTGAAATATTAACTTTTTTATTGAGCGTTAACCATCGATTCGGCAAGATTCTCCGGTCGCAACGAACCGGAGATCGCCGATGACGGATATGGAGCGTCAGTTGCACGGGTACCGCCTGACCACGGCGGAAATCATCTATCGCCTGCCGGATCATCTCGCCCTGCTGCAGACGTACGTCTGGCAGTCGCTCGATCTGGCCCCCAAATTCCCGGAGCTTCACAAGTTCCTCGACTTCTGGAACCGCGAGATCGAAGGCCCGATCCACTCGGTCAAGGTTGCGGGCACCGACGTCATCAAGCCGCCCCGCACCCGGGTCATAGAGCACTCGCTGACCATTCACTGACCGGCCGCTGAACGGTCACTGACAAGTCCCGGGCCGAAAGCGTTCCGGGCAATACGTCGCATGCGGTTGCCAGCATCGCCGCGCGACGCTACCTAGGCGCAACGAACGGAACGCGAGACGGCGTTTTCCGCGAAGGCAGTTGCGGCCCCCGATGTCTGCATTCTCATCCGCGGCGCCCTACGGCGCCCGACGACGCAATATCCCCTACGGCGCGATCGGCGCGTGGCTCCTCCTCTGCTGCGCGCTGGTGTTCGCCATGGTGCTGCTCGGCGGCATCACGCGGCTGACCGAATCCGGCCTGTCGATCGTCCACTGGCGCCCCGTCACCGGGTGGCTGCCGCCGATGAGCGACGCGGCATGGGCGGCCGCATTCGACGCCTACAAGGCATCGCCCGAGTTCAAGCAGCTCAATTTCTGGATGACGGTCGACGACTTCCGCCAGATCTTCTGGCTGGAGTTCCTGCACCGGCTGCTGGGACGCCTGGTCGGCATCGTCTATTTCGTGCCGTTCCTGTGGTTCGTCGTCCGCCACCGGCTGCCGGCGCAACTCACGCTTCGCCTGACCTTCCTTCTGCTGCTGGGCGGCGCGCAGGGCGTGCTCGGCTGGTACATGGTCAAGTCGGGCCTCGTCGACCGCCCGTCCGTCAGCCAGTACCGGCTTGCGGCCCATCTGGGTCTCGCGGTCTTCATATACGGCTACATGCTCTATACGGCGCTCGGACTGCGCCAGTTCGACGGCCAGGCGGACGCAAGCGCGCGGCCTGCCGCCGGCTGGCTGACCCTGCTGGTCTTCGTCACTATGATTTGGGGCGCGTTCCTCGCCGGCATCGACGGCGGCGCGGTCTTCAACACGTTCCCGCTGATGGACGGACGCCTGATCCCGCACGGCACGCTGGCGCTGGAACCCGCGTGGCGCAACGCCTTCGACAACGTCGCGCTCGTTCAGTTCCTGCACCGGGCGCTGGCGACGCTGACCGTGCTGGCAACGCTGGCGATCTGGCTGCGCCACCGCAAGAGCGTGCCGTCGGGCGCGCTGGGAATGGCCGCGTTTTTCGCCGTCGCGCAGTTCTGCCTCGGCGTCGCCACGATCCTGTCGGGCGCGTCGGTCTTTTTCGCCTGGGGTCACCAGGCAGGTGCGATGCTGCTGTTTACGGCAGCGGTCTGGACGTGGCGCGAAACTAGTTGAGCGCCCGAAGGCGACGTCGCCGGACCCCTGCCATTCCGATCAGCGCAACGCTGAAAATCAGCGTGGCGACAGGTTCGGGAACGGCGGTTTCCGCGATCGGCTGCGAAAATCGGACGAAATCCCAGTCGGCATCGGCGCCGACACCGGGATCGGTTATGCCGTCGCCGAAATTGAACCCGTTCACCGATGAATTGGCACCCGCGACATCGCTATGGGTCAGGATGCCGTCGATATAGAAATCGAACGCATTCGTGTTCGCGCCGGTTTCGAGTCTGTAGGTGTGGAACTCCGTCAGATCGATCGCGAAGGCATCGAAGCCGGTTGCGCCGAGAACCTGGACAGCCCCGGGGCCGAAAAACACGCTGTAGCGATGCGCGCCGTCGAACGCCTGAAAGAATGCGCCGCCGAGTCCGTCGATATCGAGCACCCTGAGGCGCGCCTCGAGCGAAAAGCCCTGCGTCGGAACCAGCGTTCCGCCGCTCAGGGATGCGTTCGGTACGCCATAGGAAATGTTTCCGTTGACCGAAATCGTTCGCTGCTGAAGCAGGCCGCCGCTGACGCTGTAGAGCGACGCTTCCGGAAACCCGCTGTTGTTGGCCAGGGTCGTATCCGGGTCCGCGGAGGGCAGCACACCGTCAACGTTGAATTCGAAATTCTTGACGAGCCCCGCCTCCGCCGTCGGCACGATTACCGCCGAGAGCAGCGAAAGGGCGACTGCCGTCAGAACTGCTCCGGCTTTCTTCATCTCCGCACTCCTCAAAGCCCGATCGGGATCGGATGTTCTCCTGCCGGTCGCGGTGCAAATCCCATGCCAGATTGCGCTTCCGTTTCATTTCAATAAGTTAATCCGCGCGGCGGACGCCACGCGAAAAAACCTTTCAAAATTCTCGACGCTGATAATTCGGTTTTCCGAAACGATTGACCGAAGCCGCCGGGCGGAGTATCACACCCGTCGTTCGTGGTGATTTGAGCCGACCGGCTTGCGGCCACGTTAAAAAAATCTGCTAAAAGGTCGGGAGCCCATAGTCCCCGGCCGCTCGGTCGGGGTTTTTATTTGGGCGAATGCCCGGGAGATGACGATGGCGATCAACAAACCCGTTCAGGATACCTGGCGACCGCAGACGCTGGCCGTTCGGGGCGGCACCAACCGCAGCAATTTCGGCGAGACCGGCGAAGCGATCTTCGCGACGTCGGGATACGTGTACGAATATGCCGAGCAGGCGGAGGATGCGTTCAAGGACAGGATCGACCGGTTCATCTATTCGCGGTTCTCGAACCCGACCGTCGACATGTTCCAGGACCGCATGGCGCTGATCGAGGGCGCGGAGACGGGTAAAGCCACCGCGACCGGCATGGCCGCGGTCTTCGCGTCGATGGCCTGCATGGTGAAGGCGGGCGACCACGTGGTCGGCAGCCGCGCGATCTTCGGCTCGTGTCTCTACATCCTTACCGAGATCCTGCCGCGCTACGGCGTCGAGACGACGATCGTCGGCGGCACCGACCTCGACGAGTGGGAGAAGGCGCTCAGCCGCCCGACCAAGTGCGTCTTCGTCGAGACCCCGTCCAACCCGGGCCTCGACATCATCGACATCAAGTCCGTCTCGGAGCTGGCGCACAAGGCCGGCGCCAAGGTGATCGTGGACAACGTGTTCGCCTCGCCGCTGCTGCAGAAGCCGCTGCAGCTCGGCGCCGACATCGTCGTTTATTCGGCGACCAAGCACATCGACGGCCAGGGCCGCTGTCTCGGCGGCATCGTCCTCGGCGACGAGGATTACTGCGAGAACACGCTGAAGCCGTTCATGCGCCATACCGGCCCGTCGATGAGCCCGTTCAACGCCTGGGTGATGCTCAAGGGCCTCGAGACGCTCGATCTCCGCATCCAGCGCCACTGCCAGAACGCCCAGAGGATCAACGCCTACCTCGAAGAGCGGTCGGACCTGACCAAGACGCGCTATCCGGGCTCGACCAGGCACCCGCAGCACGCGCTTGCCGCGTCGCAGATGTCGGATTTCGGCAACATCGTCACCTTCTCGCTCGAGGGCGGCAAGGAACGCGCCTTCCGGTTCATGAACGCGCTGAAGCTGATCGACATCTCGAACAATCTCGGCGATTCGAAGAGCCTGATGACGCACCCGTCGACGACGACGCACCAGCGCCTGTCGGAGGAGGACCGCGCCAGCCTCGGGATCGACGACGGCATGGTGCGCCTGTCGGTCGGCCTCGAAGACCCGGAGGACGTCAAGGACGACCTCGAGCAGGCTTTCGCGGCGGCGTAGGAACGGCAGGCGATCCGGGCTAAAATACGGACGCACAGAACAGCGGAACCGATAGATGTATGAAGCCGTGACCCGCGCGATCCGCGTCGAGGTCGAACCGACCTATCTCGACGAACAGTCCGATCCCGACGAAGGGCAGTTCGTCTGGGCCTATCGCGTCATGATCGCGAACGAGGGCAGCGAGTCGGTTCAGCTCCTCAGCCGGTACTGGCACATCACCGACGGCATGGGCCGTGTGCAGGAAGTGCGCGGCGCCGGGGTCGTCGGCGAACAGCCGGTGCTCGACCCGGGCGAATCCTACGAGTACACGAGCGGCACGCCGCTGCCGACGTCGTCGGGCATCATGCGCGGGACCTACCAGATGCGTTCGGGCTCGGGCGAGAAGTTCGACATCGAGATTCCGGCATTCTCGCTGGACAGCCCGCACGAGGCGCGCAACCTCAACTGATCACAGCATCGGACCGGCACCTTGCTCGATTTCCGACCCGTCCTCTACATCATCGGCATCCTGCTGACGACGCTCGCCGCCGCCATGTGCGCGCCGATGGTCGCGGACCTCGTGGTCGGCCATTCCGACTGGCAGGTCTTCGCGGGCGCGGCGGGCCTGACAGCCTTCGTGGGAATCACCCTGATCCTGACGACGCGCTCCGCGCCCGAACGCATGAGCGTCCGCCAGGCCTTCGTCCTCACGACGCTGAGCTGGCTGTCCCTGACGTTCTTCGCGTCCCTGCCCTTCGCGTTCGCCGATCTGGAGCTGAGCTTCACCGACGCGTTCTTCGAGTCCATGTCCGGCCTGACAACGACCGGCTCGACGGTCATCACCAACCTCGACAACGCGCCGAGCGGCATCCTGCTGTGGCGCGCCATCCTGCAGTGGCTCGGCGGCATCGGGATCATCGTCATGTCCGTCGCGATCCTGCCGATGCTGCGGATCGGCGGCATGCAGCTGTTCCGCACAGAATCCTCCGACAGCTCCGAAAAGGTGCTGCCGCGCGTCGCCCAGATCGCGAGCGGCGTGGGCTTCGTCTATCTCGCGCTGACGGCGGCGTGCGCGGCGATGCTGTGGGCGGTCGGCCTCAAGGGGTTCGACGCCATCGCGCATGCGATGACGACGGTTGCGACCGGCGGTTTCTCGACGCTGGACGCCTCGGTCGGCGGTTTCCTGAACCCCAGCGCCGAAGTGATCATCACCTTCTTCATGCTGACCGGCTCGCTGCCGTTCGTGCTCTACCTCCAGGCGCTCCGCGGCAAACCGATGCTGCTCTACAAGGACGACCAGGTGCGCTGGTTCCTGAGCATCGCCGGCGCCGTCATGCTGATGGTCGCGATCGCGCACAGCCTGAACAACGATATCAGCTTCGGGCGCGCGCTCCGCGAATCCGCCTTCAACACGGTCTCGATCCTGACCGGCACCGGCTACGCCTCCGCCAACTATGCCGGATGGGGCGCGTTCGCGACGGGCGTGTTCTTCTTCATCATGTTCATCGGCGGCTGCGCCGGATCGACGTCGTGTTCGATCAAGATCTTCCGCTTTCAGGTGCTGTACCAGACCTCGGTCGCGCAGCTGAAGCGCCTGATCCGGCCGCACGGCATCTTCATCCCGAAGTTCAACGGCCAGCCGATCACCGACGAGGTTTCGGAATCGGTGATGAGCTTTTTCTTCCTGTTCGTCGGCACGTTCGCGTTGCTCGCGATCGTCCTGCATTTCATCGGGCTCGACTTCCTGACCTCCATCTCGGGCGCGGCAACGGCGATCTGCAACGTCGGACCCGCGCTGGGCGAGATCATCGGACCGACCGGCAACTTCTCGACCCTGCCCGACGCCGCCAAGTGGGTGCTGAGCGCCGGCATGCTGCTCGGCCGGCTGGAGCTGTTCACCGTGCTGGTGCTGTTCGCGCCCTGGTTCTGGCGGAACTGATGGCCGCGGCGCGCGACGGAACGATGCGCGACCGGGCAATCCGACTGCTGAGCGATCTCGTCGCCTTCGACACGACCTCCCGCAACCCGAACCTCGCGCTGATCGGGTACGTTGCGGACCATCTCGACGCTCTGGGAGCCAAAGTGCGGCTGATTCCGTCCGACGACGGCGCAAAGGCCAACCTGTTCGCGACCCTCGGCCCGGAGACCGACGGCGGCATCGTGCTGTCGGGCCACACCGACGTGGTGCCGGTCGACGGTCAGGACTGGTCGACGGATCCGTTCGCGCTTACCGAAAAGGACGGCCGGCTCTACGCCCGCGGCAGCGCCGATATGAAGGGCTTCATCGCCTGCGCGATGGCGCTCGCACCGCGCTTTTCGGAGATTGCGGGCGACAAGCCGGTGCATTTCGCGTTTTCCTACGACGAGGAAGTCGGCTGTCTCGGCGTCGGCCGGATGATCGATAGGATCGTCGCCGAACTGCCGCGCCCCGCCGCCGTCATTGTCGGCGAGCCGACCTCGATGCAGATCGCGAACGCCCACAAGGGCATCTGCGCGCTCACGACGACGGTCCGCGGCCGCGAGGCCCATTCGAGCAGGCCGGACGACGGAGTGAACGCGATCGGCATCGCCGCGCGCTTCGTCGATAACCTCTACCGGCTGTGCGACCGGCTCGCCGAGACCCAGCGCGACGACCGGTTCGACCCGCCCTACACGACCTTCAACGTGGGAAGCATCGCGGGCGGCGACGCGATCAACATCATCGCGCGCGAGTGCCTGGTGAACTGGGAGTTCCGGCCGATTCCGGGCGCCGATGCGGATGCCATCGCGGCGGAGGTGGACCGCTTCGTCGAGGACGACCTGCTGCCGCGCATGCGGGCCGTCGACGACCGCACGACGATCGAGACCGTGCGCGACCTGCTGGTGCCGCCGCTCGACGTTCCCGAAGGGTCGGCGGCGGAAGCGCTCGCGCTCCGGGCGACCGGGCTGAACAGCGCCGGCACGCTCGCCTTCGTGACCGAGGCCAGTCTTTTCGCGGAAGCGGGACTGCCCGCCGTCATCTGCGGCCCCGGCGACATCGCACAGGCGCACCAGCCCGACGAGTTCGTCGAGATCGCCCAGCTCGACGCCTGCCTCGATTTTCTCGAAAGGCTGCCTGCAGCCTGATCTTCCCGCTGGCGCGGCCGCGCTCCGGCCCTCTCCCCCTCCCGGCCGCGCATAAGGACGATCCCGTGGGTGGCCGGGAGGGGGAGCGGGCCGGCGCCGTTTAACAAAAGCGGTTACTTTATCCAGGTCTTCAAGTGCGTCCGCACCTGCGTCTCGAGCGCCTCGTTCATCGTCGCCATCAACTTTTCGGTCATGTCGAACCAGATTTTTTCCCGCTCGTTCAGGGAAATGTCCTCCGGCACGGTCTGAGACCGCTGGGCGGTTGCGCGGACGATACCCTGCCGCTCGCCCTCGGCGTTCAGTATTTCGACGGACATGGTGATGACGCCGTTGTAGCGCTCCGACTGGTCGTTCGTGAAAGCCCCGCGGACCCCCTTGGTCTTCTCCAGCGGCACCTCGACGACGCTGGCGCGCTCCAGCGTGACACGCGCGACGCCGCCGGCGCCGGCCGGCTGCAGGCGGTCGCGTCCCCAGTTCAGCGCCGAGGCGGCGGGCGAGACGGGAAAGCGGTGTTCGACGTTGGGCTCGGTCGCCGGCGAGACGTACGTATTGGCGACCTCGATGCGCGCGACGTCGAGCGCGATCTTCGGCAGGTGCGCGAAGGAAATCTGCGGATAGACCGGCCGGTCCGCTGACTCCGCGCAACCGGCGAGAAGTCCGGCGATCAGGATAAAGACGGGGGCGACGGCTCTTGCGGCGATCATCGGTTTCTCCGGCGTTGCTCGAGGGGGTTACCCCTAAATATGCGATTGCCGCGCGGAATCTCAACCGCCGTAGAGCCGGTCCAGGTCGTCGTCGTCGTAAGCGTAGTCCGTCCCGCAGAACTCGCAGGTCACGACGACCTTGTCGTCGACGCGCAGGGTTTCGATCTCCGAGCGCGGAAACGAGCGCAGCATCGTCTCGACCCGTCCGGCGGAGCAGCGGCAGCGCATCTCGAGCGGCTGCGCGTCGAAGACCCGCACGCCGTCCTCGTGGAACAGCCGGTACAGCAGCTCGTGCGGGTGCAGCGTCTCGTCGAGAATCTCGGTCTCGCGGCTGCTCCCCATCAGGATGACGGCGCGCCGCCACGCATCCTCGAAATCCTCGTCCGCGCGGTCGCCGGACTGGAGAACCAGGCCCTCGGGCGGCATCTTCTGGACCAGCAGCCCGCCGGCGCGCCAGTGGCCGCCCGCATCGACGCCGGAGGACAGCTTGACCGCGCCCTCGAACTGGTCGGACTGGCGGAAATAATTATGCGCGCAATCGGCAAGCGTCGCGCCGGCAAGGTCGACAATCCCCTGATAGCGGTCGTCGTCGCGCCCCTGATCGACGGTAAAGGCGAGATAGCCCGTGCCGAGCAATTGCGGAACCGGACTGTCGCGCCAGCCGTCGCCCAGCGCCGCGAGTTCGTCCTTCTTGAACTGGGCGTAGCCGCGCAGCGCGCCGTCGCTGGTCATGTCGACGACGAGAAGGCCGACCGGCCCGTTGCCCTTCGCCTGCAGCGAGAAGACGCCGTCGAACTTGAAGATGCCGGCGACCAGCGCGGTCAGCGCGGCCATTTCCGAGATCAGCGCGGCGACCGGCGTGGGGTAGTCGTGCGCCGCGACGATCGCCTGCGCGGAAGGCCCGAGGCGCACGAGGCGGCCCCGCGCGACGTTGTTCTCTAGCTGGAAGGGCTGAACGAGGTCGTCGGGAACGCGGGGAAGCGGTGTCGGGGATCCGTCCATAGCCAGATCAGGCGAGGCACCAGGCGAGGATGCCCTTCTGGGCATGCAGGCGGTTCTCCGCCTCGTCCCAGATCACGGATTGCGGCCCATCTATGACGGCGCCCGCGACTTCTTCCTCGCGGTGCGCCGGCAGGCAGTGCATGAAGATCGCATCCTCGGCGGCGAGGCCCATCAGGCGCTCGTCGACGCGGTAGGGCGCGAGCAGGTTGTGGCGCTTGTCGGCATCCGTATCGCCCATCGAGACCCAGGTGTCGGTCACGACGCAGTCGGCGCCCGAGACAGCCTCGTCCGGGTCGGTCGTCGAGACGACGGTCGCGCCCTTGTCGCGGGCCCAGTCGATCGTATCGTCGGGCGGCGCGAGCTCGGGCGGGCAGGCGAGCCGGATCTCAAACGCGAACCGTGCCGCGGCTTCGATCCAGGTCCGCGCCATGTTGTTGCCGTCGCCGCACCAGGCGATGCGCCGGCTGGCGATGTCGCCGCGATGCTCCTCGAAGGTCATGATGTCGGCGATGAGCTGGCACGGGTGCGTGCGGTTGGTGAGGCCGTTGATGACGGGCACCTCGGCATACTCCGCGAGCTCCTTCACGGTCTCGTCGGCGTCGGCCCGCATCATGATCGCGTCGACGTAGCGCGACAGGACGCGCGCGGTGTCCGCGATCGTCTCGCCGCGGCCGATCTGCATGTCGTCCGGCATCAGCACGATGGCCTCGCCGCCGAGCTGCTTGATCGCGACCTCGAAAGAGACGCGGGTCCGCGTCGACGGCTTCTCGAAGATCATCGCCAGCACGTGGCCGTCGAGCTGCCGGGGCAACCCGCCCTTCTTGAACGCCGCGCCCATGTCGACGATCCGCCGGAGCTCGGCGTCTGCGATGCGGCTGAGTTCGAGAAAATGCCGCGGCGTGCCGTTCGCAGACATCAGCCCAGCTCGCCGCAGCTTTCGTCGAGAATGGAAATCGCGTCGCGGATATGGCTTTCCTCGGCGATGAGCGGCGGCAGCAGACGCAGCACGTTGTCGCCGGCCAGCACGGTCAGCAGGCCGCGCGCGAAGGCCTTGGCGCTAAGTTCCGCATTGGGAACGACGCATTTCATGCCCCACATCATGCCGGTGCCGCGTGCGCTGTCGATGACCTTGGGATGCTTTTTCGCGAGACCGTTCAGTTCCTCGCCGATCAGCTTGCCCATGGCGACCACGTGGTCGAAGAAACCGGGCTCCAGCATGACGTCGAGCACCGCGTTGGCGCAGGCGACCGCCAGCGGATTGCCGCCGAACGTGCTGCCGTGCGTGCCCGCCGTGATGCCCTTCGCCGCCTCTGCCGTCGCGAGACACGCCCCGATGGGGAAACCGCCGCCGAGGCCCTTGGCCGACGACATGACGTCCGGCTCGACGCCGGACCATTCGTAGCCCCACAGCTTGCCGGTCCGGCCCATGCCGGTCTGCACCTCGTCGAACATGAGGAGGAGGCCCTCCTCGTCGCACAGCGCGCGGAGCTCCTTCAGGAACCGCGGATCTGCGGGGCGGATGCCGCCTTCGCCCTGCACGGGCTCGACGATGATGCCGGCCGTCTCGCCCGAAACAGCGGCGCGGACCTCGTTCATGTTCTCGAAGGCGACGTGATCGAAGCCGTCGACCGGCGGGCCGAACCCGGCCCGGTGCGCGTCCGACGCGCCGGCAGAGATGGTCGCCAGCGTCCGGCCGTGGAAACTGCCGGAGAACGTGATCATCCGGTAACGCTCGGGGTTGCCGTTGGCGCTGTGATACTTGCGCATCAGCTTGATCGACGCCTCGACCGACTCGGCGCCGGAATTGCAGAAAAAGACCGTGTCGGCAAACGAGTTCGCGACCAGCCGCTCGGCAAGCCGGGTCTGGCCGGAGATGTTGTAGAGGTTCGAGGTGTGCCAGACCTTGTCGGCCTGCGCCTTCAGCGCCTGGACGAGATGCGGATGCGCGTGGCCGAGCGAGACCACGGCGACGCCTGCGCCGAAGTCGAGAAAACGGCGCCCGTCCTCGGTGAAGAGATAGACTCCCTCTCCCCGCTCGAACGCGATGTCGACCCGTCCGTACGACGGCATCACAGGCTGAGCCACTGCTCGTCTCCCGCTGTCTGGTCCCCGAAGAAATTTCGGCCCGTTGCCGGGCCGAAAAAAGAGCGGGAGTATGTTTAGCGGCGCGCCAACTGTCAATTGTGTTAACGCGCGGATTAGGTTGGGATTTCCATCCCCGTCCGGCAATCCATCATGACGATCCGGGACTCGAGCGGCTTGCCGTCGAAGCGGTCGCGCATCCAGTCGGCGATCAGCGCGCGGACGTCGAGATTGTCGGTCACGCCGTGCACCTCGCCGCGATAGACCACCAACGTCTTCGGCCCGGCGATCTCGTCGTAAAGCTTGTAGGTATGCTCGATCGGGCTGAGATCGTCGTCCTCGCCCGCAACAATGAGATACGGCCGGTCGATCTTCTCCCCCAGCCCTTCGAGTGTCAGCGTCTTGGCGAACTCGTCGAACGCGTCCTCGTCCTCGTAGCCCGCCATCCACATGTAGCGGTCCTTGAACATGGGAATGGCGACGTTGAAGATCGTGTGCATGCCGTTCTCGTGGCACACGTAGAAACCCGCCGCCGCCTTGTAGCGCGGGTCTTCGGCGGCGATCTGGGTCAGCCAGAAGGAGCCCATCGAGATGCCGGTGATGCCCACCTTGTCCGCATCGATCTCCGGCCGGCCTTCCAGCCAGTCCATCGCCGCCTTGCCTGCGTCGACGAAATTGTCCGCCGTGCAGCGGATCTTCTGCTGTATGATCGCCTCGTTCTGGCC
>JAYPTI010000008.1:0-45515 GCA_038133505.1 Alphaproteobacteria bacterium
CTCAGGGGTAGAGCGCAACCTTGCCAAGGTTGATGTCGTGAGTTCGAATCTCATCACCCGCTCCATTTTCTCGCTTTTTTCGTTCAGACGGTCGGTTCGCCTTGGCTTTGCTTGGTTGTGGCCCTTGCGCGGAATGGCGGCATCGGCATGATGACGTGATGACTTCGGCAGCGGGTATTCGGACGTGACGTGCGTTCTCGTGACCGGCGGGTGTGGCTTCATCGGCTCTACCCTCGTCCGCCGGCTGGTCGGCGACGGCCACGACGTCCTCAACGTCGATGCGCTGACCTACGCCGGACTGCCGCAGAACGTCGCCGACGTGGCCGGGGCGTCCAACTATTCCTTCCTCGAGGCCGACATTCGCGACGGCGCGGCCGTCGCGCAGGCGCTGGAGGCCTTCGGTCCGGACGCCGTTATGCATCTGGCCGCCGAGAGCCACGTCGACCGGTCGATCGACGATCCGATGGATTTCCTGTCGACGAACGTTCTCGGCACGGCGGCCGTCCTGCGCGCCGTTGAGCAGTGGCTGCCCGCGCAGCCCGTCGGCCGTCGCGACGCCTTCCGCCTGCTGCACATCTCGACCGACGAGGTTTACGGCGCGCTCGGCGCAGACGGCGCCTTCACCGAGGATTCCCCGGTCGAGCCGAACTCTCCTTACGCGGCGAGCAAGGCGGCGAGCGATCTGATGGCGCGGGCGTGGGCGCGGACCTGGAAGCTTCCGGTCATCGTCTGCCGGAGCTCCAACAATTATGGGCCGCGCCAGTTTCCCGAAAAGCTGATCCCGCGGACGATCATTTCCGCGCTCCACGGACGGCCGATCGAGGTGTACGCCCGCGGCGAGAACGTCCGCGACTGGATCCATGTCGAGGACAATGTCGACGCGCTGCTCCGCGTCCTGGAGCGCGGGGCGCTCGGCTCCGTCTACAATATCGGAGCCGGCAACGAGCGGCGGAACATCGACCTCGTCCGCGATATCTGCGGGCTATTGGACGAACGGGCGCCGCGCGAGACGGGGGCGACCGCCGACCTGATCGCCTTCGTCGAGGACCGGCCCGGGCACGACTTCCGTTACGCCATCGACAATGCGCGGCTGGCGGGCGAGCTAGACTGGCAGCCGTCGGTCGCGCCGGCCGACGGGCTACGGCAGACGGTCGACTGGTATCTGGCGAACCGCGACTGGTGGGCGCCGCTTCTCGACGATGTCTACGACGGCGGGCGGCTCGGGCTCGGCGGCTAGAGCGGCGCGATAATCGTCTTCACGAACGGGCTGAGCACGTCGTCGATCAGGCACAGCGCCTTGATCTGGGCGAGGCTTGCCGTGAAGAAGCGGTCGCCGTGCGGCGCCGTCACCGCCGCGAGGTCGTCGACCAGCAATATCCTGTTCTCGTTCGCCTTGCGCCAGAAACGGCCGCCTTCTTCGTTGTGCCGCCCGGCGTGGATCGCGGTCACCGGGGCGTCGTCCAGAAGCAGTTCGCCCAGCACGGGCAGCCGTCCTTCGTGGGCGCGCCGCAGATTGCTCCGCGTCGCCTGCACCGTCGGCGCGATCTGCAGGTAGCCGATATTGCCGGGCTCCGCCTTCGCCTGGAGCAGGAACCGAATTCCGCCGTCCGCATAGCCGCAGACCAGCGCGAGGATACCGCCGTCGGGCTGGGTCAGGATCGGCTGGTCCCATTGGGCGACCTCGCGTTCGTTGCCGGCGCGGGTGCGCACCGCCTCGACGGCGAAGAACTGGCCGGACCGGTGGGCGATGGCACCGGTCTCGGGATCGCGTTCCCAGCCGTCGGCGTCGTCGAGCGGGATCAGTTCCGCCTCGAACGAGACCGCGGCCCTCCGCGCCGAGAGCCAGTCGAGCACGGGATCCGCCGATACCGGATCGTCGGCTGCGGTCGCGGCGATGGCGGCTCGCAGCCCCTCGATGTCGTTCGGTGTTGCGGTCTTCATCCTGCTTCGATCTCCTTGAGAACGGCGCGTACCGCTTCAACGACTGCGTCCTGTTGCGTCTCGGTGAGGCCGGGATACATCGGGAGCGACAGGATTTCGGTCGCGGCCTTTTCGGCCACCGGAAAATCGCCTTCGCCGTATCCCAGGCCGAGATATGCCTCCATCGTGTGGATCGGCCACGGATAGCTGACATTGACCAGGATGTCGCGGCTGCGGAGGCCGTCGAGCAGCGCATCGCGGGCCGGATGACGCACGACGTAGAGATACCAGCTGTGCAGGTTGCCCTCCCTTTCGGACGGCAGCGTCAGTGCCGTGTCGGCGAACAGCTCGCCGTAGCGCGCGGCCAGTGCGGTCCGGCGTTCCACCCAGTCGTCGAGGCGCTTCAGCTTCACGCGGAGGATGGCAGCCTGGACCTCGTCGAGCCGCGAGTTGTAGCCGTGCTCGTCGGCGTAGTAGCGGCCGTCCATGCCGTACATCCGGAGTTTGCGCGCCCGCGCCGTCAACGTCTCGTCGGCCGCCGTGATCATGCCGCCGTCGCCGTAGGCGCCGAGAACCTTCGTTGGATAGAACGACCAAGCACCGACGTCGCCCGCCGTGCCTGCCGGCGCGCCCTTGTAGCGGGCGCCGGTGCATTGCGCGCAGTCCTCCAGAACGGAAAGGCCGTGCCGGTCGGCGACCGCATTCACCGCGTCCATATCGACGCACTGGCCGTACAGATGAACCGGCAGGATCGCCCTGGTGCGCGGCGTGATGGCGTTCTCGAGGGCGGCGGGGTCCATCAGGTAATGTTGCGGCTCGATGTCGACGAACCGCGCCGTCGCGCCCGTGCTGGTAATCGCCGAGACCGTCGGCACCGCGGTGTTCGGCACCGTGATCACCTCGTCGCCAGGGCCGACGCCGAGCGCCTTGAGGCCCAAGAACAGCGCGTCCGTGCCGCTGTTGACTCCGACGCCGGGCGTCTCCAGCGCGCAATAGGACGCGAATTCGCGCTCCAGTTCGCGCACCTGCTCGCCGAGGATTAGCCAGCCGGACGAAAAGACGCCGTCGACGGCGGCGAGGATCTCGTCGCGCATCTCGGTGTATTCTTCCAGGTAGTCCCATACCTTGATCGTCATGAAGCTGCCTCCCGCAGCCGGTCGCGGAATGCCGCGTCCGCAAGCATGGCGGCATGGAAGGGGGTCGTCTCCCCGGTTTCGGCCGCGTGCGCCGCGCGGGCGAAGAATGCCGCGAAACAGTCGCCGGCCGCACAGGTTTCGCTGACGTCTTCGTTCGACCGGCGCAGGTCGAGCGCGAGTTCCGCGTCGGGCGGCGGCGTGCAGAACCGGTCGAGCCGTAATGCGATGTTCGGACCCGCGGCGCTTACCCAGTTCTGGTATTCGGAGTTGAAGCCGTACGTGCCCGCGAAGCACCGTCCGTCGTTCCACGAGGCGAAAACCGAAAAGGCGATTTCCACGTGCCTGGATTCCAGTATGCGCGTGTCGATCTTGTCCGGGGCGGCCCCGAACAGGAGGCGGCACGTTGCCGCGGCGTAGGGGCCAAGGTCGGCGAAGGCGCCGCCGCCGCGCGCCGGATCGTAGCGGAAATTGTCGGCCGGGAGCGGCGGAAAGGCGAAACAGGCATGCGCGGTCGTCACCGTATCGGCATCGTCGAGCGCGCGGCGCAGCGCCTCGATGCGCGGATGATCGAGAAAGACCGTGGCCTCGGCGGCCAGGAGACCACCCGCCTCCGCCGCCGCGACGAGGCTTTGCGCGCAGGCGGAGTCGGGGGCGGCGGGCTTGTCGATCACGACGCTGCGGCCCAAGGCGAGCGCGCGTTCCGCCCAGGCCACGTGCGTGTCGTTCTCGGTCGAGATGTACACAAGTCCGGCATCGCTGTTCGCCAACGCCTCTTCGGGGGAGTCGTAAGCTGTTCCTCCGTGTGCCAGCGCGGCCGCGGTCGGTGCGCCGCGGCGGCTTGCCGCGTCGATGCCGTCGAATGCGCCCGACGCGACCATCGCGGGAACGGCCCGCCGGGCGGCGATCGCGGAACTGCCGATCACGAGCGCCTTCATGCGTCGGGTTTCTGTCCGCCATCGTCGCGCCGCACGATGCGGGCAACGCTTGCCTGCGGCAGTCCGCCGACGCTCATGTAGATGCGGCCGACATATTCTCCGATCAGGCCGAGGAAGATGAACTGAAGCCCGGAGAAGACGAGGACGACGATCATCAGAGACGCCCAGCCGGGCGCGTAATAGGTCCCCGCCAGAGAGTCGATCAGCACGTAGAGGACACCGAGGAGCGCCAGGCCGAAAAGGGCGACGCCGATATTGAAGCTGATCCGCAGCGGCTTGACCGAGAAGTTGAAAAGCACATGCGACCATAGCCGGACGAGCCGTCGCAGCGTGTAGTTGCTCTTGCCCGATTCGCGCGCGCGGTGCTCGACCGCCAGGTTCTCGACGCGCCGCGTCAGCTTGAGAATCATTCCGTCGAGATAAGGATAGGGGCCGCTGTAGGCGACGAGCTCGTCGACGAGCCGGCGGCTGAGGCAGCGGAAGGACGAAATGATCAGTTCCGGCGGCTTGCCAAGGAAGATCGTGGCCGTCATGTCGGCCAGGCGGCTTCCCCAGTTGCGCCAGGCTGCATATTGCCGCGTCTCGAAATTTCCGAAAACCGCATCGAGGCCGCTTTCCATCGTATGGCGATAGAGCCGGACGACTTCCTCCGCAGGCTGCTGGAGGTCGTCGTCCATCGTCACGACATAGTCGCCCGAGGCGTATCGGAGGCCCGTCAGAACCGCGTTGTGCTCGCCGAAGTTCCGCGCCAGGTCGATGAAGGTCACCGGTGCCGACGATGACGCGACGAGGTTTTCGCAGGCACGCGCGCTGTCGTCGTCGCTGCCGTCGTTGACCAGGATGATCTCCAGCCCGCCGTCGACGGCGAGGGCGCTGACGGCCTCCACGAGCGGCGCGATCGTGTCCGCGCCGTTATAGACCGGGACCACGATGGTGAGCGCGGTCATCGTCCGTCGCCCGATGGCGTCAAAAGCCGTTCCAGATAGGCGCGTTGCGAGTCGCTCGGCGCTGCCTCAGCGAGGGCGGACAGCCGCGCAGCGTCGATGAACCCTCTCGTGAACGCGATCTCCTCGAGGCGACAGATCTGCAGCCCGGCGCGCTTTTCGACGACCCGGACGAATTCGGAAGCCTCGAGGAGGTTTTCCGGCGTGCCGCAATCGAGCCACAACATGCCGCGGCCCATCCGCACGACGTCGAGCCGGCCGGCTTCGAGGAGGGCGATGTTGAGGTCGGTGATCTCGTATTCGCCGCGGGCCGACGGTTTGAGCGACGCAGCGATTTCGATCGCCTCCGGTTCGTAGAAATAGAGGCCGGGAACTACCCAGTTCGACACGAATGCGACCGGCTTCTCCACTAGACGCAACGGGCGCCAGTCCGTGCCGAACTCGCAGACCCCGAGGCCCGCGGGATCGGTGAGGTAGTAAGCGAAGACGGTGCTGCGGTCTCTCGCCGCGGCGTCCTGCATAAGGAACGAGAAGTCGTTGCCGTAGAAGACGTTGTCGCCGAGAACGAGGCAGAATCGGCCGCCCTCGACGAAATCCGCCCCGATCGTTAGTGCCTCCGCGATCCCGGCCGGGCGTAGCTGTTCCTTGTAGGAAATCCGGACGCCGAAGTCGGCGCCGTCTCCCAGAAGGGCGCGAAGCTGGGGGATCGCCTCCGGCGACGAGATCACGAGGATGTCCCGGATGCCGGCGAGCATCAGCGTCGCCAGCGGATAGTGGATCATCGGCTTGTCGTAGATCGGCAGCACGTGCTTGTTCACGGCCTTCGTCATCGGCCACAGGCGCGTACCCTGCCCACCGGCGAGAATGATCCCTTTTCGCGTCATGCGCCCCATCCGAAAGCGATTTCCGAATGTAGTATTAGCGCAATCGCCGAAGCTGCGGAATCCGGCCGATTCCCTTAAGCGCGTCGCGGATCAGAATGGAACCGAGGCAGAGCGCGACCGGCAGATAGCAGAACGCGTGGCGATGGTTCTCGCAGCAGGCCATCAGCGCGCTGATCGCGGCGACGGCGAGGAATCCCGTAGACACGAGTCCGAGCGCCTGCAGCCGCGTATCCGGCGGCTCCCAACGGGGCCCCGCGAAGGACAGAAGCCGCCGGACGGCGACGGCGGCAAAATAAAGACATGCCGCACCGAAGCCGACCGGAAACAGGAGACCGAAAAGGCGGTTCAGGAACGTGATCGAGCGCGGCTCGGCGAATCGCGCGCGGTTGCGGTCGACGAGGAAATGCCGGGTTTCGCCGAGGAAGTGGCGGGTAAGATTGAGCCACGTCCGGCCGGCGAAACGGCGCGGATAGGCCGCTGCGATATCGAACAGCAGCCGCTGGCTGATCGTGCCGTATGCCAGGGACACACCTGTTGCCCGGAGCGCCACCGGGCCCGCCCATAGCCAAGGCCGGTAGGCCTGGATGTCGAGGTCGCTGGCGAGGATTGCTGCCATGTTCGGGTTGGGTTGGGCGCGAAAATATTCCTCGAGCGCGGCGTAGTCGCGGGTTCCGTTCTGGTTCCACATGCAGGCGCCGTAAAACCCCGCAACGTTGGGGACCGGATGGGCACCGCGCCGTTCCGCTTCCCGGTAGCACCACGCCCACCAGTCCGGATAGCCCTGCGCGATGCCGAACTTCAGCCCACCATGGCCGGCCGGGTCGCTCAAAGCCATGTTGAGATTCTGAAAGACGTTCTGTCCCGCGCCCGACGACATGGACCACAGATTGTGCTGCACGGCGTTCTTGGCGATGACGGCCGCCGCGACGACCGCTGGCAGCACCGCGAGCGCCGTAACGGCTCTCAGCGTTCCCTTCCGCGGCGCCATCAGGATTAGCGCGCCGATGGCGGATGCAGCGACGATCGGCAGCCCGAACTGAAATCCGGCAACCAGCAGCGCGCCGCTGGCGCAGGCGGCCCAGGTCCTGCCCGCGTCCGGCGCGAGGATCAGCCGTGCGACGGACCAGGCGTAGAGCATCACCAGGAACGGGTTGAACGCATCCCAGCCCCCGCCCCAGTTCACCGTTTCCCACGGCAGGAGTCGGAGCGAAACCGCCGCGGCGACGGTGATCGCCGCGACGCGGGAAATGCCGAATCCGCGGAGAAATAGGAAGGCGAGGGCGGCCGTCGCTCCATCGAGGATCACGAGAAGCCCGTACCAGGCCGGGGTGACCCAGTCGCCGGGTAAGATGTTGTGCAGGAGGGCGTTTTTCGCCGTGAACAGGACGGGAAGGACGTGGTTGTAGAGCAGGTAGCCGAATGGGTGTTCGCGCAGCGCCGTCCGATACGCGTCCGGGTTCGCCGGCGTGCCGGGAATCAGCCCGTCGTAATTCGAGCCGTCAACGAAGACCGGCAGGATCGCGCGCAGCAAGACCGCCGCGGCGACCAGCAGGAACGCGATCTGCGCGTCGGACGTCCCGGAGGGGCGGCGGACGGGGCCACTCATTTCGCCGGCCTCGCGCGGCACGCGAACTGGCCCGGTGCGGAAGCGAAGAGGAAATAACCGGCCTCGCCGGGCGTGCAGCCCTCGAGCGCTGCTGCCACGGCGGGATAGCCGGACAGCCGGGGCGTCTGACGCGGGACGACGACGATGACGTCGGCGCGGGCGACGATCCTGGTTATGGCCGGTTGCACTGCGCCCGTGGGCGCGATGTCGGCATGCTGAGCCGCGACGCGCCGGAGGGGCTGGCCGCGCGCGCGGCCGAGGCCGTGGAAGTTGGCCGCGATGCGCTCCACGTCGGGCCGTGGAGCGAAATAAAGGATTTCTCTCGAACCGGCGGCCGTTTCGGCGATCATGACCGCGACGTCGCGCGCGGCGGCGTCCGCGCGCATTTTTATGGCCGCTTCTACGTTGCCGCGTTCGGCGACGAGCCGGACCACCTGAGCGCTACGGTGCAGCTGGAAGGTGCCCAGCAGAACGACCCCCGCCACGACGGCCAAGAGCGCGAGCCGCGACCGGGTAACGCCGGGGATGCGGCCGAGACCCCAGGCAAGCGCCGCGACCAGCATGACGAAACCGAGCGTCTGCATCAGGCGCAGCGGCACGCGCGAGTATCGCTGGACGGACGCCAGCACCGAAATCTCGGTGGCGGAGAAGCAGCTGGCCATGCCGCTGACGACGCCGGCGTAGAAAACGACCCACGTGCCGGTGACGGCAAGAAGGACGACCAGGAATAGCTGGTGCCGGACGAAGGCGAGCATGCCCAAGAGCGCCGCCAGCGTAATCGGCAGTTTCCAGGAAACGGCAAACCCTGACATGCGTTCCAGCACGTTTGCAGCGAAGGTGGCGAACGGAATTCCGTGGACCGGTTCGTCGGATGCCAGTCTTGCGACGATGCCGAGCGTGTCCGACTGGCAGCGCCCTTCGGGTGCGACGGTACCCCAGACGATGCCGACCGCTGCAAGCGCGAGGCCCGCTGCGGCCAGCTTCGCGAAGTGCGCCGGTGCGAAACACCAGCCGGCATCGGTGCGGAACAGGAGATACGCGATCGTTAGGAGGAAGGCCGGGGCGAAGGCGACGAACGACGTCTTGAAGGCGAACGCGGCGGCCATCAGGAGCGTCGCCGCGATTGCTGCCTCGCCGCGCCGGCCGGTGGCGAGACCTGCCGCGACGGCAAGGAACCCTCCCGCGAGAAGGAAGTATTGCGGCTCCTCGATCAGTAGGAGTTGCGGCAGCAACGTCCAGGTAAGCTCGCCTGCGAGCGCGGCGAGGACAATCGCCCACGCGGAGAGCGAACAGAACGCTTCGCCGACCTGCGACAGTCGGCGGAACAGGGTCCGGACGACGTCGAACAGCGCGGCGACGAGCCCGATATGGAGCGAGATCGCCACCGCCCAGGCGTCTTCCGTGACGAACGTGCCGGTGACGAAACCGGGCAGCGCCATCGCCAGCGGCCAGCCCGGCATGTCGCCGCGCGTCGCGATCCACATCTCCGGCGTGTAGACCGCGTCGGCCGTCACCATCTGTCGCGCCCACCCGACCCAGTTGGTCCAGGAGTCCCACGCGTAAATCCGGTATTCGACCGGCCCCGCCGCCAGAAGGACCGCGGCCGCGCCGACCGTCAGGATTACCAGCGGGTGGATCAGGGCGGCGACGCCCGGTTTCTGCGTCAGCACGGCATGGGCGTAGCCGGCCGCCGCTGCCGCGCACAGCGCCCACGCGGCGAGCCGGAGCGGCACGCCGGCAGCGCCCGCCAGGAACAGGACGAGGATCGCCGCCGCCCAGCCGCACGAGAAGCCGAGCCCCGGCAGCCCGCCGGTCATCAGGCGCCGCCCCGGCGGCAACAGCGCCAGGCCGAGCGGGATCGCAACGGCGAGAAGGACGTAGGGCGTCATGGTTCCAGCGGCAGGCGTCTCATGGCACGGTCGGCGATCGCCATAATTGTATAGGTGCAGGGCCGCGCCGGTAATTCGGGAAAAACCGATCCGTCGACGACGTAGAGACCGTCGGTTCCGGCGACGCGGCAATCGCCGTCGGTCGCGGTTCCCATCGGCAGGGTGCCGACGAAATGGAGATCCGCCCCGGGCGGCGCCAGCGTCGTCGAGCCCGGCAGTCCATAGACGCCGATCCGGCGCAGCGCGCGGACGATCCGTTTGCGCGCTGCCTGCACGAGCCTCGGCAGTTCGACCGAGTGGCCGCCGACGATGGACAGGCCGCGGTCCGTGAGTTCCGCATGGCTGTCGCTTGCCGCGCCCGAAAAGAAGCACGTCATCGGAACGAGCGCTTCGCGGAGCCCGGCCACCGCACGGACCGACGTCGACGTGCTGAAAGGCATATGCGCCGCGAGGCTCGACGTCGGCAGGCCGATGGTGCTGTAGAGCAGCGCGTGGGCATCGTCGGCGCCCGCATCCGCCAGATCGACGTTCAGCGCGAGTTGCGCCATGGCGAACGCCCGCTCGGTCGCGGGCGCGCTCAGCCGGCCCGGCATCAGCAGCCCCGAGGCGAAAACCGGATTGTGGAGTAGCCGTACCCGCCGCGGCCCCGATGTGCGTGCCGCGAGCGCCAGCCGGGTCGTGGCGAGCGTGCCGGCGGCCAGCACGACGGTCTTCGCCTCGATCGTTTCGCCGCGTGTCGAAATCCGCCAGCCGGTTCCGTCGCGTGCGAGCGCGTCGACTCCCCGGCCGGGCGAATAGGAGAATCCCTCGAATTCCCGCAACGCGTCGATATCGAACGCCGCGTTGTAGATCGCGCCGTTCGCGCAACCGTTCAGACAGGTCCCCCGGTAATCGCAAGCGCGGCGGCGGCCGCGGTCTTCTGTCAGGACTGCCTGCAGCGGGGCGCCGAGCCGGATGCCGGCGGCGTGGAAAGCGGTGGTCCGGGCCCGATACCGCGCGGCAATCAGGCCGGCGGTCGGGTGCAGTTCCAGCGGCGGCAGGAGTTCGAGGCCGTCGGGCGGCGCGGGAAAGACGTCCGACCGGGCGCCGCTGATTCCCATCCGCGCGCCCACCGTCCGATATGACGCCCGCAGGTCGGCCGCATCGAACGGAAAGGCTTTTAGGTCGTCGTCGTCGTACGGGGCCGCAAGCCCGCCCCAGATCGTGGTGAGGCCGCCGCCGGCAAGCGCGCCGAAAAGATGGAAGTCGTTCGCCGCGAGCCGGTTGAGACGGGCGTAGTCGTTCCCGATCCGCCGCGCGGTCGGCGTTGCAAATTTCGGCGAGACGTCGGGGCCGGTCGAGTCCCTGTCGGACAGGTATGCGGAAAACCCGCCCGGCCCGTCGCTGTCCGTTGCCGGAGCGGCGTCTGCGAACCCCGTCGGGTAGACCGGCCCGTCGCCGGCATCGAGGATTCGGACGCGGGCCCCGCGTTCGAGAAGCGCGTGCGCCGCCGTGATACCGGCGGGCCCCGCACCGACCACGACGATGGTTTCGGGTGCGCGCGTCACCGGATGGCTTTGCCGACGATGCCGAAGGCGAGGTCCGCGGCCATGCCGGCGACCGCGCGCAGGGCAGGGGCCGCCCCGCGCCGGCGTTCCGCGAGCAGCCTGCGGCTTTCCGGGTGCGCCTCGACGAGTGCGAGCGCATAGCCCAGCCGGTCCCGAACGTCGGTCTCGCGCAGTGCCATTTCCCGCCAGCGCAAGGCGAGACCGCACGCCAGACGATTGCGGGGCAGGCCGAGCGGCGATCTGGCTTCCGCGCGGAGCGCTCTGGCGTAGCGGTATACGAGGTCCGCCGGCGGTGCCGTCGACGTCATTCGGCCGGTCAGCGCCCGGCCTTCGCGGATCAGCGCGCGGCGCGACTGACGCTCCCTGTCGGGGGCGAGGATGTCGTCGAGGCTTCTGACATCGATGCCCGGCGGCAGGGCCGACTCGATCGGCTCCATCGCCGCGAGGCCGGCGACGCGGTCGCGCAAGCTGCCCCTCAGAATGGAGGCCAGTCCGGTGAGGAGCGCTCTGGGAACCGGTATCGGCACCACGCGCCGGTCGAGACGCGCCCGAGCGAGCGCGGCGGCGAAAGCGCCGAAAGGGAAACGCTCGGAGCCCGCAAGCGCCGGCAGCGTCTTCTCCGACCAGCCCCGTTCGGCCAGCGCGATGAGCCCGGCTGCGACGTCGTCGACGTGGATCGGCTGTACGGCGGGCGGTCCCGCAGGTGCCGGCAGAAAAGGCGTCCGGCGCATCACGTCGAGGAGTTGGCCCGCCGGTCCGCGCCACGATCCGCCGCAGACGAAGGCGATCCGGACCGCCAGCTCCCGCTCGCCGTCGAGCAGCCGTTCCGCGGCCTGCTTGACCGCGCCGTACCGGGTGGGCGCCGCCGCCGCCGCGGACTGGCTTCCGGCATAGACGAACCGCGCCGCGCCCGCCGTTCTCGCCGCGTCCCGCAGCGCACGGACGGCGTGAAGGTTGGGCGATGCGGCCGGATCGTCCGTGTCCGCATGCCAGTCGTAGGCGAGATGGAATATCCAGTCGGCCCCCGCAAGGGCGCTCTCGGGGACCGGGTCTCCGATGCGCCACGCCGCGAAAACGTCATCCGCCTCGAGGCCCGGGGGACGTTGCCGTCCCAGCACTGTCACGCGGCAGCCCGTTTCCTTCAGCCGGGACAGGAGCGACGATCCGATGAAGCCGCTGGCGCCCGTGATGACGGCGTGCCGTCTTTGCGGCTGTCCGGCGTCATTCATGCGAGGGCCGTCCTGCGGTCCGATGCGAAAGCGTGCCTTGCAGCCGCACAGTTACCTGCTCTGTCAGTCTCTTTGCGCCGATGATGGCGGAATCAGGGCGTGAAGAACAGGGCGTTGACCGCCCACAGGACCGGGACCGAGAACGCTCCGTAGGCCGCGACGAAGGCGAGATTGGGTCCGAAAATAAGCTGGCTTCGCGGCACCCGGAACATCGCGCTCGCCGTCGCCGTCGAGACCGCCGTGACGCCGACCATGGACGCAAATGCCCAGCCGATCAGCGCCGCTTCCATCATCACGGTATCCGACACGCCGGTATCCAGCGGCATGAACACGACAAGGACGACGATGATCGAGACGAGCTGGTGGATACCTGCGAGGGCCGCCAGCGTGATCGTGCCGATAACCGCGGCGAGCACCGCCCAGACGGGCATGTGGAGATCCGCGACGATGTCGCCGAGCCCGATCGACTGAACCGTTCCTTCAAGGATGCGGCCGAGGATGAGCGCGGTCGTGACCACGACGACCTCGTCCGCGACCCGCGATGTCCCCTGCCAGGTCTCGCGCGCGACCCGGCCGGCCTGCGTCAGCCGGGCGCCGGCGATCGCGGCCAGCGCCAGCAGGGGGACGGCCGCGATGAGCGCCTTGAGCGTACTCAGCCCCGCGACGCTCGACAGCACCGCGATCAGCGCGGCGCAGGCCGCGACCGACGGGACGATCGGTGCGAAACCCAGCACCGATCGCCAGAGGTCGCCGAGCCCGACGCCGCGGGCATACATCAGATGGGCGAGCACGAGCCCGGCCGTCGCCATGGCGATGCCGAGGGTCATGATCTCCCACGCCGGCACTCCCGGGATCTGTTGTGCGGCAAAGGCGGCCGCCACCCAGAAGGGCGACCAGAGGGGGGCAAGGCACATCCCGCGCTGGCTGACTTCTGCGGCCTGCCGCCGGGTTTCCGCGTCGGCGTCCCGGTCGAGGATCGGCGACAGGATCGCCATCACGCCGACCACCAGGACGGCACCGATCAGATGCGCGCCGACGAGAAACGCGCTGTTGGTCTCTTCCTTGCGGAGGCCGCCGAACAGGTTTCTCGCGCGGGAAATTTCGGGCCGCGTGTCGGCCACGGCGCGCAGCAGGACGATCGAGCCGAAAAACGCCATGAAGACGGTCGCGTTCTGGAAGCCGCGGAAGAAACCGCTCCACTGGTCGAACAAAGCGGCCAGGACGACCGACAGGGCGGCGAGCGGCAGGCACAGATACCAGGTGCCGCGCCTGAGCCGCGGGGCGGCCAGCGCGACGAACAGGATCATCAGCCAGCCGGAGACGGCGGAGAGCTGCGGTGCGTGCCAGACGAGACGGACGAGCTCAAGCGTCCACAGCGTCAGCAGAACCGGCTCCGGCCGCACGTATCGGAGGAGCGATTGCATGGCAATCCCTAGGAGCGGGAACCGCGCCTACATCCCACGCCGCGCCGCAGAGTTCAAGGAGAGTTCAAGGAGAGTTCAGGCGCGTCAGTAGTCGATGACGGAGGAAGAGACCAGGAACGTGCCGATCGCGATGCCGTAGAACAGGATCGCCGAGCACAGAATGAAGACCAGATTCCCCGCGGTCCGGATCGGGTTGATCGTCCTGTCCCTGCGACGACGGTCGCGTGCCCGGCGTTCCGGTCCGCTGACGATGGTGACGTACCAGCGGCGGGGCAGAAACGGGAGAGACAGCCGGATATTGACCGGGTGGCCCTTCCAGTCGGTCGAGCCCGCAGCAGATGCGATCGCGTTTTTCTGCTGAACCGTGAGGCTTCCCAGAATTTCAGGAGGCAGCCGGTCGAAGAGGGCGGCCTGGGCATTGCTGTCGTATACGAATCCGTCGGGCATCTTTTCTTTTCTTCATTTGTGCGGGTTAACGTTGATTTCACGATAAATTGGTTAATTTCCTGTATATCGGCGGCCATATGAAGCGCGGGAACCTGTGCGGGCGCGGAATCGCGCGCCTGGCGACGCATCATTGGGGCAGAAAACAAATGTCGACACATTCGAACCGAAGCAAGACGGGCCTGGTCGATTCCATCGTACGGAAGGCGAAGCGCGGCAAGGCGAAGCGCGGCGCCGTCGTCGAGCGCTTCGTCCGAACCTTTTTCGCAAACGTCTCGCCGACCGACTGCGCGGAATGCGGCGCCGAGCCGCTGTACGGCGCGGTCACGTCGATCTGGGAATATGCGCAGTCCCGCAAACCCGGCACTGCGAAGGTCAGGGTCTTCAATCCGGAAGCGAAAAAGAACGGGTGGGATGTCGGGCATACCGTCATCGAGATCGTCAATGACGACATGCCGTTTCTCGTCGATTCGGTCACGGCGGAGCTCAACCGGCGCAATCTGACCGTCCATCTCGTGATCCATCCCATCATGTCGGCCGTGCGCACCAAAACCGGCCATTTGAGCGACGTCGTCGACGGCGGGGACTCCCCCGATCGTCAGCGCGAATCGGTCATGCATATCCAGATCACCGAGCAGACCGATCCCGCTGCCCTGAAGGAGCTGCAGTCCGGCCTTACGCGCGTGCTCGACGACGTGCGGTCCGCGGTCGACGACTGGCGGCCGATGCGCGTCATGCTGGCCGACGTCATCGCCGGGCTCGATCAGAAAGCGGGCGTCGTTCCGCGCGAAGAGATCAGCGAAACCGCAGACTTCCTTCGCTGGCTCGAGGCGAACAACTTCACCTTCCTGGGCTACCGCGAATACGAGATAGCCGCTGCCGGAAAGACGCAGAAGCTGAAGGTCGTGCCCCGTTCCGGTCTGGGCCTCCTGCGCGACAAGTCGGTCACGGTGATCGAGGGGATGGAAGACGGTGCGGTCCTGCCGGCCGATCTGGCCGAATTCATGCAGCGCTCGGCGCTGACCCTGATCAACAAGGCGAACCGGCGGTCCACCGTTCATCGCGGCGTCCATCTCGACGCGGTGATGATCAAGAAGCTCGACGAAACGGGAAAGACCGTCGGCCAGACGCAGTTCGTCGGCCTGTTCACCTCGACCGTCTACAACCAGCCGGTCGAGACGATTCCCGTCATTCGCAAGAAGGCGCGCCGCGTGATCGAGCGCGCCGGCTTCTCGCCGGTCAGCCACGACGGCAAGGCGCTGATCCATATCCTCGAGACGCTGCCGCGCGACGAACTGTTCCAGATCGGCGAGCGCGAGCTGATCGACATGGCGATGGGGATCCTGCATCTGCAGGAAAGGCAGAAAGTCGCCATGTTCACCCGGCACGACCCGTTCGGCCGATATGTTTCGTGCCTCGTCTACGTGCCGCGCGAGCGCTACGACACGCGCCTGCGTCAGCGCATTCAGGAAGTGATCGAGAACGGTTTCGCGGGCACGGTGACCGCTTTCTACACGCAGCTTTCGGACGCGGTCCTTGCGCGCCTGCATTTCATCGTCAAGACCGGCGACCGCGACAGGAAGGCGAAGCCGCTATCGGAGATAGAGGCCGACGTTATCGAGACGGCGCGCGACTGGGCCGACGATCTCGCGCAGGCGCTGTCCGACGATCATGGCGAGAGCGAAGGCCTGTCGCTCTTCGACCGCTACCGCTACGCGTTCCCGTCCTTCTATTGCGAGTGGTTCGATTCGAAACAGGCGGTCGCCGACATCGAGAAGATCGAACGGGTCATCGAGACCGGCGAGATCGCCATGGACCTGTATCGTAAGCAGGACGCCGACAGGACGTCCGTGCGGTTCAAGGTTTTCAACCGCGACGCCCCGCTGCCGCTTTCGGACGTTCTGCCGATGCTCGAGAACATGGGCCTCCGGGTCATCGACGAAATCGGTCACGAAGTGACGCCGGGCGGCGCCCCGACCGTCTGGATTCACGATTTCGGCATGGTGGCGCGCGGCGGCGTGGCGATCGACATCGAGGCGATCCGAGATGCGTTCGAGCAGACGTTCGAGCGCGTCTGGGACGGCGAGGTCGAGGACGACGGCTTCAACGCCATGGTCGTTTCGGCGGGCATGACGTGGCGCGAGATCGTCGTTCTGCGGGCGTTCAGCAAATATCTGCGCCAGGCCGCCATTCCGTTCAGCGAAACCTACATGATGGAGACGCTGGCGAAGAACGGCGACATCGCGCGGGACATCATTTCGCTGTTCGAAGAGCGGTTCGAGCCCCGCACAGGGGACGAAAAGCGCAAGGACGCCCGCCTTCACAAACGCATCGTCGCCGCGCTGGACGCGGTTCAGAATCTGGACGAGGACAGGATTCTGCGCCGCTTCCTGAACCTGGTCGACGCGATGCTGCGGACGAATTTCTATCAGCCCGACGCGGACGGAACGCACAAATCCTATGTGTCGTTCAAGTTCGACAGCAGCGCCGTCGACGAGCTGCCGTTGCCGCGGCCCTTCCGGGAGATCTTCGTCTATTCGGCGCGGATGGAAGGCGTGCACCTTCGCGGTGGCGCCGTCGCGCGTGGCGGTATCCGCTGGTCCGACAGGCGGGAAGATTTTCGGACCGAGATCCTCGGCCTGATGAAGGCGCAGATGCCGAAGAACGCGGTGATCGTGCCGGTCGGCGCGAAGGGCGGCTTCGTCCTCAAGCGCCCGCCGACGGAAGGCGGACGCGAGGCGTTCCAGCAGGAGGGCATCGCCTGCTACAAGCTGCTGATCTCCGGCATGCTCGACATCACCGACAACCTGTCGGGCGGCAAGGTCGTGCCGCAGGCGCATGTCGTCCGTCTCGACGGCGACGACCCGTACCTCGTGGTCGCCGCCGACAAGGGCACGGCGACGTTCTCGGATATCGCCAACGGCGTCGCGCGCGATTACGGCTTCTGGCTCGACGACGCGTTCGCATCGGGCGGCTCGGTCGGCTACGACCACAAGAAGATGGGCATCACCGCCCGCGGCGGGTGGGAATCCGTCAAACGCCATTTCCGCGAGATCGGCGTCAACACGCAGACCGAAGATTTCACCGTCGTCGGCGTCGGCGATATGGCCGGCGACGTGTTCGGCAACGGCATGCTGCTGTCGAAACACATCAAGCTGGTCGGCGCCTTCAACCACATGCACATCTTCGTCGACCCCGACCCGGACCCGGCGGCGAGCTTCAAGGAGCGGGAGCGCCTGTTCAAGCTGCCGCGGTCGGCGTGGACTGACTACGACCCGAAGCTGATCTCGTCCGGTGGCGGCATCTACGAGCGGTCGGCCAAGTCGATCAAGCTCGGCACACGGGTGCGCGAACTGTTCGGGATCTCAAAGGAAACCGTTACCCCGAACGAGCTGATCCGCGCGATGCTGCTCGCCGACGTTGACCTGCTTTGGTTCGGCGGCATCGGGACCTACATCAAGTCGTCCGACGAATCGAACGGCGAGGTCGGCGACCGCGTCAACGACCCGCTCCGCATCAACGGGCGCGAGGTCCGCGCGAAGGTCCTGGGCGAGGGCGCCAACCTCGGCGTGACCCAGCTCGGCCGCATCGAATACGCGCTCGCCGGCGGGCGGATCAACACGGACTTCATCGACAACTCGGCCGGCGTCGCCTCGTCCGACTTCGAGGTGAACATCAAGATCCTGCTGAACGAGGTCGTCGCCGACGGCAAGCTCGACATGGCGGCACGCAACAAGCTGCTGTCGTCCATGACCAAGGATGTCGCGGCGCACGTGCTGATGGACAACTATCGCCAGAGCATGGCGCTGAGTCATGCCGAGGCGCTGGCGCCGTCGATGCTGGGCGAGGCCGGGCGTTTCATCCGCGCGCTGGAGCGCGCCGGCGAGCTCGACCGCGCCGTCGAGTTCCTGCCCGACGACGAGGGGCTCGAGGAGCGCCGCGCGCGGAAGCAGGGGCTGACGCGTCCGGAACTCGCCGTCCTGCTCGCCTATTCGAAGATGACGCTGTATTCGGATCTTCTCGAAAGCGACGTGCCGGACGACCCGTGGCTCGTCCGCGATATCGGGCTTTATTTCCCCAAGGCGCTGACCGAGAAATACGGCGACTACCTGGAGCGCCACCGCCTGCGGCGGGAGATCAGCGCGACCTACATCACCAACAGCCTGCTCAATCGCGGCGGCCCGACGTTCGTCACCGATCTGGAGAACGAGACCGGCGCCGGTCCCGACCGGATAGCGCGGGCCTATCTGATCTGCCGCCGGGTGTTCGGGCTGGCCGAGTACTGGTCGGCGATCGAAGCGCTCGACAACGTCATTCCGGCGGAGACGCAGACCGCGCTCAATCTGGAAATCTTTGGCCTCATCCGCCGTGCGACCATCTGGTTCGTCGAGCGGGGCGACCGCAAGCTGGACGTGGCCGCGATGGTCCGCGGCTTCGAACCCGGCATCGCCGAGCTGACGCGAACGCTGGACCAGCATCTGTCGCCCGAGCTTGCGGAGACGGTCGAGCGCGAAGCGACGCGGTTCCTCGAGGCCGGAGTGCCCGAGAAGCTCGCGCGCGGCGTTGCGAATCTCGACATCCTGTTCGCGGGCTGCGACATCGTCCGGATTGCGCAGCGCTGCGGCGAAGGCGTCGGCGACACGGCGCGGATCTACTTCACGATCGGCACGCAGTTCGGCTTCGACTGGCTGCGCAACGCCGCGGCGCAGATCGCGGCCGACAACGACTGGCAGGCGATGGCGGTGTCGGCGATGATCGACGACCTCTACGACCAGCAGGCGCGCCTGACCGGCCTGATCGCAGACACGTCGGGCGGCGCCAGCGCGGCGGGCGGCGTTCTGGAGGCGTGGCAGTCGTCGCGCCAGCACGACATCACGCGGTTGGAGACGACGATGCAGGACCTGCGGCGCGCCGAGCATGTCGATCTCGCCATGCTCGCGGTCGCGACCCGCTATACCCGGGCGCTCATCGACGGATAAGCGATATTTTGATGCGGCGTCGGCCCGTGCCTATCAGGGGAACGGGCCGACGCCGTTCGCGAATTAAATCAGTCGACGCTGACGCCTTCGGACTGGATGGTCTTCACGACGCCGCGCTTCAGGTCGAAGGCATGGCGGTCGATCGTATCCAGATCGACGCCGGTGACCCGGACGAAACGCGCCATCGGCGTGTAGTCGATCGAATGGATCGCGCCGACGTTGAACATGCCGACGTCGCCCTTGTTCAGCGTGTATTCCTTGATTTTCTCGAGCTCGAATTCGTCGCTCTCGCCGTCGTCGGTGCGTTCGTATTCGCGCATGACGGTCTGGCCGGCCGCCTGGCCGTAGACCGCCCACGATTTCCCGTGATCGTGCGGCGGCGAGACATGTGCGTCTTCCATCACGTGCGCGAGGACGACGGCGCCGGTCGTCGGGTCCTCGTTCAGCTTGTAGACACCCGCCTTCTTGTCCGGCCCGCAGAACTGCTCGATGAAGGTCTCGTTCGCCAGCAGCTTCTCCATGTGCTGGCGCACCTTCTCGCGTCCGGCCGTATTGTTCTCCTCCTTGAGGATCTCGTGAATGTCGGCGCAGAAATCCTGAAGCGTATAGCTCATGGCGATTCTCCCTCTATTGATCGTCCCGTGACTGCCCGCCCATCTTAGGCCGGTTCGATTTCAATCGTAAGCGGTTCGCGAATTGAACTATCGTGGGGCCATGACAGGACTTTCCGCCCAGGGCGCGCCGCCTCCCGAAACCGCGCCGCGCCGCGCCCGCGTCGCCTGGTGTCTGTACGACTGGGCCAATTCCGCCTTTCCGACGGTCATCGTCACCTTCGTCTTTTCGACCTATTTCGTCAGCGCCATCCAGACGGACACGGCGGTCGGCACCGCGCAGTGGAGCCAGGCGCTCGTCCTGTCGGGCCTCGCGATCGCCTTTTTCAGTCCCCTCTTCGGCGCGATTGCCGACCGGACGGGGCGCCGCAAGAGATGGCTTGCCGTTTTCACGGTCCTCACCGTCGTTCCGGCGGGGATGCTGTGGTTCGCCGCGCCGGATCCCTCCTGGGCGCTGTATGCGCTGATCATGTTCGGGCTCGCGAACTTCGCCTTCGAGGTCGGTCAGGTATTCTACAACGCGATGCTGCCGACCATTGTCGGCAACGACCGGATCGGGCGGCTGTCCGGCTGGGGCTGGGGGCTCGGCTATGCGGGCGGCCTGTCGTGCCTGCTGGTCGCGTTGCTGGTTTTCGTCCAGGCGCCGCCGCCGCCGTTCGGACTGGAAAAGGACGCGGCGGAGCACGTCCGCGCGGTCGGCCCGCTCGTCGCCTGCTGGTTCGCAGTCTTCTGCCTGCCGCTGTTCCTGTTCGTGCCCGACCGGCCGCGGGGGCGGATCGGTCCCGCGACGGCGGTCCGCGACGGGATCGCCCAGCTCGTCGCCACGCTGCGGCGCGTGCGCGAGTACCGGAACATCGCGTGGTTCCTCTTTGCGAGATTCTTCTATGTCGACGGAATGAACACGATGTTCGCGTTCGGCGGAATCTACGCCGCCAAGACCTTCCAGATGTCGGTCGAGGAGGTGATCCAGTTCGGGCTCCTGCTCAACGTTTCGGCCGGCCTCGGTGCGGCGGCCTTCGCCTGGATCGACGACCGGATCGGCGCGCGCGCGACGATCGCAATCGCGCTGACGGGCCTGCTGTGTCTCGGGATTCCGTTGCTCGCCGTCGAGGGGAAGACCTGGTTCCTGATCATCGGCGTGCCGCTCGGGCTTTTCATGGGCCCGGCGCAGGCGGCCAGCCGGTCGCTGATGGCGCGGCTCGCCCCGGCCGAATACCGCAACGTGATGTTCGGCCTCTTCGCGATTTCGGGCAAGGCGACGGCGTTCATCGGCCCCGCGGTGCTCGGCGCGGTCACTTACGCCACCGGCTCGCAGCGGTTCGGCATGGCAACCGTGGTTGTCTTCATCTTCGCCGGCCTCGTGCTGCTCCTGTGGAAGGTGCGGGAGCAGCGCTCCATCTGAAACGCACGGCCCTCTCTCCCTCCCGGCCACCCCCCCCGCCCCCCACACGATAAAGGCGGTGGGGGGGCGGGGGGGGGGGTGGGGCGGCCCCCCCATAGAAAAACTGCCGGCAGTGCCGCCACCCCGGGAACACCATGGCAAGGCTGCGTTCGTCGGCCGCGGCGATCACTTCCTCGTCGCGGATCGATCCGCCGGGCTGAATGACGGCGGTCGCACCGGCTTCCGCCGCGGTAATCAGCCCGTCGGCGAACGGGAAGAACGCGTCAGACGCGACGACAGAGCCCTTCACCAGCGCCTCGCTTTCGCCGGCCGCTTCGGCGGCGTCCTCCGACTTGCGCGCGGCGATGCGCGTCGAATCGACCCGGCTCATCTGGCCGGCACCGACGCCGACCGTCGCGCCGTCCTTGGCATAGACGATGGCGTTCGATTTCACGTGCTTGGCGACGGTGAAGGCGAACAGCAGGTCGGCGATCTCCGCGTCGGTCGGCTGACGCTTGGTGACGATCTTGAGCTCGTCGCGCGAGACGCGGCCCGAATCGCGGTCCTGCAGCAGGAAGCCGCCGGACAGAAGCTTGGTTATCAGGCCGGGCGCGGCCGGATCGGGCATGCCGCCGGTCTCCAGAAGCCGCAGGTTCTTCTTAGCGGCCATGATCTCGCGCGCCTCGTCGGTGACGGACGGCGCGATGACGACCTCGAGGAAGATGCTGCCGAACGCGCGCGCGATGTCGGCGTCGAGCGGCCGGTTGACCGCGACGATGCCGCCGAACGCGCTGACCGGATCGCACTTCAGCGCCCGGCCGTATGCGTCGGCCAGCGTCTCGCCGGTCGCGACGCCGCACGGGTTGGCGTGCTTGATGATGGCGACGGCGGGCCTGTCGAACTCGGCCGCGAGCTCGAACGCGGCGTCGGTGTCGTTGAGGTTGTTGTAGCTCAGTTCCTTGCCCTGTAGCTGGCGCGCCGTCGCGACGCCGGGCCGCTTTTCCGCCGTCGCGTAGAACGCGGCGCTCTGGTGCGGGTTCTCGCCGTAGCGCAGGCTCTGCTTCAGGGTGCCCGACAGCGAGAAGCGCCGCGGGAACGGATCCTCGTTCTGTTCCGCGAACCACTGCCCGATGGCCGCGTCGTAGGCGGCTGTCCGCGCATAGGCGGTGCCGGCAAGCCGGCGCCGCAGATCGGCCGACGTCGCGCCGCCGTTCGCCTCCATGTCCTCCATGACGGCGCCGTAATCCTCCGCATCGGTGACGATGGTGACGCTCTCGTGATTCTTGGCGGCGGCGCGGATCAGCGCCGGTCCGCCGATGTCGATGTTCTCGACGCAGGTCTCGAAGTCGGCGCCGCCGGCGACCGTCGCTTCGAACGGGTAGAGATTGACGACCACGAGGTCTATCGGCGCGATGTCGTGATCCGCCATCGCCTTCATATGCGCGGGATCCGGCCGACGACCGAGGATGCCGCCATGGATCTTCGGGTGCAGCGTCTTTACGCGCCCGTCCATGATTTCCGGGAATCCGGTGTGATCGCCGACCTCGGTGACGGCGACGCCGGCGTCGCGCATCGCCTGCGCGGTGCCGCCGGTCGACAGGATCTCCACGCCGCGACCGGCGAGAAACTTCGCGAAGTCGACTAGGCCGGTCTTGTCGGAAACGGATATCAGGGCCCGCCCGATGGCGGGAGCCGCGTCGTTCATCGATTATGCCTCCGTTCGTGCGCGCTTAGCCGGATGCGGCGCTTTTGGGTGTTTGAGCTTGAGTGGGATGGTACTCGGGGACCAGCCGTTCGACGATCGCCCTGGTTTCGGCGACACGCCCGGCGGTCGCCGCGGCGGAGAGTTCTTCGAGCGCGCGACGTAGCAACGCCAGATCGACGGCGCGCGGCGCGGCGAGGAGAATGCCCGGATGGTCCGTCGGCACGAGCGCTTCCGAGGCGTGGAGGATTTCCTCGAACAGCTTTTCGCCCGGCCGGATGCCGGTAATTTCGATCTTCACGTCCTTGTCGGGCTGCAGTCCGGCGAGGAGGATGATCTGGCGGGCGAGGTCGATGATCTTTACCGGCTTGCCCATGTCGAGGACGTAGATCTTGCCCTGATCGGAGCCGTCCGCATCGCCGAGCACCGATGCCTGGAGGACGAGTTCCACCGCTTCGCGGACGGTCATGAAATAGCGCGTCATGTCGGGGTGGGTCACCGTCAGCGGCCCGCCCACGGCGAGCTGCCGCTGGAACAGCGGGACCACCGAACCGGTCGAGCCGAGGACGTTGCCGAACCGCACCGTCACGAATCGCGTGAGCGGACCGTCGCGATCCTTGCGCGAAAGATCGAGCGCCTGGCAGTAGCTCTCTGCGACCCGCTTGGTTGCGCCCATCAGGCTTGAGGGGTTCACCGCCTTGTCCGTCGAAATCAGGACCATCGCGCCGACGCCATGCTCGCAGCACGCGTCCGCGATCACCCGCGTTCCGACGGCGTTGGTCAGTGCCCCTTCTTCCGCATGCAGCTCCACCATGGGGACGTGTTTCAGCGCCGCGGCGTGGAAGACGAGTTCGGGTCTTACCTCCGCGAAGACGCGCGCGATCCGTTCGGCGTCGCGGACGTCGGCAAGGACCATATGGCGTTCGAGGTCGGGCGCGCGTTCGCCGATTTCCAGGTCGATCGAATAGAGCTGGTATTCGGAGCTGTCGAGAAGCGCGATCGACGACGGGGCGAAAGCCGCTATCTGGCGGCACAGTTCGGAGCCGATGGTCCCGCCGGCACCGGTGACGAGGACCCGCTTGCCGCCGATCAGCGACGCCATGCCGTCGCGGTCGAGCGTCGTCTGAGGCCGGCCGAGGAGGTCCTCGATGTTGATCGGGCGGATCTGCGGTGCGACGTCGATGTCGTTATGGAAATCGTCCAGTCGCGGCATGCGGCCGAGACCCATGCCGAGCTTCTCGCATATTTCCAGCAGGCGCTTGATTTCGTCGCCTTCGATCGTCGTCTTGGTGACGATGATGCGTTGCGGCCGCTTGCCCTCGCGTCCCAGCCGCTCGACGATCTCGGGGATGTCGTCGACGGTGCCCAGGACTTCGATGCCGTGGATGTTCCGGCCGACCCGGCTGCCCTTTTCGTCTACCATGCCGACGGCCTGATAGGCCGACTGACGCGTGCGGTTGATGGCGCGGACGAATATTTCGGCGGCGTCGCCGGCGCCGACGAGGAGTACGGGTATGCGGCGTGCGCCGTCCCGGTCGAGCGCGTCGCTGGCGCGCCGGTCCTTGAACATGCGGTAGAGAAACCGCGGTCCCCCGAGCATCGCCAGCATGACCAGCCAGTTGATCGCCAGCGTCGAGCGGGGCACGAACTCCAGCCGGGAAACGAGGAACATTGCGGCGAAAAAGATCAGCACGGTTGCTGTAACGGCGCGTACGATCGCGCCGAGATCTTCCATCGACGCGTAGCGCCACACGCCGCCGTAAAGACGCATCGCCCAGAATACGAGGGCGGCAATCACCCCGAAAACCGCCGTCGCCTGAAGGACGAAGCCCGGCTCGAAATAATCGAAATCGCCGCCCACGCGCAGATACAGCGACAGGGGGAACGATATCGTCGCCATGGTCACGTCATGGGCGAACGCCACCTTGGCGCGGCTGCCGCGCAGGGAGTAATCCGATAGCCGGGACAGTTTTCGCATCTGATCAGAATCCGCGCGGACAATAGCACACGCGGTCCGACTCGCCCACAAGACGACAGCCGGGAACGTTAAGGAACGGGAAGACGGATGAAGGGGAAAACCGCGCGCCGGTTTTCTGTCCGCGGGAGCGGAGCGGGCCGGTCAGGCCCGGTTATCGTTGCGCGCGGAAATGGCTCGCCGTTGCGGCGAGCCCCTGGCCCACGGAGAAGGGCGGAGCCCAGTCGAAAGTACGACGGAACAGCGTGTCGTTTATCTGCAGAGAGCCGCACAGCCGGTCGGCCGCCGCGCTCTTGCCGGCAGCGCCGGCCGCTGCGCGCAATGCCGATGCCGGCAGCGGCAGCCGAACGGTCCGGCGGTTGAACGAGAAGCGAAGACGACGGACCAGCTCTGCCGTCGACAGGTCTTCGCCGTCGCGCAGCAGATAAACGCCGCGGTGGGCGGTTGGAGAGGTCAGCATTCGTTCGATCGCCGCGGTCAGGTTGCCGAGGAACAGGAGGCTGCGCCGGTTGTCCCTGATTCCGTCGAGCGGCAGCGGCACCGGCGAGGCGCAGAGGCGCATCAGGGCCGCGAAATTCGCTTTAACGCCGGGGCCGTATATCAGGGGCGTTCGCAACGCGGATGCCGTCAGCGGCCCCCCGGCGAACTGCTCCAACGCCCGTTCGGCAGCCAGTTTCGAGCGGCCGTATGCGTCCTGCGGGGCCGGGGGCGTCGTCTCGTCGTATGGCGTTGCGTCCGTGGCCTCGCCGATTGCCTTGACAGAACTCATCAGCACGAAACGGGTAGCGCCGCCAGCCGCCGCCGCCGCCGCCAGCCGCACCGTCGTTTCGGCGTTTGCGCGACGGTAGGCGTCTTCCGGGTCGTCCAACGTTTCCTGCATCATGTGGACGCGCGCCGCCAGATGAACGACCGCGTCCATGCCGTCTACCAGTTCCGCAAGGTCGCCGTGGGTTTCGATATCTCCCGTCGTCACGCACTCCATCCATGACCGGACCGGCGCATCCGTCCGGAAAGAGCCGCGGACGATATGTCCCGCTGCGCAGAGACGCCGCGTCAGGGCCGTCCCGACGAAACCGCCGGCGCCGGTGACGAGGATTTTCACGACGCTGCCGCCGGCCGGCCCGAGATCGCGGCCTCGAACACGCCGATCATCTCGGTCGCCTGGCGTTCGCGGCTGTAGCGCGGCGCTGCGGCGAGCGCGTTTTCTGCTAGGGCCTTGCGTTCGTTCTTGTCGGTCCGAAGTCGAAGCACCGCCTCGGCGAGGGCCTGCGGGTTTTCCGGCGCGACGAGGAGGCCCGCGCGCTCCGAAGCGACGATTTCGGTCGCTTCTCCTTCCGGGGCGGCGAACAGCAGCGGCAGGCCCATCGCCATCGCCTCGAAAATCTTGGACGGGATGACCTCGGTAAATGTCGGTTCGTCCTTCAGGTGCACCAGCGCGACGTCGCACAGGCTCCACACCGCGGGCATGCGGTCCTTGGGCTGCATCGGCATGAAGACGACGTTCTTCAAATCGAGATCCGCCGCTTCCCGCATCAACCGGTCGCGCGCCGCGCCGGCGCCCGCGAACAGGAAGGCGATGTCGTCGCGGTCGCGCAACAGGTCGGCGGCGAAGATCGCGTTCTCCAGCGCATGGGCGAGCCCGTGTGTGCCGATATAGCCGACGACGAACTTGCCCTCGAGGCCCCATTGTCCGGCCAGCGCGGCGTCGCGCGGGCGCGGGCCGTAGCGCTGCGCGTCGACGCCGTTGCGCACCACCCGGATCTTCGCCGGGTCGATCCCGCGGCGCACGAGGTTGTTCCGGAACGCGTGCGTGAGCGCCGCAACGGCGGCGCTGCGTCGGTAGAGAAAAAGCTCCAGCTTCTCGACCATCCTAATCGGCAATGACGGTTTCATCGCACCGACCGCGACGATCGAGGCGGGCCAGAGGTCGCCGAGTTCGAAGACGAACGGACGGCGCCTGAAAACCGAAAGCAGCCAGCCGCCGACCGCGGCGAAGAATTGCGGCGAGGTCGCGGAAATCACGTCGGGGCGGCGTTCGAACAGGCCGAAGAAGACGGCGGAAAACATGAAACTGACGAAGTCGAGCGTGCGTCGCGCGACGCCTTCGTTTGCGGAGATGAACGTCTTTACGCGAACGACGCGGATGTCGTCCCGGTCCTCGACTTGCCGCCAGCGATTGCGGTAACCGTCGAAAAGGCGACCTTCGGGGAAGTTCGGTGCCGACGTGATCACCGTGACGTCATGGCCGTCGCGCCGCCAGTACAGCGCGCGTTCGTAGACGCGCGTCGCCGCCGCGTTCGTTTCGGGCGGAAAGTTTTCGGTGAGGAAAAGGATTTTCATGCGCGTAGCGGCGCTGCGATTTCAGTCTTCGGAGGGTTTACCGCAAGTGACAACGCAGAAGCCGGCCGTTAGGAACAGGCTGGAAATCCACCAAGTCTGCCATACTCCGTAGCTGAGCGAAAAGACAACGAATGCTGCAGTCACGGTGCCCATCGCGCCCGCCGCGCCCATTCTTCCGGAACCGTGCCGCCGCACAATCTCGGCCGTCGCTACGAACAGGGCAGCGCCGAACAGCGCGCCGAGGATTCCCAGTTCGAGCCGTAGCTGGAACGCGCCATTGTGCGGGTGGAGCGGCAGAGCGTCTTCCATCGTGTCGATTATCATTTTGCCGCCCGGAATATTGCGCGATTGATTGAATCCCCATCCGAGCAGCGGCCGCTCCTCGATCCGGTCGGAAACGAAGCGCCAGATAATCAGACGATGGTAGGCCGACCGGGGAAGGCCCGTTTCCTCGTACAGCGCTTTCGGAGACGGGAGGGCGCGCTCGATCGTCGGGGCCAGGAGAATCATCGCCGCGATCACCGTCCCAACGATGGCTGCGCCCAGCTGGCGCGACACGGCCGTCAGCAGTGCGGCTCCCGCACCTACCACCAATGCAGCTGATGCTGCGGCGGTTGGAGAGAGCAGCGAACCCCCGAAGGCGACCACCACGAGCGAAATCCCCAACCAGGGTCGGAGCCGTCCCAACCGAACCGCGGCGGCCCAGATGAGAAGCGATAAGACGGCAAGAGGCCGGTTGAACTGGTTGAGAAATGGGACTCGATCGTTCGGGTCGAGCGGGATCGGGAGTAACAGGCCGCCGGCCAAGCGTTCGATGACGATCAGGATTAGGGCGAGAATCAAACCTGCGAGAAGACAGTTCGCGACCCGCTGCCGGCCGCTTCCGGTGAGTCCCGCCGCCACCGAGATGAAAAGGATGCCTGCACCGACGATTGCCGCCGTCCGCGGCAGCTTGCCCAACGTCGATGAGGCATCGTAGCTCCACAACAGGCTCGTTGCCGCCAATGCGACCAGACCGATCAGCAGGCCGGTTGTCACCGCATGGAAGCGGAATACTGGGATATTGCGGTTCAGCCGTGCCGCTGCCGCCCCGCACACCGCGAACGGTAGCAGGACGGCCATCGACAGGGGGGCGTAGAGCAGCATCGCGGGGGCGAGAAACGCAACGAGGCCCATCGCAATAGACGGGTCCGTCGGGTTCAGGCGGGCGAAGCGAGGCAGGTGTTTCGCCAAGAACATCAGATTCCAATTTCAGAAGGCTTGGTTTCCGGGCGGCGGGATTTGCTGGCGAGGGGGGAGGCCGACGGCAGGATCGAGCATCCTGCCTAGCGCGCAGCCCGTTTGACAGAGTCTTTATACCCCGTAAGAGCCCTATTTCCATAGGCCTCCCACGTCATTTCCCGGCTTTTTCGTGCTGCGTTTCGTCCCATCTCCCCCCGCCGGTTCGAATCGGATGCGAGCTCCGCCAAGGCTGCTGTAAGAGCCTCCCGGTTGCCGGATTCGACAATTAGACCCTCGATACCGTGCGTGAATAGTTCGCCGGCTCCGCATTCCCTCGTCGCGATGACCGGCAGACCGGTTGCCATTGCCTGCAAGAGCGAAAGCGGCATGCCCTCTTGGTGAGACGGTAGACAGAAAATGTCGGCATTGCGGTATTCGCGAATGACGCCGGCGCTATCGAGCGGACCGAGAAGGTGTACGTTGGCCGGCAGGTCCGGATTCCACCCGGTTTCTATTGGCCCGGCGAATCGAAGCGTGGCGGCAACATCAAGCTTTCGGAAGCCGGCGAGAAGATCCGGCGCCCCTTTCTGAAAGCCGACAGCCCCAACGAAAAGCACAGTCGGCGGGGTGCGGGATACCCTCTCACCGCCGTCATATCGTTGCCCGTCCACGCCATACGGGTTGACCAGAAGACGATCATCGCCGATTCCGCGTCGGCGGAAGGTATCTGCGGCGAACTGCGTGGGAACGGCGATTAGGTCGGCGAATTCATATTCGGTGAGTTCCCGTTCGATGATTTCCGCCGGAATTCCCCGGAAGCGAGCGGCCTCTGCTTCGTATACGCGCTCGAGAACTTCCTGTTGGTGGAGAATGTGTGTCGAGCCGCGTTCGAGCACGGTCCGGATGCCACGGGATCGGGCGACTGAAATCGCTTCAAGCGACGCGCCGCTCCAACCGACAAAAACGTCTGCATCATCCGGCAGCATGCGCGCCGCGAAACGACCGAAGGCGCGGTTGATTGCCGTGTCGGGGTGCGGCCCGAGCCGGGTGCGGCCGTAAAAGCGGCGCCATATTTCGAGCGCCGGTGCGGTGCGGAGCGGGATACGCGCAGGCAGAAATCGCCGCGCCACTATGCGTGGATAGGTGGTGGCGAGCTGGCGAACTGACACGTCGCTGTCGGGTGCCGCGTCAAGCGCGCGGGCAAGGTCGAAGGCATGGAACCGTCCGTGAACGCCGATCGCGATTTTCAGCGGCACGTTGCCTCCAGAAGGGATTCGAGGGTCTCGGCCCGATGATCCCAGGTCAGATCGGCCAAAGTGTTCCGGTTGGGGATGGTGCCTGGCGCGCGATACACCGCGGCTACAGCGGATGCGATGTCTTCGACGGTCGTGCCGTCGTGAAGCGGCACACCGGCCCGGCGGCATAGGTCGTGCGTCTCGGCGTCTGCGCGGGTGACGCAGAGAATGGGGCGACCCGCGGCGAGGAGTTCCGGCACCTTGTGCTGGAACCAGGCCGGTCCGCTGCGGACGAAAGCGTTGAGCAAGGCACTGTGCTGCAGGCTCGCCAGACGCTCGAGCGGGAGATAACCGTGCTCGACCGGCGTGGCGAGACCCGGATGCCGGGCGGCGCGCGCGCGCACAAGCATGCCTTGATCGCCGGCATATTCGATCCGAAAAGCGACGCCGCAAAGTTCCGATGCCCGCGCCACGCCGGCAAGGATCGCGTCGAGCCAGCCGGTTTCGTATATCGCGCCGGTCAGCAGGATTCGCTCGGGATCGATGTCGGCCTGTCTTTCCCCCGCGGCGACCAGGGCGGCCGGGACGCCACTGTAGATTACTGTCGCCGTGTCGGTCAGCCGCGTCGGAAGGATCCCGCGACTGTCCGCGACGTGCCCTTCGGACAGGGCGGTCATTGCCGTCGCGTCCGCGAACCGGCGCCCGAGCGGCCGCCGCAACGGCGGGGTGATGAAGGCGGTCCAGTAATCCTTGACGTCGAGCACCCACGGGCAGCCGGCGCGTACGGCGAGCTTCCGGCCGATCCGTAATGCTTCGGTGTTACCAAATGTTGCCCACACGACCTGCGGACGGAACGACGCCGCGAGAATTGGCAGATACGGCGCAGCGCCACGGCCCCAGTCGGCGAACACTGTCCCCACCGCGCCGTAGTAGCCGGCAATGGTCAGCTTGCGTAATGGCGCGGGGAATCCACCGGATCGGGTGCGACGCAGCCACGCGTGCCCGCGAGGGGCGCAGGCGAGCCGTAACGGCGTGCGCCAGTCGTGCATCGCGAGGCGGTCGGACAGGGCCGGTTGCAACTCCGCCTCTGCATCCTGCGACAGGGTTTCGGTGAGCAGGACGATGCGGTGTCCGCGTCGGGCAAGCGCCGCGGCGAATTCGCGGGCGCGTAACGCGCAGACGTGCGGTGTTTCAGGATGGCAGTGGTTCACGATGACGACGCGCACAGTCGCTCGCTAGACGGTTCAGCTGTCCGCAGTGCGTCGGTATGCGGAAGTATTTCGCACCGCTTCGAACGTTTCGATCAGCCGTGCGACATGTTTCTCCCAGGAAAATGCCGATGACACGCGCTGCCTACCGGTTTCGGAAATACGTCGGCGCAACTCGGGGTCGCGGTCGAGTTCTCGAAGTTTGGCGACGAGATCGCTGACCGAGAACGGTTCGAAATACACTGCGCTGTCGCCGCAGATTTCTCTGTTTATCGCCGTGTCCGAGGCGACAATGGGGAGCCCGGAAGCCATTGCTTCGACCATCGGATGCCCGAACGTTTCCGACACGGACGGAAAAACGAACACGTCGTTACTGGCGTAGAGGCCGGGAAGTTGTTCGTACGCATGATGGCCGAGGGTGAGTTTGCCTGCTTCCGCCCCGGCCTTTATCGTCACCCGGTCCAGTGCCGCGCCCGGGGTTTGCAACAGCTCGGCTAACGTCATCGTAATCGTCGAATGCGCGGAAATGCCCTGGCCCTCAAGCGCCTCGACCGCGGCGCACAGGATATTTGGCCATTTGTGCGGATAGTAGACCGAGACGTACAACAGCCGGAGCGTTCCGTCGCCGCGCCATTGCCGCTTGCGATTCGGTAAGGTGAAAAGATCCGGCCGTGCGCCGTAATGGTTGACTGAGCTCTTGGACTCCAGCGAAGAATCCCAACCGACGAGGCTGTCGCGCATCGCATTCGACGGTGTGATTACGTGCTGCGCGTGCCGGGCGGACATCAGCATCATCTTGCGCCGGAAATGCCGGGTCGTCTGAACGCGCACGCCCTGTGCCGGCGCGACGTGGGACAGGTAAAGCGGATCGAACAGGCCGCCTTCGCGCATCAGCAGAACCTGGGGCACAGGGCTGTAGATCATTCCGAAATTGGCCGAGCTGAACAGAACGTCCGGGGCGACCTTCATCACGCGGCGACGCCAGAAAATCTGTTCCCAGGCAACCCGGTTGAGCGGGCTGTAATCGGCGGCGTGTACGGGAATGACAACCGACTGATCGGCGCACTGAAACTCCGGCGGCGCCGCGACCTTGACGTCGATGTTCCGTTCCAGCATGTAGGAAACGAGGTTCCGCGTATAGGTCACGATGCCGCCACGCTTGGCGGAGGCTGCGTTGATCAAAACGCGCATGTCAGACTTCCACATCCACGGCACGGAAGATTTCGCGCAGCCGGTCGCGGTGCGTGAATCCTCCGGCACGAATGCGTCGCCATCCGGCTTCTGCGACCCGCCGCCGTCCCTCCGGGTCCGCCAGCCAGCGGCGGCACTGGCTGATCAGCTCGTCGTCCCCCTCGAAGTAGGATGCTTGGGTGTCTTCCGCGAGGATCACCCGCGCCTCGTCCGTCCTTTCGTGCAGCATGAAGCCGCTGCAGGCAGGAATTTCCACTGTTCGGCATGTTTGCAGATCCCGATTTACCTTGCGCAGGAAAGCGAGATTGATGGCGCTCGCGGCATAGACCTTGGCGAGTTCGGCACCGTAGACCGGGCGCCGCTGCACATCGATTCCCGGCAGCCGGCCTGACGCCGGCCAGTGATTTCCCCAGACCCGTACGCGGATACCCGCGCGGGCGAGCGCCACCATACTTTCTGCGCGGGCCTGCTCGTAGGTTCCGACGAAGCTCACGTCGGCCCTGAATTCGCGCTTGTCCTCTTCGCTAAGCTTCGGCCTCTGGTGAGTCGCCTCGTCATAGCTGTTGTTGACGAACATCACCCGGCTGACGCCGCGGGCCGGCATTTCATTCGGGAGCGCGTTCAGCGACTTCGTCGTGACCCAGAGATCGAAGTACGGGATCGACCGGTCGATCCAGATCGAGCCGTTACGCGGCCGCATCATGTCGTCCTCGGAATACCAGACAAACCGGGTCTCGGGCCATGCAGATCTTAGTTGCCGCAACGTCGACGGCCTGATCGAGACAACGTAATCGATCCACAGGACATCTGGCGCCGGGCGGGCAGCCATTCGGGCCAACAACGCGTCGTTCACGCCCGCCGCGTCCGCCGGTAGCCGCAACCGATATCGTATCCGTTTTGCGAGCGACGGCGGCGTTTCGTAGCCCTCGTCCGCCGGATGCGACCGGATGAACTCGGGCGTCATTCCCATCTCCCGCATTGTGCGAAGCCGTTGCGCCGCTCGCGAGCCGGTACAATCCTCGCCCACGAAGAGAACCTCAGGCGTTGCGGTCATTGCGCGCCGCTTCCTTGAGGACTTTGCAGGTTTCCCGGGCGGTGCGTTCCCACGAGAAATCCTGCGAGCGTTCGATCCCCGCCGCCGACAGGTGGGCCGCGATTTCCGGCTTTTCCAGAATTTCGACAATCCGCGCAGCTATGTCTTCCGGCTCAAGCGGATCGAAGAAAATTGCGGCGTTGCGGACGATCTCGGGCATCGCGGAGCTGTTCGAACTGGCGATCGGCACACCGCACGCCATCGCTTCCACCAACGGATTGCCGAATGTTTCCACGGTCGAGGGAAACACCAGCAATTTGCACCGGTTGTACAGTTCGATCAGCCGGTCCCGCGGGCAGTATCCTAGATAGTCGATCCTGCCGTCCATGCCGCGACGCTGAGCGAGCGCGATGATATCGTTATAGTAGTCATTGTCGATTGGCCGCCCGGCGATCTTGAGCCGGACGCTGGGGAATTTGTCCGCCACGGCAGGCATCGCGTTGATCAGCCCGTGCAGGTTCTTCTGAACGTAGATGTCTGCCACAGCGAGAATGAAGGGGCTTTCCTCGTCGGGCTGGCGATCCGGCCGAAACTCCGAGCTGACGCCGTGATAGATGGTTGTGGTTCGGTTGCCCAGGAAACGTTCCGCGCCGAACGTCAACTGGCGGCGCGCGTAGTTCGAGACCGTGATCGCACGCCGGCTGGTCAACACCGATGCCATCGTTATGAGAGCGACGCCGAGCCAGTAAAGCCGCTTACCGATTCGCCGCTCGCCGCTCGCGACCGACAGCGCATTGCGTAGAAGGATGACCGTCCGCGGCGCCATGAGCGGTCCGTAGTTTGCGGGAGAAAAAGTCACGTCTGCCGACATCAGTTTTGCCAGCATCGGCAGCGCCAGTTGCTCCCAGAGAAGGAGCGAAACGAGTCCCGACTTGAAATCCAACAAATGTAGGTGGATTCGTTCGGGGATCGGCGCGAAAAGCGCGTACTGGTCTTCGTGAAGGAAGAGATGAAACTCGAGATCGGGATCCTCGGCGAAATAGCTGAGAATGTTCTGAAGGTAGGTGACGCCGCCACCGCTTTTTGCGTGCAGAGCGTTGATCACGACGCGGGGGCGCGTCTTATCGAACACCGTAGGGCGTTTCATGTCTCGGAAACGGTTTTCACCGCCCGGCCGCGGCAGAAGCGTCCGGCCATCCAGAACAGGGCGAGCGCCGGAATCATCCAGACGAACATCTTGATGGAGAGAGCGAAGAACATTGCGAAGTGCTGATCAAAGTCGATCAGCCACGGCAGCATTGCAACACTCGCAACGGTGCCGGGCGGCCCGGTCCTCAGCAGAACAAGGGTGACGGCCACAAATGCCGCGATGGCGATGGTCTGGGCGATGGCGAGGCCGACCCATCCTGCCTCGGCCACCGGTTCGCCCAGCAGCGTGATCGAGGCGCTGTGCGGATACTCTTGTTCGTAATCAGACTTCGAGAACCAGCAATAGGCGATCGCGTATTCCTGACCGCGGGACAGGTTCGGTTTGTCCGGCCAGAGTGCGCCGGGGACCGGTGCGGTCAGGAAATAGAAGGGGCTATGACCAAATCCCGCCGGCAATCGCAGCTCCAATACCCGGTGAAGGCAGGCGCCGGTCACCGCTTGCCGTACGAATATCTTGCGCACGAAGTGCTTGTACATCTGGTCAGTGTTGGCCGGGACCACGCCGGTGGAAGGCCGGATCATGGATATCGCCGTCAGAGTGACTACAACGAAAATCAGCCCCAAACCAATTCCCCAGGCAATTCGCCGTCCGGGGTTTTGCGCGTGAACCAGCCATGCGGTAACGCCGGATACAGTGATGAAGATGCCGGCCTTTGCGGCGGCAGTTGAGAACACCCCGGCGCATGCGAGCGCCGCCATCGAGATCGCGGCAGTGAGCCACAGGCCGTCGCGCCCAGCTGCAGTCACAAAAAAAGCGGCCACTCCGAGCGACAGCAGCGCGGGAGCGCCCTGCATCAACTCGTCGAAGCTTCCGGCTTCGAGAATCCGGTCCGGCAGGGCACCCGTCGCGTTAACTGCGAAAATCGCCAGCGCGGCGGCGATAAGGATCGCCCCACCGGCTAATAGCGCACGCGCCAGGCGGTCCGGGACGGGCTTTGTCGCCTGAAGCGCCGGACCGAATCGGCGCGCCATCGTTAAAACGATGCTCAGGCACAGGAGCGCGAACTGGAGGACGACGAGTTCGCCGCGTCCTTCCAAATACGCGCGGGCATCGGCTAGGGGCCCAGGATGGAAAAAATCGTCTGCCGGCAGAAATGCGAACAACGCCCATGGCACGACCGAGTAAAAGCCGATTGAGAGGCCCCCGGCCATAAACAACGGGGACAGAATGAGCCGCGGGAAACATCGGGCGAGAAAGACCAGGGCAGCGACCGCAATCGCAGCAGCAAACGAACGTAGCAACCCATTGAAGTTCCCCGGCGCGCCTATGAGAAGAACGACCGACGCCGCCCAAACCGTCCAGGAAATTGCTGTCAGGGCGGTCAAAGTCAGCACCGGGCGTCGCGTCGCGAATTCTGTTCCCGGTGTCATTCACCGATTAGCTTCGCAATCTCTTCCGACGACAGCCAGTGATCGTTGTTGTCGCTCGAATACTCGAAATCTTCCGCGACCGATACCCCTTCCTCGCCGTTGTAGTTTTCGAGCGCCTCGGTACCCCATTCGCGAAAATTCGGCCGGATTACGAAAAACGCGTCGAACTCCAGCGCGTTGCGGGCTTCCGCTTCCGGAATCAGAACCTCATGGAGCTTCTCCGCTGGCCGGATACCAACGATGTCGAAATCGCAGCCCGGCGCGACCGCCTCCGCCAGATCGGTGACCTTCATGGAGGGAATCTTCGGCACGAACACCTCGCCGCCCTTCATGCGGTATACGCAACGGACGACGAAGTCCACACCCGCCTCTACCGTGATCCAGAAACGGGTCATACGTTCATCGGTGATTGGGAGGCGACCTGTCGACCGGAGCTTACGAAACAGTGGGACCACACTGCCGCGCGATCCGATCACGTTGCCGTATCGTACTACCGAGAAGCGGGTGCGGTCATGTCCCGCTAAATGGTTAGCGGCGATGAAAAGCTTGTCGGCGCACAGCTTGCTGGCCCCGTAAAGGTTGATCGGGTTGACCGCCTTGTCCGTCGACAACGCGATTACCCGCTCCACGCCAGCACTAAGAGAGGCGTTCACTATGTTCTCGGCGCCTAGAACATTCGTCTTGATGCATTCCATTGGATTATATTCCGCCGCTGGTACCTGTTTCATCGCGGCGGCATGGACCACAATATCAATCCCATTGAGCGCCATTTCGAGGCGTTCGGGATCCCGAACGTCGCCAATGAAGTACCGAAGCCGGGGGTCCGATATTTCCTGGGCCATCTCGAACTGCTTCAGTTCATCACGCGAGTAGACAACCACGCGCTTCGGTTCGAACTGTTCGAGCAAGGTTTGTACAAATGTTTTGCCGAATGTACCTGTCCCGCCCGTGACAAGGATCGACTTATCGTCGAGTGTATCGATTGATTTCAAGAGGTCCTCACTATTTCAGCTGTGCTTTCATGAACGCAGACGGTCAGTCCGTCTGCTTTTTGAATTTCGTTACCAGATACCAGCGGACCGTCTCCTTGAGCGGAAGGTCCAGAATGACTGGACATCCGCGAAGGATTTGTTCTTCCTGCCGGGTCGCATTTACGCGGGTCGGATGAAACGCGCGTTCCGGCCACGTAAATGATGGTGGTAGTAGCTGTTGGCGCACCGGTCGGCAACGTTATCCAGCGGCCTGACCATAGTACTTTATCGTGCGAGATATCATGACAAGACGCCAGATCCGTTGGCGAGGTCGAGAGCGGGATTGTCGGCAAGGACCGCACGGGAAGTGACAGTGGGAAGATAAGTGTTTTTTGCCGAAAAATTGCGCTTCTGCTCCTTAAATGCTACGACATCTAAAGGTGGGCGACCCACTGCCTCCGCTTCCCATGGCACATATATCATGGGGGTGAGCTCCCACCATATCGGGTTACGTTCCTTCTCGGATTCGGCCTGCTGGCCGCCCGATAGCGGGTGTCGAAGATGGGATTGACGTCCGTGCCGTCAGACCCACGCCCTCTTTTTTCTGAGTCAGTCATTTGTAGTAGTTGGTAATCTGATCCACGCGACCGCGTAAGACTTCCGATAGCCCGCACACGTTACCCAGAAAGCGTCGCAGGCCCGCACTGTCCAGACGAATGAGGCTGGCGCTGATATTTCCGATGAACTGGCCGAACATGGCCCAGGCGACGGCGGCGCGCGGGAAGCAGCCGCTTTTCCGGATGAAATAGTAACGATTAATCACCTGCTGCCGGCCAAGCGTGTACTGGCTCGACAGCCGGATCGGGCGGGTCATATGAAGAACGCGCGCGTTCGCAACGACGAACAGTCGCCAGGATCGGCTCACGCGAAAACTGAAATCGACGTCCTCGCCATAACCGTGTCCCACGAACCACTCGTCGTAGTCGAACGTATCGATCACTTCTCGGCGCCACATGGTCGCTCCGCCGAACAACCAGTCGGTTTCGACCGTCTGACTGATCGCCGGAATCTGCGACGGCCAGCCTGATGGCAGCATGGCGCCGGGCCGCCTGCCGTTAAGTAGAAACAACCGGTTGAAAAAGCCGCTGCTGACGCCAGGCTGATTTACGATATTGAACGCTGCGCCCCCGACATCTGCGCCCGCGGTGCACCAGAACGCGTTCATTCGTTCGGTCGCGTCCTCTTCGAGAATCAGGTCGTCGTCCAAATAACCGGCCGCTATGACATCATCGGAAACACGCGCCATTCCGGCGTTGCGCTGCCGGGCGAGCGAAGGCGGAAACTCGCGCACATATTCGAGCGGCAATTCCGGATACCGCTCCACGACATGCCTCACCGTGTTGTCTTCGTCGCCTCCGTCAACTATGACAATCTGCGCTGGCAATCGGGTTTGAGCCTGCAGGCTGTCGAGCAGGTTTCCGAGGTCGTCGGGCCGGTTGAGCGTCGGAACGACGTAGGCAAGTTTAACGTTGGCCGTCATATCGCCCGAAATTGGGCCGCCGCGGGCGCCGAAATGCGGAAGGCGGTGAGCGCATCCTTGGTCGGCGGCGCCATGTAGGCGGATAGGTAGGCCCTGGCCGTTGTGAGATCGCGCTCGAAGTCCGAAAGCGTCATCTGTTCGAATTTGCGGATTGCGATTTCGAGTTCTTCGGGGCGGCGGATAATCTCTTTTAGCGCGCTGCACGCGAACAAAGGGTCGTCTTCGAGGACGTCGTGCAGCTTGACCTTTATCAACGGCCGGCCCATTATCAGCGCCTTCATAGCCGCGGTCGAACTCACGAACACGACGGCATCCGCCTCTTCTATCGCCGCATCGAGCGACGGCTGACGACTTTCATCGAATCCGGCTGCCGGTTCGAGCTGAACACCCGCTTCGTCGAGCAACTTCGGTAGCGGCATTACCGGATGGGCCCGTATCAGGATGCGCCGTCCCTCGGCGAACTTTCTGGCCACATCGAGAAAACGGATTACGTCCGTCATCGACCTGAGCCCCTCTAGAACGACAAGCACCGTTTCGACCGGTATGGGAGGCGCGGTCCGGACTGTTGCGGAGGCGATATCCGGATCACGAAGCGCACATCCCGACCGGACGCGTTCGGGCTCGTGATGACCGAGTCCGAGAAACACGTCCCGCGCAGCGGGCCCTGTACAGACGATCACATCGGGTTGCGGCCTGATTCTTGCTTCTTCAGGCGCCATGTAGTTTTTCAGATGTGAAGGCAGAACCGCGCAATGGAGATAACCGATCACGTGTCGCGGCGGAATCGCTTCGTGCGCTGCATGATCTACGGCATGCTCCCAGGGATTGTTTTCGTACGTATGAATCACCCGCGCATCTGGGCAGGCGGCGAGCAAACGGCGAATGGCGCGTTCAACGAGAAGACCGGAAAACATTTCGGCCTTCATCTGGAGCTTTTCGGTGCGGATGACTGCGGCCGCCTCGCGCGGCAAGCCGTCGGGCGGACAGTCGATGCGCATTTTCGCCGTTTCGAAAAGCGCGTGGACGATGTCCGGGAACCTGAGCCAGTGATAGATGCTGGACGCCGGGAGATCTCGCCGCCGCGCCAACGCGGCGACGGTTCGGGATCGGGTGGTCACAGGTATTCCAACGAGAGCTGGCGTTTCGCCCCCGCTTCGCAACGTCTCTTGTAGCGTTCCGAAGTACGTGTCGCGATAGGGTGCGGACATATTAGAAAGCGCCGGGGCGCTTGCCGGCGCGACGATTACGACGTCGGTGCCGACGGGAGCTGCCGCCGGATGACGGATGGCGGCGAGACGGCCCTGGACCGCCGCCGCAATCTCTTTCGCGATCTGAAGGGCGCCGCCTGACGAGACCGAACTGTCGGTGCTGTCGTCGCGGCCCACGAACAACGCGAAAAGGTTAGTCCTGAACCGGTCGCGGCTCGCGAGCCACGTATACCACCAGGCACGGCGTCGCGCGTTTGCGACAGACAATTCCGTCACCGCGTCACAAAATGCGGTGACTCTGTCGTTCATACTGACCTGCAATGGGGTTTTCCATTTCGGATTCTTCGATCCGTCGGGATGTCGCGATTATCCGCGAATTATTCTGCGGCGGCGTTCGAAAAAGTGCGATGGTCCATGCCGGTGACGATCTTCGACTGGCCGTATTCCCGGCCCGGAATATTCGTCCAGACCAGCGATTCCGGCATGTCGTAGAGCTGATCGCAACCTGCGCAATAGGCGATGTCGTCGAACCGCTTTTCGGAATGCGCCGCCCGAAGCTCCTCGTAGGGTGCGCCGCCCACGACCTCGGCGATCGTCTGGTCGTCGAGATGGCCGAGAACAGCAGTGGAATCCTTGCCGAGAACCATGCAGCAGGCGACGACGGCCGCATAATGACCGTCCAGGCCGCCGGCCCGAACCTGGAGCAGCGGTGAGAACGGTCGGCCGCAGGAGCGACGATCGTCATGAGTCGCGATCATTGCGTGTCGGTGATAGCCGATCTCGACATTGTCGCTGCCTGCCCAGTTGTGCATGAGCCATATTTCGCTGAACCCTCCCGTGTATTCCACCCAGTTTCGTCGATAAGCGGCGATCTCCTCGTCCTTGTGTTTAAGATCGGAGACAAGATGATAAAGATGAACTTCGGAGCATCCGTCGAGTTCCGCGTTGAGGTCGACGAACGCCTTGACGTTATCGCGCACCCGCTGGAAAGCGTCCTGACTCATCCAGTGGGCATAGGAAGAGCGGTCGTATCCGATGCATGAAATCCGGAGGACGTCGAGGCCCGCTTCGATCAGGCGCTGCGACATGTCGGCGTCGAGCCGGAACCCGTTTGTGAACGACACGCATCGCAGGCCGCGATCCTTCACGTAGCGGACGAAATCCGGCATATCGCGGTTGAGCGTCGGCTCACCGGAACCGTGCAGCGAAACCGTATCGAGTCCGTACTGCATGGCGTCATCGACGACTTTCTTGAACACGTCCAGCGGCAGCTTCTTGAGAAAGTCCTTCTCGCGTCCGTCGGCCTGCGGGCACATCGGGCACTTGTAGTTGCACCCGCCGTTGAGTTCCATGTCGAGCTGTTTGACTTCGATCTTGCTGGATAGGGGCATAGGTTCGGAAAATCCTCTGATCTTTACGTTTACTGTCGCTTGCGGACCGTTTTATGCGTTCGGTCGCTCGCCGCAGCGCGCGTTGCGAGGATATGATCCGCTACCTCGCGCACCGCCCCTTGGCCGCCGCGGCTAACGGTTTCGAAATCGGCGATGGCTTTGATATCTGGCGTCGCGTCCGCGACCGTTATCGCGAAGCCCACTTCATATAACAGGGCAGCATCGTTTATATCGTCACCGATATGCGCAGTCCGTTCAAGCGGTATTCCGAGGTCGGCCGCAAGCGCTGTCACCGCCGTCACCTTGTCCTCGACGCCGATCAGACAGTGCGGCACTCCCAGTACCGCCGCCCGATGCGATATCGCTTCCGTCCTGCTTGCAGTGACGAACGCAACTTCGATTCCCGCGGCCATTAGGGCCTTTATCCCAACGCCGTCGCGCACATTGAACCGTCGCAGTTCGCTGCCATCCGCCGCATAGTAAAGCCCGCCGTCGGTCAGCACGCCGTCGCAGTCCAAGGTCAGTAGGTCGATGCCTGCGAATCGGCTGTTAGGCACGTCGTTCACGACCTGGACCCCGCAAGCGCCGCTTCGACCCGGGCGATGTCTTCCGGATGGTCGACACCTATGGAGCCGGGCGCGATCGGCACGCAGGCGATCCGCTCGCCGCGCTCGAGAAATCGCATCAGTTCGATGCTTTCGGCCCGCTCGACCGGTCCGCGGTTCCATTCGCCGAACCGTCGGAGTGCATCGCGCGTAAACGCATAGAGCCCAACATGGACGGTCCCTTCGTAGACGTCCGCGAATTGCGCTGGCACGGGCAGCCGCGAAAAGGTCAGCACGCACCGGTCGAGCGTCGGCACCAGATGAACAACGGACAAGCTGTCACGCTCGGCCGGCGTCGCGCCTACCAAATAACCGGTCGAAACTTCGATGCCACGTGCCGCGGCGTCGGATAGGCAATCGACGACAGCGTCGATGGAGGCAGGGGCTATAAGCGGTTCGTCGCCCTGAACATTGACGTAGATGTCGGCATCGGTCTTTTCAGCTACTTCGGCGAGACGGTCGGTGCCGGTCGGATGATCCGCGCCGGTCATGACGTACGCCATCCCCTGGGCTTCGCAACACTCTGCGATCCGGTCGTCGTCGGTGGCGACGACGACCCGGTCGACCAGCGCCGCGGCGCTTGCCCGGCGCCAGACATGCAGGAGCATCGGCTCTCCGGCGATATTTGCGAGCGGCTTTCCGGGGAAGCGCGTCGACGCGTAACGTGCCGGAATGACGGCGAGCGTCGTCAAATACCGAGCAGCGCCTTTATCGCCGGGTGGAGATGCAACAGACCCATGAAGCACCCGTCGGCGTCGACCACAGGCAGATCCCAGATCCCCCGCTCTTCCATCAGGCTGACCGCTTCCGCGAGCGGTGCCTCGGGAGTTACTGTCGTGGGTGCGCGAACGGCATGATCGAGGACGTCGTCGGCAAACAGGGCCGGGAAGGGTTTCTGGTCGCGCAGCAACATCCGGCGGATATCGCCGTCCGTAAAGATACCGGCGAGCTTGCCGTCGTCGTCCAACACGCTGGCGATGCCGAGGCGTTTCGTGGTCATCGCTTCCAACGCTTCCTTGAGGAGCGCCTTGTGCCGAACCACGGGCACGTCGGCCGGCGGCAGCAGGACGTCGCCGACGGTCAGATCAGTCGTCGAGATGGACACGGTCCTCTCCCCATTCTTCCAGAAGTTCGAGACGCAGACGGTGCGCCGCCTTGGCGTGGCTGAGTACCCGGTCGAGATACTTTATGTCGAGGACGGTGTTGGCGTCCGACATCGCGTTGTTCGGGTCGTCATGGACTTCCATGAACAGCGCATTTATGCCGCAGGCGGCCGCTGCGCGGACGAGGTACGGGATGAACTCGCGCTGGCCGCCCGATATGTCGCCCATCGACGTGGGCAGCTGAATCGAATGGGTCGCGTCGAAGCAGACGGGATAGCCGGTCTCCATCATGATTGGGAAATTACGAAAGTCGTTGACCAGCATGTTGTAACCGAAGAACGTGCCACGGTCGGCCAGCAGCACCTGTTCGTTGCCCGTGGCCTCGATCTTGCGAACCGAGTTCTTCATGTTCCATGGGCTCATAAACTGGCCTTTTTTCAGGAGCACCGGCTTGCCGGTCTCGCCCGCTGCTCGAAGAATGCTGGTCTGGCGGCAGAGATATGCGGGCACCTGGATAAGGTCGACGACATTGCCAGTAGGCGCTGCCCAGGCCGGGTCAGAAAAATCCGAGACCACCGGCAGGCCAGCTTCGAGGCGAATGTCGGAGAGAATTGCCAAGCCTTCGTCGATCCCGACCCCGTGGAACGAACTCGGCGAGGAACGGCAATCCTTATCGTAGCAGGACTTGTAGATCCACGGCATGTCGAGCTTGTCGCATATCTCACCGATGCGTTCAGCCATTGAAAGTGCATGGGAGCGCGATTCGATCGCGCATGGTCCGCCGATGAAAACGAGCGGTTCGGCGCCGCCGATCTTCACGTGGCGGACGTTGCCCGTACCGACGGTAATTGTTTTTGGGGTCACGTTCGGTTCACTCAATCTTTGTTATCCGTGGAGTGCGTCAAAATGCGACGCGTAATATTTGAAAACAAGAGGGCGCCACATGATACAGCGTCCCGAAGTCTCTACCGATTGGATCCGGTCATCGCCATCGGCCCTGTCGCGCGACAAAAGCGTCATCCCGCGCGGTGGCAGATCGGCTATTAAACGTTCGATTTCGCACCCGTGCGCGCCGAAAAACCGGACGCTCAGCGTCACGGGGCGACTCACCGGATTTGAAATGACGAGATCGAAGGCATCCGCATCGTCGAGGCGGAGCTGCGGCCTAAAGGACCATTCGCGGTAGGATTTCGTGGCGACCGGACTCACGTCGCCCGCCGGGGTGGCTGATAGAACATGCTGGTTGCCGTGCACGTAGCTCCATAGCCGGTCCCCGGGACGGCGGAATCCGACATAACCACGCTCGCTTAGGTGACTGCCATGGGCTGAGAGTCCGCGGAGTTCCGGCGCGGCGTGGAAGCAGGCAAACGTTCCCATGCCGATTACGTCGTCTCGAAGTGTAGAGATTTCGATGCGGCGCCGTTCGAACGGAGCAAGCTCGAAGATGTGACGGCTATGCTCGCGACCATCGTTAGTATAGAGGACAATAGTCGCGCGGTCCGTCGGTGCGTCGTCAGGATACAGTAGGGACGGCATGTTCATCAACTCGAAGCACGTCTCCCAGTCGGGATCGGCCCGCCAAGGAAAGAGATCGCTAACGGTTGCGGACGGCGTAAAGGGCCGAACGTTGATCGGGGCGCGAAAGCCCGTCCACGCGCGGAGACGGTCGCCCATTGCCGAGTCGTAGATCGGACGAAGCGCCATTCGCAATCCGATCACAGGCCGGCCCTCGCGAACCACCGGCGTTTCATTTCGCGGTTGACCGCCGGCCGGTTGCCGAACGCCACCAATTCAATCGGCGGATGGGAATGTTCGAGGCTCATCTGGAGATGTTCCTGCGTGTAGCTCAGGTAGAGCGGTATCCCCGTGAGATTCCGGCAGGTCAGAAGCAGGAGGCCGTCGGGATCGTTCGGCAGCGGATCCAGCGGAATCACCGTACAACGGTTGCTAAATACCCGCGCCTCCGCTATTTGCTGAGCGCTGGATGCCGCATACAAATCCATCGCATACGGTTCGACGGCCGGGTCTGCATGGATGTTGACAAAAACGAGTGCGTTCGCGATCCCGTCTCCCGTCTGAAGCAACGGAGCGAGACTTATCAGGCTGGCCTTGGCCGTAGTCATGCCGGTCGGGTATTCGCCGAGGTAACTCACGGAAGTCGTCGCGCTCATCAGACGAATATTTGCTCGCCATGCCGGCGTAGTTTCCATGTGATTTAGGGGCGGGAGGCGCTGAAATTTGCCTGCCAGCGTTTGTGGGCTCATGAACAGGACCGGCATTGCATCGTCCGGACAGTCGGACGGCAACATCTCTGTGCTCACCCGGATGTCGCCGTCTGTCTCCACCTGCAAGACACTTTCGACACACCAGGTCTCGCCGTCGGACCAAGCGGCGTGGACTGTCTGGGCGCCGCGCCAGCAGTTGGGCGTGTCTCGTGGTGGCCGGTTGACCAGCGTCACCTCGCAATCGAGATCCGGCACGCGCGGCATAAAGTAATAGGTCATGCCGCGGCCTTTCGCTCGAAGATATGGTTCGCCCATCCGCCTTCGCGTGGGCCGGTCGCGGTGATCTCGAATCCCATTTGCGTCATGAATTCGATGGCAGGCGCCGTCGCCTGTTCGCCGAGCTCCACGAGGACGTGACGCAAATCCGGGTTGCCGAGCGTTTCGCGGGCGCCCGTCAGCACGTCGAGTTCCGGGCCGTCGACGTCGATCTTGAGGTGGGTCGGGCGCGGCAGCAAGTCGGACTGCGCGAGCAGGTCGTCAAGGCGGTGCACGAAAATGCCCTGCCGATGCGCCGCGGCGCCCGATCGGACGTTACGGTCGCCGTGCAGGGCCGCGCCGGCATCGAACGCGGAAAGCTCGAACGCCGCCGGCCCGGGTTCCGAGCCGAGCGCCACGGGAAACGCGATCGCGCGGTCTGAAAGGCCGTTATCGTGCAAATTGGTGTTGAGGCGCGCGAAGTTGAGCGCCTCCGGTTCGAAACAGACGGCGCGAACGCCCGCACGGCCGAGATGACATGCATAGAGCGTGTAGACGCCGACGTTGGCGCCGACGTCGAAAAAGACGCTGCCGTCCTCGATGGTCTCGTCGAGCCAGGCGATGGTCTCGGGTTCCTTGTCCAACAGCGTATCGGCGCGCCAGCGCTCGACCGGATTTGCGGTGCGAAGCGTGAACGCGCCGTGCGGTGTCGAAACGCGGCGCCGGTCGTCGATGCAACCGAAGGCGAAGGCGGCTGTCGCGCGGATGAAACCGGGGCCGTTGACGGCCGCGGAGGTCATCGC
>JAYPTI010000009.1:0-7877 GCA_038133505.1 Alphaproteobacteria bacterium
GAGGCGTAGTCGTTGGGCTTCAGCGCTTCGACAGGTGCTTCGACGTTCATGTGATTATCCCTCCACCCGCGAACGGATTTCCTTCTCCAGGGTCGAGACCTTAAAGGGCTGACCGGAGATCTGGGTGATGCTTTCTGCCGGCACCAGGTACTTGGCGCGCAGCACGTTGACGAGCTGGCCGTTGTTCATTTCCGGCACCATGACCTTGTCGAAGCCGGCGAGCAGGTCGCCGAGGTTCTTCGGGAAGGGATGGATGTGGCGGATATGGATGTGCGAGACGTCCACACTGTCCTTGATGCAGCGGCCGACCGCCTGGTTGATGGCGCCGAAGGTGGAGCCCCAGCCGACGACGGCGAGCTTGCCCTTGTCCTTGCCGAGCGCGACCTTCTGCTCCGGAATGTCGTCGGCGATGCGGTCGATCTTCGCGGCGCGCACCTTGGTCATCCGGTGGTGGTTGGCGCTGTCGTAGGAGATGTGGCCCGAGTCGTAGTCCTTCTCGATGCCGCCGATGCGGTGCATCAGGCCCGGCGTGCCGGGGATCGCCCAGTTGCGCGCGAGGGTCTTCTCGTCGCGCAGGTAGGGGTGGAAGCCCTCGGGATCGGTGCGGAACTCGACCTTGAATTCCGGCACGTCGTCGGCATCCGGGATCTGCCACGGCTCGGCCGCGTTGGCGAGATAGCCGTCGGTCAGCAGGATCACCGGCGTCATGTACTTGGTCGCGAGGCGCACCGCCTCGATCGCCGTCTCGTAGCAGTCGCCCGCCGTGCAGGAGGCGACGACCGGCAGCGGCGTGTCGGCGTTACGGCCGAAGACGGCCTGGTTGAGGTCGGACTGCTCGGTCTTGGTCGGCAGGCCGGTCGAGGGACCGCCGCGCTGGACGTTGACGATCACCAGCGGCAGCTCGGTCACCAGCGCGAGGCCGATGGCCTCGGTCTTGAGCGCGACGCCCGGGCCCGACGACGAGGTGACGCCGAGGTTGCCCGCGTAGGCCGCGCCGATGGCGGAGCACACGGCCGCGATCTCGTCTTCCGCCTGGAAGGTCGTGACGCCGTACTGCTTCAGGTTGGTCAGCGTATGCAGCAGCGCCGACGCCGGCGTGATCGGGTAGGAGCCGAGGAACAGGTTGAGGCCCGCCTTGTGCGCGCCCGTCACCAGGCCCCACGCGACGGCTTCCGTGCCGGTGACCGCGCGGTAGACGCCCGGCTGCACGTTGGCCTTCGGCACGACGTAGGCCTCGACGCCGGACGGCAGCTCGACCGTCTCGCCGTAGGCGTGGCCGGCGTTGAGCGCCGCGATGTTGGCGGCGGCGATGTTCGGCACCTTGGCGAAGCGGGTGTTCACCCAGTCGACCGTCGGCTGACGGTCGCGGTTGTACATCCAGCACATCAGGCCGAGCGCCCAGAAGTTCTTGCAGCGCGTCGCTTCCTTCGAGCTGACGCCGCAGTCGGCCACGGCCGCGTTGGTCAGCTTGTTGATCTCGACCTCGATGACGATGTGGTTGTCCAGCGTCCCGTTCTCGAGCGGGTTCGACGTGTAGCCGGCGCGCGCGATGTTGCGGTCGGTGAAGGCGTCGACGTTGACGATCACCGTGCCGCCCTTCGGCACGTCCTTCAGATGCACCTTCAGCGCCGCCGGGTTCATGGCGACCAGCACGTCCGGATCGTCGCCCGGCGTCTGGATGTCGTAGGACGCGAAGTTGATCTGGAAAGCAGACACGCCGAACGTCGTGCCGGCGGGCGCCCGGATCTCCGCCGGGAAGTCCGGGAAGGTCGCGAGGTCGTTGCCCATCAGGGCGGTCGACTGCGTGAACTGCGTGCCGGTCAGCTGCATGCCGTCGCCGGAATCGCCGGCAAAACGGATGACGACCGAATCTAGAGCTTTCCGCTCCCCCTTATCGGAGGAGGCGACGTTTGTGGCCATGGATCCTGTCCGAATATTTATATGTGTACGAACTAACTATGATGACGTTTCTTCCCCGTCAAGCAGCGCTTCATGTTCCCCGAACCCTGCCGTTTTTTATTGTTCCGGTCAGGCAAGAAATTGCGCTGCGAGCCGCGCTTTATAACATGGCTGTCGAGTCTTTCACCCCCTAATCGTCGTGCGGCGCCCGCGGGGAAGTCTTGTCGGGACGGGCTGCGAAAGGGCGCTTGACAACGCCGCGTTTGTAATCGAATAATTGTATGTACACAAACAAATTGTGACGCGCCGATTTGAGCGCGACGCGTCGCAAGAAATTAGTCAGGGGAAGCGGCACCGATGAGTTCCTATCTGAGACCGACCGAGCTTGACGAGGCGCTGCGCGCGCTGTCGGGCGGCGGCCTGACGATCGTCGCGGGCGGCACCGATTTCTATCCCGCCCATGTCGGCAAGCCGGTCGACGAGGACATCCTCGACGTGACCGCCATCCGGGGCCTCCGCGGCATAGAGAAACGCGAAGATCACTGGTTCGTCGGCGCGACGACCACGTGGACCGATCTGGTCCGTGCCGACCTGCCGGGCTGGTTCCGGTCGTGGAAGATGGCGGCGTGCGAAGTGGGCGGCGTCCAGATCCAGAACGCGGGCACGATGGTCGGCAACGTCTGCAACGCCTCGCCCGCGGCCGACGGCACGCCGTGCCTCGTCGCGATGGACGCCTCGGTGCGGCTCGCCTCGCTCGCAGGCGAGCGCGACGTGCCGGTGGCCGAGTTCGTGACCGGCAACCGCAGGACGACGCGGCGGCCCGACGAGATGGTGCTGGGGCTCGTCGTTCCCGACATAGAGACGGACGCGACCAGCACGTTCCTCAAGCTCGGCGCGCGCAAGTATCTCGTGATCTCGATCGCGATGATCGCGGCGATCCTCGAGCCCGCCGCCGATGGCACCGTCGGGCGCTGCCGCATTGCGGTCGGCTCGTGCTCGGAGGTCGCCAGGCGTTTGCCGGACCTGGAAGCGGCGCTGGCGGGACGGAAAATCGAAAAAGGTCTCGCGGACATCGTGACCGGAGACCATCTCGCCGTGCTGTCGCCCATCGACGACGTGCGCGGCACCGGGGACTACCGCCGCGACGCCGCGCTGACGCTGGTGCGCCGCGCGCTCGCCGAACTCACGGACATATAGAGGCTGGCATGAGCATTTCCTTCACCCTCAACGGAAAATCCGTCTCGACCGCCGCCGGTCCCGTCAGGCGGCTCGCCCACGTGCTGCGCGACGATCTCGGCCAGACCGGCACCAAGGTCGGCTGCGACGCGGGCGACTGCGGCGCGTGCACGGTCCTTCTCGACGGCGAGCAGGTCTGCGCCTGCATGGTGCCGGTCGCGCAGGCCGACGGCCGCGATGTCGTCACGGTCGAGGGGCTCGCCTCTTCGGACGGACGGCTCACCGATCTGCAGCGCGCGTTCCACGAATACGGCGCGGCGCAGTGCGGCATCTGCACGCCGGGCATGCTGATGGCCGCCGCCGACCTGTTCAAGCGCAACGGCACGCCGAGCGAGGAGGACATTCTCGACGCGATGGGCGGCGTGCTGTGCCGCTGCACCGGCTACCGCAAGATCGTCGACGCGGTGAAGCATGTGGTCCAGCCGAACAGCGTCGATTTCACGAACCCCGAGGCGGGCGCGGCGATGGGCGCGCGGGCGCTCAAGACCGACGGGCTGCAGAAGCTCGACGGCACCGAGATCTACGGCGCCGACCGCGCGCCGGCCGATGCGCTGTGGCTCAGGACCGTGCGCTCGCCGCACGCGAGCGCGACCTTCACGCTGGGCGATTTCTCCGCGCTGCACGCGAAGCATCCCGGCCTCGTCCGCGTCTTCACCGCCGCCGACGTTACCGGCAAGAACGGCTACGGTGTCTATCCGCAGGTGAAGGACCAGCCCGCTTTCGCTGACGGCGAGGTCCGCTTCAAGGGCGAGACGGTGGTCGCGCTGGTCGGCTCCCACGACGCGGTCTACGGCATCCGCGACGAGGAGGTGCCGATCCATTACGAGCTCCGCGCGCCGATCTTCGGCTTCGACGCGGCGCTCGCCGAGGACGCGCACCGCATCCACGAAAATCACGAGCAGAACATCCTCGCTCATGGCTACGTGAAGAAGGGCGAGGCGGCCGACGCCATGAAGGGTGCGGACGTCGTCGTCGAGGACAGCTTCGCGACCGGCTTCGTCGAGCACGCCTATATCGAACCCGAAGCGGGCTGGGCTCGTCGCGTCGGCGACCGGCTGGAGATGACGGTCTCCACCCAGGCGCCCTACATGGACCGCGACGAGGTCGCCTCGATCCTCGGCATCGCGAACGAGGACGTCCGTATCATTCCGACCGCCTGCGGCGGCGGCTTCGGCGGCAAGCTCGATCTCGGCGTCCACCCGGCGCTCGCGGTCGCGGCGTGGCACCTCAACCGGCCGGTGCGCTGCACGTGGAACCGCATCGAATCCATGGCCGCCTCGACCAAGCGCCACCCGTCGCGCATCACCGCGCGCTACGGCTGCACGAAGGACGGCGATCTCGTCGCCTACGAGATGACCGGCGACTTCAACACCGGCGCCTACGTCTCGTGGGGCCTGACGGTGAAGGACCGCGTGCCGGTGCACGCGACGGGGCCCTATTTCGTGCCGCACGTGGAAGCGAAGACGCGCGCCGTCTTCACCAACGAGACGCCGGCGGGGGCGTTCCGCGGCTTCGGCATCCCGCAGGCCGCCATCGCGCACGACACGCTGATGGACATGATGGCCGAGACGATCGGCATGGACCCGCTGGAGTTCCGGCTGCGCAACGCGATCCGCAAGGGCCAGGAGACGGCAACCGGCCAGCGGCTCGACTATTCGGCCGGGCTCGACCAGTGCCTCGAGGCGCTACGCGCACCCTGGCAAAAGGCGCGCGCGGCGGCCGACGACTTCAACGCGAAATCCGACGGCGTGAAGCGCCGCGGCGTCGGCGTCGGCTGCATGTGGTACGGCTGCGGCAACACCTCGCTGTCGAACCCGTCGACGATGCAGGTCGGCCTCGCGCCCGACGGCACGGTCACGCTTTATTCCGGCGCGCAGGATATCGGCCAGGGCACCAACACGACGATGGTCCAGGTCGCGGCCGACGGGCTCGGCATCCGGATGGACCAGGTGAAGCTGGTCTGGGGCGACACCGACCTGACCGAGGATGCGGGCAAGAGCTCGGCCTCGCGCCAGGCCTACGTCTCGGGCCGCGCGGCGATGATGGCCGGCGAGGACCTCCGCGCGCAGATCCTGCGGCTCGCCAACGTCGGCGACGACGCTGACATCGAGTTCGGCGCGGGCAAGCTCGTCGTCCGCGACGGCGACGCGGTCCGCGAGATCGATCTCTCCGAGCTTCCGGCCGACAAGAAGGAAGGGAACGTCTTGCTCGGCCAGGCGACGTTCGATCCGCCCGCGACCATGCTCGACGAGCTGGGGCAGGGCGATCCCTACGGCACCTACGGCTTCGGCGCCCAGGTCGCCGAGGTCGAGGTCGACACCGAGCTGGGGACCGTGAAGGTCCTCCACGTCTGGGCGGCGCACGACGTCGGCGCGGCGATCAACCCGCTCCAGGTCGAGGGCCAGATCCACGGCGGCGTCGCGCAGGGGCTCGGCCTCGCGCTGATGGAGGAATATTTCCCCGGCCGCACCGAGAACCTGCACGACTACCTGATCCCGACCTTCGGCGACGTGCCGCCGATCGACGTCTACCTGATCGAGGACCCCGAACCGACGGGTCCCTACGGCGCCAAGGGTATCGGCGAGCCGGCGCTCATCCCGACGCCGCCCGCCATCTTCGGCGCCATCTATCACGCGACCGGCGTGCGCATGAAGCGCGCGCCCGCGACACCGGACCGTGTCCGCGCGGCGATCCTCGCCGCAAAAGGAGGAAAGTCATGAGCGAACAAGTGAAGGGCAATGCCGACGTCTGGTCGGAAACCAAGGCCGACGAAGCGAAGGGCGACGGGGTGATCACCTGCGACGCATGCCCGGTGCTGTGCCGCATCCGGCCCGGCAAGACCGGCGCCTGCGACCGCTACGGCAACGTCGAAGGCACGCTGACCCGGATGGACCCGCTGGTGGTCACGCAGCAGATCGCGGACGAGAACGGCGAGCTGGTGCCGTTCCTGCCCGAGCAGGAGGACTGGGACGGGTCGCTCAATTTCCAGTCGCCCTCGTTCGTCACGGGCGTCGGCGCGACCACGACCTATCCGGACTACAAGCCCGCGCCGTTCATCGTCTCGTCCCAGCATCACGGCGTCGACATGGTCACCGTCGTCTCGGAGGGCGTGTTCAGCTACTGCGGCGTCAAGGTGAAGATCGACACCGACCGCTTCATCGGGCCCGAGGCGGCGCCGGTGCGCGTCGGCGGCGAGCAGATCGGCCACGTGACGACCGCCGAATATGGCTCGCAAATGCTGGCGCTCGGCGGCGTCCACCACCTGACGGGCGGCAGCAAGAAGGAAGGCAACGCGACCTGCCAGGCGATGCTCCAGCTCTGCAACAAGCACGAGATCGAGATGACCATCGACGGCGGCGCGACGCTCCGGGTTCAGGCGGGCAAACCGCCCGTCATCGACGGCGAGCAGGAAGAGCGCATGCGCGTCGGCTGCGGCTCCGCGACCATCGGCATGTTCGCGCTCCAGTGGCACGGCCATGCGGACGAGGTGATCGTGGTCGACGACCACATCACCGGCGTGCTGACCGAGCACCAGTCGGGCAAGCTGCTCGACATGTCGCCCGCGGGAATTCGCGTGCGCGGCCGCCGGTCGACGCCCGGCCGTTATTTCCAGGTTGCCGAGCCCGGCAGCGGCTGGGGCGGCACCGACATCACCGAGCCGCTGTCGATCATCGACAAGATCGAGCCCGGGGTCGCGTGGTCGGGGCTAAGGCTTCTCATGGTCAGCACGACCGGCGAGGAGCACGCCTACTTCATCCTCGACGACGATCTGAAGCCGGTGCCGGCGGAAATGCCGGCGCCTCTCAAGGTCTCCGTCGACCGGATCGCCGAGAACTGCGAGCCCGCCCTCGCGACCGTCCTGTTCATGGGCGGCGCCGGCGGCAGCCTGCGGGCGGGCGTCACCGTGAACCCCGTCCGTCTTACCCGCTCGGTGCGCGAGCTGCGGACGCGGGTGACCTGCGGCGGAGCGCCGGTCTACGTCTGGCCGGGCGGCGGGATCACGCTGATGGTGGACGTGACGCGGATGCCGGACAATTCGTTCGGCTACGTGCCGACGCCGGCGCTGGTCGCGCCGATCGAGTTCACCATGCCGCACGCGGAGTACGTCGCGCTCGGCGGCTACGAGGATCACATCAAGACGCTGGACGAGGCGCTGAAATCCGGGCTTCGGGCCGTCAAGCCGCTGGCGTGGCAGGGCAACAACCCGTGGCCGCTGGCCGAGCGGATGGCGCTCGAGGACACCTGAGCCGATTGAGCCCGGGCCGATGTCCGCTCCCCAGGCCGCGCTGCTGCCCGACGGGCGCAGGCTGCACCTGCAGCACGGGCCGATCGACCTCGTGATCGAGGCGTTCGGCGCGCGCGAGGAGGTGGGCGCGGCATACCGGCAGGCGCGGGACCGCTTCGAGACGGTGCTGTCGGAGCTGGTCGGGGAACTCGGTCTGCTGCAGACGCCGGTCCGCGAACCGAGGCCGGAGCCCGAAGGCCCCGTGGCGCGCAGGATGATCGAGGCCGTCTGGCCGCACCGCGAGACGTTCGTCACGCCGATGGCGGCGGTGGCGGGCGCGGTCGCCGACGAGATCGCGGACGCGCTGGTCGAAGGCCGCGATCTGGAAAAGGCCTACGTGAACAACTCGGGCGACATCGCCGTCCGGCTGTCGCCCGGCGCGGAGCTGCGGCTCGGGATCGTGGGCGAGGTGTTCCGCCCGTCGATCGACGGCACCGCGCTGCTGACCCACAACCGA
>JAYPTI010000009.1:7887-13100 GCA_038133505.1 Alphaproteobacteria bacterium
GTGCGGGGCGTGGCGACGAGCGGCTGGCAGGGACGGAGCTGGTCGTTCGGCATCGCCGACGCGGTCACCGTGATCGCGCCCACGGCCGCGGCGGCGGACGTCGCGGCGACGCTGATCGCCAACGCGGTCGACGTCGACCATCCGGCCATCGAACGCGCCCCGGCAAGCTCGCTCGACGATCAGACAGATCTCGGCGACCGGCTGGTCACCGTTGCGGTCGGCGACCTTGACGCGGCTTCGCGGGGCGAGGCGCTCGACGCGGGCGAGGCGGTCGCACAGGACATGATCCGACGCGGGCTCGCTGCCGGCGTCGTACTGACACTGCAGCAGGACATGCGGGCGGCCGGCGACGTGCCGGCGGCGCTTCCCGCATCCGCCTGAAAATTCAAACGGAGGAAAGAGACATGGACGACGCACGTATTTCGGTGGAGACGACGGCGGAAGGCGATTTCGGCGACCTCGTGAAGGTCCGGAAGTTCGTGATGCATATCGAGGAGGTGCTGCACGAATTCGGCCCGCCCGCGAAGGTGCCGCAGTTCAAGGGCTACATCGCCGCAGTGGCGCATAACCCGTATGCGGGACGCTACGTCGAGGACATCCTGCCGCTGATGGAGCAGCTGAAGCCGATGGGCATCGCGATGGCGCAGAAGCTGATGGCGGTGCTCGGCGGGCCGGACAAGATCGTCGCCTACGGCAAGGCGGCCATCGTCGGCGAGGCGGGCGAGCTCGAGCACGCCGCGCTGTGGCACGAGCCGGGCGGCTACGGCATGCGCCAGCTGATGGACAAATCCGCCGCCATCGTGCCGTCGACGAAGAAGGTCGGTGGGCCCGGCTGCACCATCGACGTGCCGATCGCGCACGCGAACGCGGCCTATGTGCGATCCCACTTCGACACGGTCGTCTGCTCCATCAACGACGCGCCGCGGGCGAACGAGATCGTCTGGATCCAGTCGATGTCGACGGCACCGCGCATCTATTCGCGCTCGGGCGGCCTCAAGGACGAGGACACGATCGGCGAAGACGGGTTGCGCTAGGGCGCATTGTTATGGGGCGGCACCAGCCCGCTCCCCCTCCCGGCCACCCATGAGGATACTGGCGTTGGGTGGCCGGGAGGGGGAGCGGGCAGGCGCCGCGCTGCGTAAGGAAATCTAGACCGAAAGCTCGGCGACGACGTCGCCGATGCCGTCGAACCGGGCGACGACCCGCTGGCCGGGCTGTGCGAGGCTGGGTACGGCCGCCGCCCCGGTGGTCACGTACTGGCCGGCCTCCAGCGCGATACCCCGCGCCGCGAAATCGTTGGCGAGCGCGACCAGGACCTCGACCGGGCGGCAGCGTGCGTCGCCCTCGAAGGCCGAACTCTTCACTTCGTCGTCGACGATCAGCTCGACCGACAGCGTGTTCAGGTCGCGGCTGCGCCAGTCGGCGATCTCCGGTCCGGCGATGAAGGACTGCGCGGCGAAGCTGTCGGCCACGATCGACGGAAGGCCCGCTCCGAGCCCGTCGCGAAACCGTACGTCGGCGCCCTCGATGGCGATGTGCGCAGCGGCCACGGCGTCGAGAACCTCGTCGGCTGAATAGCCGCCGTCGCGCGGCCGCAGGTCGGCGCCCAGCCGGAACGCGACCTCGGCCTCCATCAGCGGCTGGGTGAACATGCGGGCGGGCAGTTCCGCCGGCGACTCGTAGACCATCCCCTCGAAGAAGCGCCCCCAGGGCGGGGACGACAGGCCGAACTCCGTCATCTGTGCGGGCGACGAGAAGCCCGCCTTCCAGGCGACGGTGCGCCGCCCCAACCGCCCGGCGATTTCCTCCGACACGCGCATGCCGTCGGCGATGGTCGCGGGACGGAACTCCTGGGGGATGCCGCCGAACGGCTCGCCGGACGCGCGCGCGCTCAGGAGCCAGGAAGCGGCTTCCTCGATCTTGGCTTCGTTCAACGCCATCGTGTTCTTCCCAAAAAGGTCAGGCGCCGTTGAGGGCCTGCCAGATGCGGTGCGGCGTGGTCGGGATGCCGAGCTCGCGCCCGCCGTTGCCGCCCAGCGCGTCCATGATCGCGTTGTAGATCACCGGATACGAGCCGCCGTTGCCGGCCTCGCCGCAGCCTTTGACGCCGAGCGGGTTCGTCTTGCACGGCACCGCATGCGTGGTGAAGTCGATATGAGCGATCTCGTCGGCGCGCGGCAGCGCGTAGTCCATGAAGGAGCCGGTCACCAGCTGGCCGTCCGCGTCGTAGACCGTGTCCTCGTAGATCACCTGGCCGATGCCCTGGGCGATGCCGCCGTGGACCTGGCCCTCGACGATGAGCGGGTTCACGACGACGCCGAAATCGTCGACCACCGTATAGCGGTCGATGGCGACGGTGCCGGTGTCGGGGTCGATCTCGACCTCGGCGACGTGGCATCCGTTCGGGAAGCTGATCGGCGCGGTCTTGTGGTTGACCTTGTGAGACAGCGTGTCGGGCAGGTCCGGGTCGTCGAGTTCGCGCGCCGTCTGGGCGAGCGTCCTAATGTCGATGCTGCGGTCGGTGCCCGCGACGGTGAAGTTGCCGTCGGCGAACTCGATATCCTCGATCGCGGCTTCGAGGATGTGGCCGGCGAGCTTCTTGCCGTTCTCCTCGATCGTCTCGGCGCATTCGAGGATGGCACCGCTGGCGGCGATCATCGTCCGCGAACCGCCGGACCCGCCGGGGCCGTCGCTCATCTCGTCCGAGTCCCACTGGACGAGATTGATCTTGTCGAACGGGATGCCGAGCCGCGTCGACAGCACCTGCTTGAACGGCGTGGCATGGCCCATGCCGAAGTCCTTGTTGCCGTTCACCAGGGTGACGGAGCCGTCTTCCTCGAAGCGGATGTCGGCAAGCTCTGTGCCGGGGCCGGCCGTTGTCTCGAGATAGGGCGCGATGCCGATGCCGCGGCGCTTGCCCGCCGCCTCCGACGCGGCCTTGCGGGCCGCATATCCTGCGTAGTCGGCGCGCTCGAGGCACATGTTCATGATCGTCTCGAACTCGCCCGAGTCGTAGGTCAGCCCGACCGGCGTCTCGTGCGGCAGCATCGCCGGCGCGACCATGTTGCGGCGGCGCAGCTCGACGCGGTCGATCCCGCTGTCCTCCGCCGCCTTGTCGATCAGGCGTTCGAGGAAGAACTTGCTCTCCGGCCGTCCGGCGCCGCGATAGGGACCCGTCGGCACCGTGTTCGTGAACACGCATTTGGCGCTGTAGGAGATGAGCGGCGTCTTGTAGACGCTAATGATGTTGTTGCTGGTCACCATCGTGGCGGGCCACGGGCCCATCGGCGTGAGATACGCACCCATGTCGCCGACGCCCTCGACCTTGAGGGCGAGGAAGTCGCCGTCCTCGTTGAGGGCGAGCGACAGCGTGAAGGTCATCGCGCGGCCCTGGTGGTCCGACAGGAAGCTCTCCGAGCGGTCTGCCGTCCATTTCACCGGACGGCCGAGCGCGCGGGCGGCGAACAGCGTCGCGACCGCCTCGTTGAACGCCGCGCCCTTCATGCCGAACGAGCCGCCGACCTCTTTGGAGACGCAGCGGACCTGTTCCTTCTCGACGCCGAGCAGGTTGGCCATCGCGTTGCGGTAGCCGAATGCGCCCTGCGTGCCCGCATGGATCGTGAACTTGTCGGTGTCCGCGTTGTATTCGGCGACCGTCGCGCGCGGTTCCATCGCGTTGACGACCATCCGCGTGTTGGTGAGCTCGATCGTCGTGACGTGCTTCGCCTCTGCGAACGCCTTCTGTACGGCCTCTTCGTCGCCGCGATGGAAGTCGAGGCAGATGTTGCCGGGCGCCATGTCCCAGACCTGCGTGGCGCCGTCCTTGGCGGCCTCGACCGGATCGCTGATCGCGGGCAGCGGGTCGATGCGGAGATCGATCATTTCTGCCGCGTCGCGCGCCTGCGCCGCCGTCTCCGCGATAACGACCGCGACGGGGTCGCCGACATGCTTGACCGCGCCGATCGCCATGACGGGACGGGGCGGGACCACGGCGGCGGAGCCGTCCCGGCTCTTCACGCCGATGGGGCAGGGAATGTCCTTCACGCCGCCGTCGCGCAAATCCTGTCCGGTGTATACCGCGAGGACGCCGGGAGCCGATTGCGCCGGGGCGACGTCGAGGGTTGTGATCGTGCCGTGGGCGACGGGAGAGCGCAGGAAAACGGCGTAGGCCTGGCCCTCGGCGCTGTAGTCGTCGGTATATTCGCCGCGGCCGGTCAGCAGCTTGGGGTCTTCCGTCCGCAGCACCGGCTGGCCGATACCGAACTTGAGCGTTTCCATTGCACCGTCGTCAGGCATGGTCGAGGGCTCTCCGTTTCATGAATGCGCGCGCACTGTACCAGAGCGTCCGGTCGAGACAATCCGGCAAACCGGGAGAGAGATGTGCGTCCCGGGATATTGACAAGCGTTGGCGCGCGCCCGCATCATTGTATGTACACGAATGAATAATCAGCACCTTAACTACAAGTACGGGGAGCGCGCCATGCCCGCCAATATCCGCAAGACCGCCGTCATCGTCGAAGAGACCCGCCAGGACATCGGCAGGCCCGTAAATCCGCCGACGCGGAAGGCCGCGGCGATCGCGGTGATAGAGAACCCGTTCGCGGGCCGCTACGAAGAGGACCTGACCGTGCTGATGGATATCGGCGCGGAACTCGGCGAGATGCTCGGCAAGATGTGCGTCGACGCGCTCGGCATCAAGCCGGAGGAGGCGGAGAGCTACGGCAAGGCCGCCATCGTCGGCGAGAACGGCGAGTGGGAGCACGCCGCGGCGATCCTGCATCCCAAGCTCGGCGCGCCGCTGCGCAAGGAAGTGGAGAAGGGCGCTGCGCTGGTCCCGTCGGTCAAGAAGCTCGGCGGGCCGGGGACGGCGATCGACATTCCGCTCGGCCACAAGGACGCGGCCTACGTGCGCAGCCATTTCGACGGGATGGAAGTGCGTCTTCCCGACGCGCCGCGGGCGAACGAGATTCTCGTCGCGATCTCGGTGACGGACTCGGGCCGCCCGTTTCCCCGCGTCGGCGGGCTGACCACCGACGAGATGATCGGCGAAGACGGGCTGCGGTAGGCAACCGCGTTCGGACTTTTATCCCCTCCCCCTTGAGGGGGAGGGCTAGGGAGAGGGTGTTCTCTCCGGGCGACAGTCGTCAGGTGGAGAGGCCAGGGGGCCCCCCCCCCCCCCCCCCCCCCCCCGGCGGGGGGGGCGAAGAAAAAAA
>JAYPTI010000009.1:13116-22036 GCA_038133505.1 Alphaproteobacteria bacterium
GTGGAGAGGCCATCCCCCTCTCCCTGACCCTCTCCCCGCAGGGGAGAGGGGAAAATTCTCCGCGACGGATCAAACCGCGTCCGGACTTTCGCTTGCCGCCGGGAGCGGTTCCGATAGAGTAATTCCCGTTCCGAACGACCTAGTAATGTCGTTACGGCAGGGGGCGGCGAAATCGTGATCATCGTATTGCGACGATTTCTGTTCGCGGCGGGCATGGTGCTGGGGCTTGGCGCGCTTCAGCCGGCATTGTCGGCGAGTATCTTGATTTTCGGAAATGGGTTCGGCACCAGTGCCGGGACCGACCTCGAAGCGACCCTGACCGGGCTCGGGCATTCGGTCGTCAATGCCGGCGGGACGACCGTCCTGACGGATGCGGATTTCGCGGGTATCGATACCGCCTGGTTCGTGGGGTCGTCGTTTGCGACTTATATCCCGCTCTCGGCGACGCCGATCATGAACTTCGTGAACGCCGGCGGCGGATTGCACCTGACCGGAGAAAACAATGCGGTCTGGCGTAGCGAGAACCAGAGCATGCTGAATTTTCTCGTCAACCCCCTTCTCGCGCCGGCAGGGTTGACGGCGGGAGGGGTAACGTTCGGGCCCGTCACGATTTCCGCCGGGCTGCCTGCAAACCTGGCCGGTGCTCCCAACGATATCGCCGGTCAGATCCTCGACGTCGATGTTGCCGGAACCTTGGCCGGCCTTTCCGTTGGAAAAATCTTTGCGCACGACGGCAGCGAATTCGTGGGTGCAATATTCGACGGGGTCGAGCTGAATCACCCTGACGCCCGCATGTCCATAATCATGGATGCGAACTGGCTCTCGAGCCCCTCCAGCGCCGGCGTGATCGAAAACCTGCAGATATATCTGCAGGGCGGACCGGAGGTCGTCGCAGCGCCCGAGCCGGGTACCGCGCTGCTTCTCGGTGCTGCCGGCCTGTTAGTCGCGGCCCGCCGGCGCCGGAAGCGGGCCTGAACCGCGTCCAGAAGGCGCTCTCCAAGCCGGTCTTCCGTCTGTTTAAAAATGTTTTATTGCGCATTATCCCGCTTGTCCGGGACGCGTGGCGGTGTCAATGATTTCGCGTTCGCGCGACAGCGCATGAATAAAAATACAACGATGCGAGCCCGCACCCCGCGGGTCTCTTTTGGGGCCGTCGGCCCGGGAGGAAACCGAAATGAAAACACGTAATTTCGTTACTATTGCAGTCGCCGCAGCGCTTGCGGCATCGCTGGCGCTCGGTGGATCGGATCTTTCGGCTGCGTCGCTCAAGGCGTCGCACCAGTTTCCGGGCGGCAAGGGCGACGTCCGCGACGAGATGGTGCAGATCATCGCGCGCGACGCGGCGGCGGCGAATGTCGGCCTCGACATCAAGGTCTATCCGGGCGCATCGCTGTTCAAGGCGAAGGAACAGTGGAACGCGATGGTGAAGGGCCAGCTCGACATCACGTCGTTCCCGCTCGACTACGCGTCGGGCCGCCATCCGCAATTCGGCGCGACCCTGATGCCGGGCCTCGTGAAGAGCCACGCGCACGCGAAGAAGCTCAACCAGTCCGCCTTCATGGCCGATATCAAGGCCGAGATCGACAAGGCCGGCGTGATGGTTCTCGCCGACGCCTGGCTGGCGGGCGCATTCGGCTCCAAGAAGGGCTGCATCGTGGCGCCGCAGGACGTCTCGGGCCTCAAGCTTCGCTCGGCCGGCGCCACGTTCGCCGAAATGTGGAAGGCGGCGGGCGCGTCGATCGTCTCGATGTCGTCCAACGAAGTCTATAACGCGCTGCAGACCGGCGTCGTCGACGCCACCGACACGTCGTCGGGCAGCTTCGTGTCGTTCCGGCTCTACGAGCAGCTCAAGTGCCTGACCGCACCGGGCGAAAACGCGCTCTGGTTCATGTATGAGCCGGTGCTGATGTCGAAGCGCAGCTTCGGCAAGCTGAACGCCAAGCAGAAGGACGTCCTGATGGCGGCGTCGAAGAAGGCGGAGGCGTTCTTCGCCGACGCGGCGGCCGGCCTCGACAAGCGGCTCGTCGATGCCTACACGAAGGCCGGCGTAAAGGTGGTCTCGCTCGACGATGCGCAGTTCGACGCCTGGCGCGGCATCGCCCAGAAATCGTCCTACAAGACCTTCGCCGAGAAGGTTCCGGGCGGCAAGGAACTGATCGAAAAGGCGCTCGCCGTAAAATAGGCGACTGAACGCAGCGAATGGCGACGGGCGAACCGGCCCGTCGCCTTTTCTGCATTCGGGGGAGGAAAAGCGTGCAGAAGTACGTGTCCGTGGTCAGTGCGATCTCGCGTTTTCTGGGCGTGGTTTCCGTGGCGCTCATGGTCGCCGCGCTGCTGTCCGTCTGCCATATGGTCGTGATGCGGGGAATTCTCGGCCAGGCGGTGATCTGGCAGACCGAATTCGCGACCTTCGCGCTCGTCTCCGCGACGTTTCTCGGCTGCCCCTATGTGCTGATGGTCCGCGGCCACGTGAACGTCGAGCTGCTGCCCCTCAAGGCAGGCCTGTCCGCGCGCAGGGTTCTCGCGTTCGTCACGGCGGGGGCGGCGCTCCTATTCTGCGTCGCCGTGCTCGTGAACGCCGTCGAATGGTGGTGGGAGGCCTTCGAGGGCGGCTGGACGACGGACAGCATCTGGCGTCCCCGGCTCTGGATCTACTATCTCAGCCTGCCGGTCGGGATGTTCTTCCTGTCGCTTCAGTACATCGCCGAGATCGGCGAGGTCGCGACCGGCCGCGCGCCGCCGTTCGGGATCCTGCACGACGACAAGACGGAGTCGCGGTCGTGAGCCCGCTCGCCATCGGTATTCTCATCGGCGCGGTTTCGATCGTCGTCCTGGGTTCCGGCATTCCGGTCGCGTTCGGCCTCGGCCTGGTATCCGTCGCCTTCCTCGTGATCTTCGAGGGCTTCGACAGCCTGTCGGTGCTGGCCGACACGCTGTTCGCGGGACTGAACGACTTCACGCTGGTCTCGATCCCTATGTTCGTGCTGATGGGCGCGGCCGTCGCGTCGTCGCGTGCGGGATCGGATCTTTACGAGGCGCTGGCGCGCTGGCTCTACCGCGTGCCCGGCAGCCTGGTGGTCTCCAATATCGGCGCCTGCGCGCTGTTCGCGGCGCTGACCGGCTCGTCGCCCGCGACGTGCGCCGCCATCGGGCGGATGGGCATTCCGGAGCTGCGGCGCCGCGGCTACGACGCCGATCTCGCGACGGGCGCCATCGCCGCGGGCGGGACGCTCGGCATCCTGATCCCGCCGTCGGTGACGATGATCCTCTACGGCATCGCCAGCGAAACCTCGATCGGCCGGCTGTTCCTCGCCGGCGTCTTTCCCGGGCTGATGCTGGCCGGCCTGTTCATCCTGTGGGCGCTTTATCTGAGCTGGAAGCGCAAGGGCCGGCTGATCGCCGACACGACGGTCTACTCGCTGCGCGAGCGTCTCGAAATCCTGCCGCGCGTCCTGCCGTTCATCGTGCTGATCGTCGGCGTCGTCATCGCGCTCTACGGCGGCATCGCGACGCCGTCGGAAGCGGCGGCGGTGGGCGCGGCGCTCGCGCTCATTCTCGTGATGGTCGTCTACGGCGTCTGGCGCGCGCGCGACCTGTGGCAGATCCTGCGCGACGGGATGCGCGAGTCCGTGATGATCCTGATGATCATCGCGACGTCGATCCTGTTCGGCTACATGCTGTCGCTGCTGTTCGTCACCCAGTCGGTCGCCGAGTGGATCGGCGGGCTCGACGTGAACCGCTGGGTCCTGATGCTGTGGATCAACGTGCTGCTTCTCGTCGCGGGCTGCTTCCTGCCGCCCGCCGCGGTGATCCTCATGACGACGCCGATCCTGATCCCGATCATCACCAAGGCCGGGTTCGACCCGATCTGGTTCGGCGTGCTGCTCACCGTCAACATGGAGCTCGGGCTGATAACGCCGCCCGTGGGGCTCAACCTCTATGTGATCAACGGCATCGCGCCGGACGTGCCGCTGACCCAGGTTCTCAAGGGCGCGATCCCCTTCATGGGATGCATGATCGTGGGGATGGCGCTGCTCTGCCTGTTCCCCGAGATCGCGACCTGGCTGCCGGACGCGCTGATGGGGCCCGGCAGCTGAGGCGCTAGATCACTTCGGGAATTTTTTCCGCCGGCGGCGTGTTGCGGCTGCGGCCGGAGGCGACCTTGCCGTCGATGACGACCATGCCGACGCCGGGGATATCGCCCATCTGAACGGACTCCAGCAGGTCCTTGCCGGCGGTGTGCTGGGCGCGGTCGAGGAACACGAAATCCGCCGCGCGGCCGACCTCGATCAGGCCGCAGTCGAGATCGCGCATCCGCGCCGTGTTGCCGGTCGCGAAGCAGAACGCGATTTCGGCCGGAATGTCGCCGAGCGCCGACAGCATCGACAACATGCGGATGATGCCGAGCGGCTGAACGCCCGATCCCGCCGGCCCGTCGGTCCCCAGGATCACCCGTTCGGACTGGTTGAGCTCGAACGCGGTTCGGAGCGCGAAGAGGGCGGCTTTCTCGTTGCCGTTATGGACGATCTCGATGCCCGCGCTGCAGTCCTCGCAGAGGCAGCGGATCTGGTCGAGCGGCAGCGACGTGTGGCCGCCGTTGATGTGGCCGATGATGTCGGCGCCGGCTTCGAGCACGACGTCCTTGTCGATCAGGCCGGAGCCGGGGATTGACGGGCCGCCCGTGTGGATCGTCGACTGGATGCCGTACTTGCGCGCCCAGTCGACCATCTGCTTCGCCTCGTCGCCCGCCTTGACGCCGCCGAGGCCGATCTCGCCGAGGAGCTTCACACCCGCTTCGCCGAGTTCCTTGAAGTCCTCCTCGACCATGCCCTTCTCGAGGATCGGGGCGCCCGCGTGCACCTTCACGCCGCCGGGCGGGAAGGCCGAGAAGCAGCGCTGGGCGGTGATGCCGAGCGCGACGACGCCCTTCGGGTCCTTCGGGCGGCCCGGCAGGTGAACCTCGCCCGCCGAGATCATCGTCGTCACGCCGCCGTGCATCGAGGAATCGATCCAGTTGAGCTGGCTCTGGCGCGGCGTCCAGTCGCCGAAGACGGGGTGCACGTGGCTGTCGATCAGGCCCGGGCACAGCGCGGTGCCGTTGGCGTCGATCGTCAGGTCCGCGCCCTCGGTATCGACGTCCTTCGCCTTGCCGAACGCGGCGATCCTGCCGTCGACCGCCACGAGCGTGTCGGCGTCGAGCACCGGGTTCTCGAGCGCGCCCGAGAGCATGAGCCCAACGTTGCGGATAACGGTCTTGCCTTTGGGCGCCTCGGGGGCGGCCGCTCCTGCCATGGTTCTGTTCCCGTCTTGTCGTTGTCGAAGAAGCCTGTTCGGCTTGTGGTGTCGAAGATGTCTATTCGGCGGCGGGCGCGTTGCGCTTGTCGGAAGCCTCGAGCCGGGCGATCACCTCGTCGGTCGCCTGGACGTCGCCGAAGTTGAGGTAGAACGCCTTGAGCGAGTTCTGGTGCTCCTCGTCGGTCGACGTCGCGCAGCCGTCGGAGACCATCAGCGTGCGATAGTTGAGCATCATCGCGTCGCGCGCGGTGGATTCGCAGCAGACGTTCGTCGCGACGCCGCAGACGAGGATCGTCTCGATGGCGTTGTCCTGAAGGATCAGCTCGATGTCGGACGAGCCCTGGATGAAGGCGCTGTAACGCCGCTTGACGACGCGATAGTCGGTGTCGCGCACGTCGAGGTCTGGCCAGAGTTCGAACTGCGGCGCGCCGCGGCTCATCTGTTCGATCCGGAGCGATCCCTTGTCGGGCGTGTAGCGCTCGTGCAGCGTGCGCCAGGCATTCGGCGTGTTTTCCGGGGCCAGGTTCTGGATCCAGATGACGATGCCGCCGGTCTTGCGGACCGTCTCCGCCAGCCTGTTGACGTTGTCGACGACGGTCTGGCCCACCGGGCAGCCGGCCATCGATTCCTCGGCCATGAAGTAGATCTGCATGTCGACGACCACCAGGGCGGTCTTCGGCGTGTCGAAAGTCTCGCACGTGTGCGCACGGCCCTGGCGTCCGGCGACGCGCTCGATGTGGGTCTGCGGCATTTCGAACGGATGCGGCATGTTCTCGTCTCCCTGTTCAGATGTCGGAATGATAGGCGGACGGGCGTCCTAGTTAAAGTTCGATCCGCCGTTGGCGTGGATAACCTCGCCGGTGATGAAGCTCGCCTTGTCGGAAATCAGGAAGATGCCGGCGTTGGCGATCTCCTCGGCGGTGCCGAAACGGCCCATCGGGAAGCGCTGGGTCATCGCCGCGCGCTGTTCCGCGGTGTAGCCGGCGATCATGGCGGTCTCGGCGATGCCGGGGCTCACGGCGTTCACGCGGACCTTCGGCGCAAGCGCGCGGGCGAGCGAGCGGTTGAGCGCGATCACCGCCCCCTTGGAGCTGACATAGGCGGGGCCGCCCTGGCCTTTGCCGCCGGTCACGCCGTAGAGCACGGAGGTCGACGTCGTCAGCACGATCGAGCCGCCGTCGTGCGCCATCATGTGTTTGGCCGCGGCCTGCGAAATCAGGAAAGATCCGGTGACGTTCACCGCCATGACGAAATTGCATTCGTCGGCGTCCAGCTCGTCCCAGCGTTTGGACGAGTGGGCTGCGCCCCAATGCATCAGCGCGTCGAGACCGCCGAACGCGTCCACCGTCTGAGCGACCGCTGCCGCGCAGTCTTCCGGCTTGGAGACGTCGCCTGCAAAGAACGCGACATTGTCGCCGGCGGGCAGTTCCGCCCGCATTTTCTCCTCCTGCGGGTCGAACGCGAGGACTCGATTCCCTTCCTCGAGGAGGATTTTCGCACAGGCGAGACCGATCCCGCTTGCCGCTCCCGTCACCAGTACCGTTTGTCCCATCCGTCGACTCCGTGTTTGATTAGACAACTAACGAAACTTCATTTAAACAGAAACGCAGGGAAGGGGGAGCGTCAACTTGCCCGCCTTCCGGACGGAGGACCCCGCAGAGGGTCCGTTAACAGGGAAAAGGCGTCTCCGGGACTTCCGGACCGTCTGGGAGCAGATATGTCGAGCAGCACCAACAGCGGTGTTTCCAAGCCACTGCATTTCGGAATTGTCACCGTGCCGCGGGCTATCATCGGTACGCTGATCCTGGTCGGTATCGCGATCAATTTCGCCAACGTGATCGGGCGCTACGCGTTTCTCTCGCCGATCATCTGGGCCGAGGAGATCATGATCTACATCATGGTCTGGACCGTCTTCATCGGCGCGATCCTCGTTTCGTTCGAGGGACAGCACCTGAAGATGGATTTCTTCTCGATCATGCTGCCGTCTCCCTACAAGGAAGTGATCAATTTTATCGCGACAGTTGCGGTGCTAGGGGTTTGCCTCTTCGTAATTCCGAACAACTGGACGGTCGTCGAGCTGATGTGGAACAACGACCAGCGCAGCGTCGTGGCGGAGATCCCGATGGTCATTCCTCATTTCGCGCTGCTGTTTGGGTTCGTCATGATCTTCATTGCGATCGCCGTCCGGTTCCGAGCGCACGTGACAGGGACGCTTGTCAGCGAAGTCGACGAGATCGTCGCCGAGTATGACGGCCATCACGACGGCGAACCGACAAAGCCGTAACGCCCGCGAACAAGAAACAAGTCTAAGAGGAGCGCTTTCATGGAATGGGTCATGGGGATCGTCCCGGTTGTCCTTCTGCTGCTGGGTTTCCCGATTTTCGTCATCCTGCTCGCGACGGCGGCAATCGTGTTGTGGCTGTTTCAGGCGGTTCCGCCGACGGCCATTCACATCAACATGTTCGGCAGCGTCGACAAGTTCGCCCTGATGGCCGTGCCGTTTTTCATCTTCGCCGGCGAAATCATGGGTCACGGTGGCATCTCGAAGCGCATCGTCGCCTGGGTGATGTCGATCATCGGCGGTGTGCGCGGCAGCCTGCCGCTGACAACGGTCGGTACGTGTACGGTGTTCGGCGCGATTTCCGGTTCCAGCCCGGCGACGGTCGCCGCCGTCGGCCGTCTGCTGTACGGTCCGCTGCGCGACGCCGGCTATAACGAGCGTTTCTCGTCGGGCCTGCTCGCATCGTCCGGCGCCATCGCCATCGTTATCCCGCCGTCGATCAGCATGATCCTTTACGGCGCGTCGGCCGAGCAGTCGGTCGCGCTCCTGTTCGTTGCGGGCGTCGTCCCCGGCATTCTGATGGCCCTGCTGATGGCGCTCTATATCTATGTCTACGCCTCGAAGCAGGGGATCAAGGAAGCGACCGGTTTCTCGACGGCTGCTTTCCTGAAGGCTTCCAAGGACGGCGTCTGGGCGCTGGGCACCCCGTTCATCATTCTGGGCGGCATCTATGCCGGCATCTTCTCGCCGACCGAATCGGCCGGCGTGGCCTGCGTCTATGCGATCATCGTAACCCGCTTCATCTACGGCGACATCTCGTGGAAAGGCATCTGGGAGGTCTCGGTCAACTCGATGTACCTGACTGCCCAGGTCCTGATCATCGTCGCCGCGGCCGGCGTGTTCTCGCAGCTGCTGACGATCAGCGGCATTCCGCAGCAGGCCGTCCAGGCCATCCAGGACATGAAGCTGGAGCCGTGGATGGTGCTGATGGTCATCAACATCTTCCTGCTTCTCGTCGGCTGCCTGCTCGATCCCGGTTCGGCCATTCTCGTCCTGACCCCGCTGCTGGCGCCGATCGCGTTCGCGATGGGCGTGGACCTGATCCATTTCGGCATCATCATGACGGTGAACCTCGCGATCGGCATGTTCACGCCGCCTTTCGGCTTGAACATCTTCGTCACGCAGGCGCTGTTCAAGGCGCCGCTGTCTAGCATCTATCCGGGACTGGTGCCGTTCATCATCATCAACATCATCGCGTTGCTGCTGGTGACCTACATTCCGGAACTCTCGCTGTTCCTGACGCGTTACGTCGGCTAGGGCTCGGGCGGCTGCGCATTGCGCAGC
>JAYPTI010000009.1:22046-44732 GCA_038133505.1 Alphaproteobacteria bacterium
CCCCCCCAGCGGGGGTGGGCGGGCGGGGGGGGGGGGGGGGGGGGGGGGGGCGCCCCCCCCCCCCCCCCCCCCCCCCGCCCGACCTTTCATGGCCACGGACGACAGGCGGAGGGGCTTCGTTGCGCTTGCCGTGACCGTGGTCTGTTTCGGCACGCTGTGGACGACGGCGAAGCTCTCCATCGAGCACATTCCGCCCCTGTGGTTTACCGCCCTGCGCTATGGGATCGGCGGGCTTTTCATCGCCGCGGTTCTCGGACCGCAGAGACGCTTGCGGCTCCCCGACCGGCGCGACATTCCGATCATCCTGACCGTCGGCGGCGTGATGCTGGGGCTCTACGCCGTCATCTTCCAGACCGCGCTGCAATTCGTTCACGCCGGCCGGGCGACGCTGCTCGGCTACACGACGGCGATCTTCGTGACGCCGGTCGCCGTCCTGTTTCTCTCCGAGAAGCTGCCGCCGCTCAAACTATTCGGCCTGATCGCGGGCAGCGTCGGCCTGCTGATCCTGTTCAATCCGGCCGAGTTCGACTGGACCGATCGGGACGTGCTGATCGGCAACGGCATGCTGCTGCTGTGCGTCCTGATGTGGTCGGCGGTGATCGTTCACCTGCGCATGCACCCGCACGTCACCGACACGCTCGGGCTCGTGCCCTGGTACATGGTCGTCTCGGGGACCGTCGCGCTCGTCTCCGCGCTGATTTTCGAGGGGCTGCCCGATTTCGATCTGACCTGGTCGGCGGTCGGCATTCTTGCCTATGCCGGCATGGTGGGTACGGGGATCGGGAACTGGGGCGTGACGACGACGCTGATGTATCTGCCCGCGACGACGTCGACGGTCGGGCTTCTGGGCGTCCCTGTTGTCGCGCTGATTCTGAGCGTCCTGTTCCTCGGAGAGGAACTCACCGTGTCGCTCGGCGCCGGGCTGGTCCTGATTATCGGCGGAATCGCCGCCGTGACGCTGTCGCGCGCCTGACGCCGCCGGGCTCGCCGGTTCTAGGTATCCCGGGAGTGCGACTGCTCATGCGAGAACGATACGACGTTCCGCTGCTCGGCCTCGGAGCGCTGCGCCGACGCCGTTTCGCGGTCGCGCAGATATTCCTCTAGCGTTCGAACGGGCTTCAGCAGATATGGGCTCACGTTCGGTTCTTCGAAGTCGTCAGATTTTGACGTCATCCCGCGTTGTCGCCTTTCCGGGGGGTGGCGTTGGGGTCCGGTGTGATCGCCCTTCGAAAATATTTCCTGGCTCCCGGAGCACAATCGCAATCGGGAAGTTATCCACATCTGAGACATTTCTTCTGTAGATAACATGTGGGCAAACAGGCAGTTCCCGCGCTGACCGCGGCTTTCCCGGTCGGAAACGCCATCAAAAATTTGCGCTTCGGCCGGAAGCCGGTCAAAACTGCGGTACGCAGCGGGAACCAGAGCATTCGTCATGTATTCCGATAAAACTGTGATCGTTTCCGGCGCCGCGAGCGGCATCGGCAGGGCTTGCGCAGAGCGGCTGCTGCGCGACGGGAACAGGATCGTTGCCGTTGATCTGGATCCGGCGGCGCTCGAAGCGGCGCTGGGGCCTGGGACCGATGCGCTCGTCCATGTCGCGGGCGACGTCGCGAGAACCGCGACGGCCGAAACGGCGGCCGCGACGGCGGTCGAACGCTTCGGCGGGATCGACGGTCTGGCGCATTTCGCCGCCGCCCATTCGAAATTCGACTGGGAGCGCGCGGACGAAGACGAATTCAACCGTATCCTGTCGACCAACGTGACAGGCTCGTTCCTGATGGCCAAGGAGACCGCCAAGTCGATGATCGCGCACGGAACCGCCGGCGCCATCGTGCTGACGGCGTCCGGCGGCGTCCTGATGGGCGGCACCGGGGAGCAGGGCCGGGGCGGTCCGGCCTACACCACCTCGAAGGGAGGCGTGCTGGTTCTCATCCGGACCCTCGCCCGGTCGTGGGGGAAATACGGCATCCGGGTGAACGCGATCAGCCCCGGCGTCGTCGAGACCGCCATGACGTCGGAATATTCGCCGGACGCAAAGGCGGGGGCGGCGGCGAAGGCGGCCCTCGGGCGCATTTCCCAGCCGGAGGAACAGGCCGCTGCCGCGATCTGGCTGCTGTCCGACGAGGCCGGGTTCATCACCGGCGAGAACATGCATATCAACGGCGGCGCTGCCTTCGGATAGCCGGACCTTGATCAACCCAAGAACTCTCGGATTCATCGCGATGGTCGGCGCGATCGTCGGCTACGGCGGATTGTGGCCGGTGACGCGGACCGCGCTCGAATTCACGCCGCCGTTCTGGTACGCCGGTATCCGCATCGCGAGCGGCGCCGTCATCCTGTTTCTCATCCTCTTGCTGACCGGCCAGCTCAAGCTGCCGACGCGCAAGGACCTGCCGCTGGTACTGACGGTGGCCGTCTTCATGATGGCGATCTACACACTCCTGATGCATATCGCGCTGCTCTACGTCGAAGCGGGACGCGCGGCGCTGCTCGGCTATACGACGCCGCTCTGGGTGCTGCCGGTGTCGTATATCTTCCTGAAGGAACGGCCGCCCAAGCGCCGGTTGCTGGGCGTCGCCGTCGCGATGGCCGGGCTGATCGTGCTGTTCAACCCGACGACGTTCGACTGGACCGACACCAATGTGGTGATCGGCAACGCGATGCTGCTCGGTTGCGGCCTGAGCTGGTCGATCGCGATCATCCATATCCGAAAGCACACGCCGCAGCGGACGCCGTTCCAGCTCGCGCCGTTCCAGCTTTCGCTGGCCGCCGTCCTGATTGTGGGCATGGCTCTGATCTTCGATCCGCTGCCGACCTGGGAAGGCTCCTGGCGCCAGCTCGGGGTCTTCGGCTACGGCGGCATCATGGGAACGGCGGTCGCGATGCTGTCGGTCACGACCTGCGTTCGCTACCTGCCGACGGCGGTCTCCACGGTCGGTCTCCTCGGCACGCCGGTCTTCGCGTTGTCGCTCAGCGTCGTCTTTCTCGGCGAAGAACTGACCATGGGCCTCGTCATCGGGGTGGTCCTGATCCTGAGCGGGATCGGCCTCGTTTCCGTGCCGCAGCGCCGCGCCCCCTCGCAATAGGACGGCGCTAGTCTTCCGCTCCGGAATCCCAGAGCTTCTTCAACTCGTCGCGCTTTACCTTTCCGCGGTCGTTGCGCGGAAGGTCCTCGACGAAGGCGATATGCCGCGGCCTCTTGAAGTCCGGCAGCATCCCGGCGGCGTGATCGAGCAGCGCCGCTTCGCTCGGCGATGCGCCGGAGGCGGGAACGACGAAGCAGACGATTTCCTCGCCCCAGATCGCATCGGGAACCCCGACCGCCGCGGCCTCGTGGACGCTTGGATGTCGCATCATGGCGGCGTCGATCTCGAGCGGCGAAATCGATGCGCCGCCCCGCAGGATGACGTCCTTGACCCGGCCGGTAACGGTCACGAAGCCGTCCTCGTCCATGACTCCGAGGTCGCCGACGCGCACGCGTTCGGTCAGGCGGAATCCCGTCCTGTCTTCCCAGATGCCGTCGGACGAGATCGTGGCGGTCGCGGTCTGCGGGCCGCGTATCGTGATCTCTCCCTCCGTTCCCGGCGGGCAGACGGCGCCGGCCGGGTCGACGATGGCGAGGTCCATGTGCGCGGCGGGGCGCCCGGCGGTGCCGATGCGCCTGGCATCGTGCCTGTTGCCGCACAGCCAGCCGCCTTCGGACGCGCCGTAGAACTGCAGCAGCATGATCGCGTACCGCGCTTCGAACTGTCGCCACCGTTCGGGCGCGAGCGGCGCCGAGCTGGCCGTCATCACCCGCAGGGAGGAAATATCCGTGTCGCCGACGTCGACCGGATCGTCGAGCAGCATGTTGATGACCGTCGGCACGCCAGCCGCGACGGTGATCCGGTGGTCGCGCACCCAGCCGAAGAACCGCGAGCGGGAGAACCCGTCCGCGATGAAGATCGAGAGCCCGAGCGCGACGAACGGCATGAAGGTGACGATCTGCGGCGACAGCCAGCTGAACGTCCGGTATTCGAGCAGCCTGTCGTCGGGCGTCATGCCGGTGAAATCGATCGTCGAAAGACCGCACTGCCAGAGGCCGAGGTGATCCCACACCACGCATTTGGGCCGGTCGGTCGTGCCCGACGTCGCGAAGATGCATCCCTCGTCGTGCGGCCCGTATTCGGTTCCGGCGGCGGGAAGCGCGTCGTCAGGGGCGGCTGCCCCGAACGACCCGTCCGCGTCGTCGAGGGACGCGAATGAGGCGGAGGGGCAATCGAGCCCGCGTGTCAGGAACGCGCCGTCGATATCGGTTCGCCAGACGACGAGCGACGGCGAAATCGTCTTGAGGATGTCGGCCAGATGGTCCGCGTCGATTTCGGCATGGAACGGGCAGGCCGACGCGCCGCAGCGCCAGGCGGCGAACATGAGGATCAGCTTCTCGAGGCAGTCCGCGGACAGGATCGCCACGCGCCCGCCGCGCGCGACGCCGAGGGTTGCGAAATTCGCGGCGGTCCGGTCGACCAGCGCTTTCAGCTCGGCGAAGCCGACGGACCGGTCCTGGTCGATGGAGTGGATCGCGACGCGGTCGGGATGGCGCGCGGCGAAATCGGCGAACGCCGCGCCGAGCGTTCGGAAGGGGACCTCTCCGGCGGCCGCGCGTTCGTCCATCGCGAACGCGTCAGGCCAGTTTCATGAGACGATTGAGGTTTCCGCCGTAGATCTTTCCGCGCGTTTCCGCATCGATGTCGAGCCCGTCGACCGCCTTGATCGTCTCGCGGATCAGCAGCGAGCCGCCTTCGGGATCGAAGGGAGCGTCGGTGGCGAAGATCGAGTGGTCCGGGCCGAAGAAGTCGAGGCCGCAGCGCGCCGCGGCCAGCGAGCCGTTGGTCGCCGTGTCGGCGTAGAACATCTTGAAATATTCCTTGGGCTGCTTCTTGAGGCCCGCGGCGGCGGCGAGAGGGTTGTGATCCTTGTCGCCGGCGGCGATCTGCGCGAACCCGATGGCGATCTTCTCGGCGAAGAACGGGATCATGCCGCCGTAGTGATGGGTGATGATCTTGATGTCGGGGAGTTTGTCGAAGATTCCCGAATAGATCAGCCGCGTCATGCAGGCGCTGGTCTCGTAGGGCCAGCCGAAGGTGAACCAGATTTCGTGCTCCGAGGCGTCCTCGGTCGCGTAGTCGGGGTGGTTGGGCCCGCGCATCGGATGGATCCAGATCGGCAGGTCGTGGCCCGCCATGGTCTCGAAGATCGGATAGAACTCCGGCGCCGACAGCGGCTTTCCGAGGACGTTGGTGAACATCTGGACGCCGCGCGCGCCGAGCTCCGTGATCGCCCGGTTCGCTTCGGCGACCGCCGCATCCGGATTGTTCATCGGCAGGGACGCGATGAAGGTCGGGAAACGGTCGGGGTCGGTCTTGACCCTAGCGGCCAGCCCGTCGTTCGCGATCCGCGCCAGCGCCGGCGTCTGTTCGGGCGAGCCCAGCATCTCGATCGGCGGGTTGGCGAGCGAGAGCACCTGGCGATAGTCGTCATACGGATCGAGCAGCCGCAGATGCGCGTCGGGATCGTGCAGCGCCATCAGAGAGCCGAAGAACTTCACGACGCGCTGGTCGGGCGCGAGCTCCGCGAACTTCTCGAAATAGGTTTTCGGGATGACGTGATTGTAGGCGTCGATGCGGGCCATTTTTCCTCCCCAGGGCTTCCTTGGCGTTCTGCGTGGATATGATAGGCAGCTAACGACGTTGTGCGAAGCCCGCTTGATGTGGTGAAATTCACCCAACGCGCTCGCATAGGGGAGGAGCCGAATGTTCTTGAAAAATGCCTGGTACGTCGCTGCCTGGGAAACCGAAGTAGGCGACGGGCCGTTCGGGCGCACCATCCTGAACGAGCCGGTCGTGCTGTTCCGGCAGACGGACGGATCCGTCGTCGCGCTGGAAGACCGCTGCTGCCACCGGCATCTGCCGCTGTCGCTCGGCCGGGTCGAGGGCGACAATATCCAGTGCGGCTATCACGGGCTCGAATTCGACGCGACCGGGGCCTGCGTGAAGGTGCCGGGCCAGTCCCGCGTGCCGCCGGGCGCGGAGGTCAAGTCGTACCCCGTCGCGCAGCGTTACGGATGGGTCTGGATCTGGCCGGGCGATCCGGCGAAGGCGGACGAAGCCCTGCTGCCCGACTGGTGGTGGGTCGACCACCCCGAATGGAAGACCACGCCCGGGCGCGGCGGCGAGCCGCTCTACGTGAAGGCGAACTACATGCTGATCTCGGACAATCTGTTCGACATCACGCATCTCGGCTACGTCCACACGACGTCGATCGGCAACGACGCCATCGTCGATTTCCCGGTCAAGACGGAGCGTTTCGAGCGCTCGATCAAGATGACCCGGATGGTGATGGACCGTCCGGCGGCGCCGTTCTGGAAGAAGGCGGGTGACTTCGAGGGCAACGTGGACCGCTGGCTGATCACCACGTCCGACATGCCCGGCTACATCGTCAATCACGCGGGAAGCGTGAAGGTCGGTGCGCCGATGAACGTCGATCACATCGACGAGGCATACGGCGTCGAGATGAAGGTGATGAACCTGCCGACGCCCGAGACGGAGACGTCGACGCACTATTTCTACGCTCATGCGCGGCACTTCAAGCTCGACTCGCCCGAGTGGGACGAGATCTACCGGACGCAGTTCACGCAGGTCTTCCTCGAGGACGAGCGCGTGCTCAACGCCCAGCAGGCGCGCATGTCGTCGATGCCGGATGCGCCGGAAATCGATATCAATGCCGACGCGCCGAACATGCAGGTCCGCAAGCTGATGGATGAGATGATCGCCGCCGAGCAGGCCGCGATGCAGGGCGGGGGCCGGCTGAAACAGGCGGGCTGAGTTCGCCCGCCGGAACCATGGAGCCGCGCGACAGCCGCGGCCGACGACAAGGAGGACAGGATGGCCGGACCGCTCGACGGGGTGCGGGTAATCGAACTGACGACGATGATCACCGGTTCGCTGTGCGGCATGATGCTCGCAGACATGGGCGCCGAAAGCATCAAGGTCGAGAAGGTCGACGGCGGCGACATGTTCCGCAATTGGCGCGGCGGGCTCTACAGCTCGCAGTTCGGCGCCTACAACCGGAACAAGCGGGCGATCACGCTCGACATCCGCTCGGACGAGGGCCGCGAGATTCTCCTGAAGCTCGTCGAGTCGGCCGACGTCGTCCTCGAGAATTTCCGCCCCGGCGTGATGGACCGGCTCGGCCTGTCGCTGGACGTCCTGCGCGAACGCAATCCCAGGGTGATCTACTGCTCGATCACCGGCTTCGGCGAGGACGGCCCCTATGTGAAACGGCCCGCCTACGACGCGGTCGCGCAGTCGCTGTCGGGCATCTCCAGCCTGTTTCTGGATCCCGACGATCCGCAGATCACCGGCCCGACGATCGCCGACAACATAACCGGCATCAACGCGTGCTACGGCATCCTGTCGGCTCTGTTCGAGCGCGAGCGGGGAGGCCCGCCGCGGCGGATCGACGTCAACATGCTGGAAGCCGCGATCTGGATGATCCCCGACCCGTTCGCGAACATGACGCAGCAGGGCGTCGCGCCGGGCCCGTGGGTGCGCGTCGCCGCCTCGCAGAGCCATGCCGTCACCTGTGCGGATGGCAAGCTGCTCGCCGTTCACCTGTCGTCGCAGGAGAAGTTCTGGCAGGGCGTGACGGCGGCGTTCCACGTCGAGCACATGCGCGACGATCCGCGCTACGAGGGCCGGATGCTCCGGATCGAGAACTACATGGACATGAACGCCGAGTTCAAGAAGGCCGCCATCCAGAAACCGCGCGACTACTGGACGCCGCGGCTGGAAGAGAACGACGTGCCCTACGCCGAGATCAACACGCTGCCCGACGTGTTCGAGGATCCGCAGGTGAAGCATCTCGGCACGTTCTACAAGACGGTGCACCCGACCGAGGGCGAGCAGACGTTCTCGCGCCGCGCCGTCTATATCGACGGCAGCCGCGAAGACCAGCCGCTCAAGGCGCCGCCGACCCTCGGCGAGCATACCGACGAGGTGCTGGGCGAGCTCGGCTTCGATGCGGAGGCGGTGAAGGGGCTGCGCGAGCGGGGGGTGGTCTAGGGCTGCCGCCTGACCAACCGCCCGTCTATCGCGGCGAGGCCCGCGCCGATGCAGACCAGCCCGGCGATGTGCCGGGGAAGGATCGTCTCGCCCAATATCGTGATACCGAGCGCGAGCGCGCTGACCGGGATCAGGAAGGTGACGAGCGCGAGGTTCGTCGCGCCGGCGGTGTCGAGAATCCGGAAATAGAGAAGATAGGCGAACGCCGTCGAGACCGACGCGAGGCCGATCAGCGCGGCGACGGTGTCGATGCCGGGCGCGGGCAGGGCCCACGGCGCGTCGACGATCAGCGCGACGGGCACGAGAGTGGCGGACGAGGCGATCAGCTGGCCGGTCGCGGTCGCCGTCGGCGTGAGGCCCCTGGCGCGGAACGTGCGGCCGTAGATGGCCCCGAAGCCATAGGCGAAGGCCGCGCCCAGCACGGCAAGCTGCGCGACGACGGCGCTGCCGAGCCCCTCCAGCAGGTCGGCGCCGAGCAGAACGGCGACGCCCGCGAAACCGGCGAGAACGCCTGCCATCTTCAAGCCGGTGATCTTCTCGTCGGCGGTCGCGAAGTGGGCGACGAGGACGGTGCAGATCGGCGTCGCGGCGTTCAGGATCGACGCGAGGCCCGAGGCGATTTCCTTCTGGCCCCAGACGATCAGGCAGAACGGGACGATGTTGTTGATCGAGGCCAGCAGGAACAGCGAGCGCCAGATCCGCCAGTCGCCCGGGAGCCGGTCCCGCGCCGCGACGAGCACCGCCGCCAGCAGGAGGGCCGCAAGGCCGACGCGGACGGCGACGATGGTGAAGACCGGCAGTTCGCAGACCGCGATTTCCTGAAAGAAGAACGTCCCGCCCCAGACCACCGACAGCAGGATCAGCATGCCCCAGGCGAGAGGCGACATGGTGAGGGCCGGCTTTTGCAGGGTCATGGGCTTGCGCTGTCCGCTTTTTTATCCCCTCTCCCCGGCTGGGAGAGGGTCAGGGAGAGGGGGAAGGCCGCTCTACCCGACAATCTTCTCACCGGGAGAGATCACCCTCTCCCTGACCCTCCCCCTCAAGGGGGAGGGGATAAAAGCAAATTTGCCGCCAAGTCGGATGAACTAGTCTTCGCGGTACTCGATCGAATTGATGAACTCCCACACCGACGGCGCGATCGGGTGCTGCATCTCTTCGTAGATGTGGCCGATGAGGCCGGCGGCGCGCCCGACGGCGGCGACGGCGCGCATGACCTCGACCGGGAAGGCGACCTCGTTGAGGACGGCGCCGAGCGCGCCGGTGACGTTCAGCGTCAGCGGCTTGCCGCGCGCCTTTTCGATCTCCTCGGCGAGGATCTTCGCGCACTCGATATATTCGCCCGTGCAGCCGCCTTCCATGGCGATCTGGAACAGGCGGTCGGCGCGCGGGTCGGTCGGGAAATAGTAGGGGTGGCCGTAGCCGGGGATGAACTTCTTCTGCTCGCGGAACCGGGCCACGACCTCTTGCGCCCACTCGCGCTTGTCGCCGCCTTTCTCGATCGCCTCCCGTAACAGCGCGCCGGCGCCGGCCATGGTGCCGGCGAACTTGTTCCCGACCATCATGGTGCCCGCGATCATCGGCAGCTGGACGTCGTCGGGCATCGAGTCGTGGACCACGCGAGCCACCAGCGCCGTCGGCGTGATGCCGTGGTCCATCAGGATCACCATGCAGGAATCGAAGACGCGAACGTGGTTTTCCGGTAGGTCCCGGCCGGTCACGATGAAATAGAAGGCTTCCGCGAAGCTTTTCTCGCCGAGGATTTCCGACAGGACGTCGCGGCCCCGCATGCGGAACCTCTCGGTATCCGATGTCGGCGTTCCGATGCGGGTGAATGGTTTGTCGGTCATGTCGTTTCGTCCCCCCAGGATACCAGATGCGTTTTGCGCGCACTGTAGGCGCCGCTCCGCGGGCCGCGCAAGGCGACTCCCCGTTTTCGTCTTGTCGGCCGTTCGGCGAGATGGTTAGATTGCTAACGATAACGCGTAGAGTTCGATTCAATCGATCCACGGGAGGGACAACCATGAAACGATTTCTTGCGAATTCCGTCGCCGCCGCCGCGCTCGCCACCTTCGTGACGGGGACAGCGGCCGCCGCCGATCTCAAGCTTCTGACGAGCTGGAACAAGGACAATTGGCCGACCTACGCGGTACTTGACCTCTTTCTCAAGAAGGTCGACGCCGTAGGCAAGGGCAAGGTGAAGATTTCGCTCAGCGGCAAGGAAGTCGTGCCGCCGTTCGAGCAACTCCAGCCCGTTTCCTCGGGCGTGTTCGATATGCTGTATACGCACGGCATCTATCACGCCGGCAGCAAGGGCATTGCGTTCACGATGGACGCCGTCGACGTCGACCCCGCGAAGCGCCGCGCGGCCGGCCTGATCGACTACATCGACAACTACTACCAGAGGCACAACAACCTGAAGATGCTGGGCCTCGTCGCGAACAGCAATCAGGGCTACCACATCTTCCTCAAGGAACCGCTGAAGAACGGCATGTTCGATGGCCGCAAGGTGCGCGGCACGCTGAGCTACCATGGCGTCATCCGCCTTCTCGGCGGCTCTCCCGTCGTGCTGCCCGGCGGGCAGATCTACACTGCCCTTGAAAAGGGCGTGATCGACGGCGCCGCGTGGCCGGCGGCCGGCATGCTGTCGATGAAGCATTACGAGGTCGCCAAGTTCAAGGTGCGGCCGACCTTCGGATCCACCAATACGGGCTTCTGGATCAATCTCGACAAGTGGAAGACGCTGTCGAAGGAGGACCAGGGCATCCTGATCGAGGCGGCCAAACAGACCGAAATCGATATGCCCGCCGTCGGCGATCAGATCCTGGCCGAGGAATCCGCGACGCTCAAGAAATTCGGCGTGAAGGTGACCCAGTTGAACGCCGAGATCGCTGCAAAGGTCAAGGCGACGTTCGCGTCCGACATGTGGGAGATCGCCAAGAAGTGCTGCGCCGACGGCGTGGGCGCGCTCCACGAAATGGCGCAGAAAGCCGCTTTGACGAAGTAGCCGGCGTCGACCGCGACAAGCCGGGGCAGATCCGTGTTGCATCCCTTGATATGGGTGCACGACAGGCTTACCGATCTGGGCTTCCAGCTCGGTAAGCTCTGCCTCGGTATTATCCTGTTTTCGTATAGTTTCGAGGTCGTCTCGCGCTATTTCTTCAATGCGCCGACCTGGTGGGCGGACGAGGCGGTTTCCTATTCGCTCTGCATCGGCTGCTTCCTGATGATGCCGCACGTGACCCGGGAAAAGGGCCACGTCGCGGTGACGTTCCTGCTGGAGCTGATGCCTGCGCAGAGGGCGAAGCCCTGCTACTGGCTGATCTACCTGCTCGGATTCCTCGTCTGCGGCGCTGCGTTCTGGATCAATCTCGACGAAAACATCCGCCAGTTCGTCCGCGACGTTCACCTGATGAAGGTGAAGCCGATCCCGAAATATTACATCTCGGTGTTCATCACGTTCGGTTTCGGCATGTCGGCACTCCATTTCCTGCGCTTTCTGGATTACCGCAAGATCGAAATCGATCAGCGGCCCGCCGGCGGCGAGAGCTACGAATAATGGTCTGGTGGGCAATCCTGCTGATCGGCCTGACGCTGCTGCTGGCGTGTTTCCTGTCCGGCATGCCGATCTTCATCGCCTTCCTGCTGATCAACATTGTCGGCGTCCTGATCATTCTCGGCCAGCCCGGTTTCGGCATGGTCGCGAACTCGATCTTCGAGACGACGAACTTCGCCGACCTGTCGGCGATTCCGCTGTTCATCATGATGGGCGAGCTTCTTTTCAGATCGGGCTCGATCGACATCCTGTTCGACTCGGTGGACAAGCTCGTGGGTCGGGTGAAAGGCCGGCAGTACGTCCTGTGCATCGCGCTGTCGACCGTGTTCGGCGCGCTTTCCGGCGCGGCGATGGGCGTGGCGGCGATGATGGCGCGCACGCTGTTTCCCGGCATGCTGGACCGCGGCTACGACGCGCGGATGTCGACGGGCGCGATCCTCGCGGGCGCGTCGCTTGCGCCGATCATTCCGCCGAGCGTGCTGGTCATCATCATCGGGACGCTGGCTAACGTCTCCATAGCGGGGCTTCTTATTGCGGGCATCCTTCCCGGCCTGATGCTCGCAGGCATGTTTCTCGTCTACACGCTCACCCGCGTCCGGTTGAATCCGAAGCTTGCCGCGGAAGATACTGCGACCTCGACGGCCGAGGTCACGTTCGCCGAGAAGGTGCGGGCCGTCGTTCGGGTGTTGCCCTTCGCGATGATCATCTTCTGCGTGATGGGGCTGATTCTCCTCGGCGTCGCGACCCCGTCGGAATCGGCCGCGACCGGCGTGATCGGCGCGCTCGCCACGGCCGCCTACTACCGGAAGCTCGACTGGAAGATGTTCTCGGAATCGCTGGCGTCGGCGGCCTTTATCGCCAGCATGATCCTGGTGATCATGGCGAGCTCGAAAATGTTCAGCCAGTTGCTCGCCTTTACCGGATCGACGCGGGAACTGACGCAGGTCGTCGCGGACCTGGGCCTTTCGGCGCATGTGATGCTGTTCATCATGATGCTGATCCCGTTCATCCTGTGCATGTTCATCGACCAGGTGGCGCTGATGCTGGTGGTCATACCGATCTATCAGCCGTTGATCCGGTCGCTGGAATTCGATCCGATCTGGTTCTGGCTTCTGATGCTGCTGAACGTGACCGTGGGCGGAATCACGCCGCCGTTCGGCTACACGATCTTCGCCTTCAAGGGGGCGACGGACAGGGTAAGCCTCCAGCAGGTATTCAGCGCGACTTGGCCTTTCGTGGGGATTTTCCTGATCGGCATGCTGGTGATCGCCGCATTTCCGCCCATCGCGACCTATCTTCCCACCCTGCTGTAGCGGCGGCCCACAGCGTCATTGGTATTGGCCGCGTTTCGGTCTAAGATCGCAGACCGAATTACCAAAAGCGGAGGGGGGGAGACATGGAACTCCCTACAGGGAACGAGCGCTATTTCCGGATGAGTGTCGAGGAATTCGATACCGAGAAGCTGATGGAAAACGCGGCGCGCCAGCGCGATCGCCGCGGGTTCGACGACGTGCTGATCATCGACGTCGACGCCCATCACTACGAAACGGAATCGATGAGCGAAATCATCGAGTTCATCGAGGATCCGGTGCTCCGGCAGCTCGCCCGATCGGCGCAGCAGATCGCGCATCGCGGCTCGATGTTCTCGCTCGGCCGCGTCGGCTACCAGGACATGGGCGGGCGCGTAACGCGCTATCCCCTCCGCAAGCTCGAACAGACGCCCAAGGACGGCGTGCACCGCGACGTGCACCTGTCGCACCGCTGGATGGACGCGATGGGCGTCGACTACGCCTGCGTGTTCCCGACGCCGATGCTCGGCCTTGCCATGCACCCGCAGCCGGACGTCGAGGTCTGCCTTGCGCGCGCCTACAACCGTTGGCTGGTCGAGAAGATCCTGCCCGGCTCGCCGCGCATCCATTCGATGCTGTACCTGCCGTTCAACAGCCCGGAAGCCGCGCTCAAGATCGTCGAGGATTTCGGCGACGCGGACGGCGTGATGGGCTTCATGGTGACGTCGGTCCGCCACCGGCCGGTGCATCACAACGACTACATGAAGATCTATGCCGCACTCGAGGAGCGCGGCCTGCCGATCGGGTTCCATTCCGGGTTCAACTGGGACGATCCGATGTTCCGCACCTGCAACCGCTTCCTCGCGGTGCATGCGCTCGGCTTCACCTGGTACAACGTCGTCCATTGCACCAACTGGGTGCTGAACGGCATGAACGAGCGGTTCCCGAAGCTGCCCGTCGTCTGGATCGAATCCGGCATCAGCTGGATTCCGTTCCTGATGCAGCGGCTCGATACCCAATACCGCATGCGGTCGTCCGAATGCCCGCTTCTGAAGAAGCTGCCGAGCGACTACATGCGCGACATGTACTACACGACGCAGCCGATGGAGATGCCCGACGACATCATGCTGCTGGAATCCACCTTCGAGGCGATGAACGCCGAGACGCAGTTGCTGTGGGCGTCCGATTATCCGCACTGGGATATGGACGTGCCCTCGGTCATCTGGGATCTGCCGTTCCTCTCCGAGCAGGCGAAGCGAAACATCCTCGGCGAGACGGCGCAGAAGCTGTTCAAGCTGGATGTGAGCGACCGGTTTCCGAACTACGCGCCAGCCGCGGCAGCGGAATAGCGCGTAACACGAAAAGTGACGACGAAGGTGGGCGTCGTCGCTTGACAGGCCAAGGCGGTCTGATACGTATTCGCGATCCATACGGATACGTATGCTTAAAAAACGGGTCTTCATAAAAACGGCCCGACAGGGAGCGCGTAATGGAAGTTGATATGCTGGGCAACGCCATTGAGGCGTTCCAGAACATGGCCGATCTGCATCGGCTTGGATTCCTGTCGTTCGGTGTTCTCATCGGACTGGTGCTCGGGGTCATTCCCGGACTTGGCGGCCTGGTCGGCTTGTCCCTCCTGTTGCCGTTTACCTTCAACATGGATCCCTATACCGCACTGGCCTTCATGATGGGCCTGCAGGCGGTTGTCGTGACGTCGGACACGATCCCGGCGGTGCTCTTCGGCGTGCCGGGAACGGTCGGATCCGCGGCGACTATTCTCGACGGCTATCCGATGGCCCGAAAAGGCGAGGCGGGACGCGCGTTCGGCGCGGCTTTCTCGGCGTCGGTCATCGGCGGGCTGCTCGGCGCGTTGCTGCTGGGCGTCAGCGTGCCGGTCCTCCGGCCGGTCGTTCTCGAGATCGGGTCGCCGGAACTCCTGGCGATCTGCGTCTTCGGTCTGTCTCTGGTCGCGGTTCTCTCGGGCGGCTCTCCGCTCAAGGGCCTGGCCGCCGCCTGTATCGGCCTGATGGTCGCGACGGCGGGCGACGATCCGCAGACCGGTACGCTGAGATGGACATTCGACTCGCTCTATCTGTGGGACGGGCTGCCCGTCGTGCCGCTGGCGCTCGGCTTGTTCGCCATTCCGGAACTCGGCGACATGGCGATCACCAAGCAGGCGATCAACGTGAAAGAGGGGGGCAGCATAGACGACGGCCTGGGGCGTGCGATCAAATCGTGCGTCAAGAAATATTTCGTCCTGGCGGGCCGCGCCGGACAAGGCGAATACTGGTGGTTCTTCCTGTTCGCCACGATCGTCAATCTGGTGGCCTTCATCATGGCCGAGATGCTTTCGGAAGCGTCGGCGCGGGCCGGGATGATCGGCTCGGTCGTCTGGGTGATCGCTACCGTCGGGCTCGGGATACCGTTGATCGCGGCGGGCGTACGGCGCCTGCACGACACCGGACGGAGCGGCCTGTGGATGGTCCTCAGCGTCGTGCCGGTCGTGAACTTCGTGGTGATCTATTTCCAGACGCGGGAGTCGGTGCCGGAAACGAACCAGTACGGTCCCTATACGGACGTCGGAAGGGCCGCGGACGGTACGAGCCAGCTTGACGGTATTCAGGACACTTTCCGGAACTGGTTCCTGGTCCTCCGCTGTTCGGCGATCGGTTCGTCGCTCGGTGCGGTGCCGGGTATCGGCGCGTCGGTCATCGACTGGATCGCCTACGGCCACGCGGCGCGGACCGAACGCGGCGCGTCGGAGACCTTCGGAAAGGGCGACGTCCGCGGCGTGATCGCGTCGGAATCCTCGAACAACGCGAAGGAGGGCGGCGCGCTGGTCCCGACCGTGGCGTTCGGCGTTCCCGGTTCCGCCTCGATGGCCCTGATCCTCGGCGCGTTCCTGATCCACGGCCTCGTCCCGGGTCCGGAGATGCTGACCAAGCGGCTGGACGTGACCTACACGCTTGTGTGGTCCGTCGCGATCGCCAACGTCATCGGCGCCGGCATCTGTTTCACGTTCGCCAACCAGCTCGCCAAGGTCGCGCTGGTCCGGATCGGCATTCTTGCGCCGGTGGTCCTCGCGATCACCTATATCGGCGCGTTCCAGGGCTCGCGGCAGTGGGGCGACATCTGGGCGCTGCTGATCTTCGGCCTTATCGGCTGGATCATGAAGCGTCTGCGCTGGCCGCGCCCGCCGCTGATCCTGGGCTTCGTGCTCGGCGGGCTCGTCGAACGCTACATGTTCATCAGCGTCGAGCGTTACGGCGCCGACTGGCTGTGGATCTGGCGCGATTTCGGCGACGGCGAAGTGAAGTTCGCGCCGTATGTGCCGATCATCTTCGCGGTGACGCTGTACGGCGTGCTTGCCCCGATCATCAAGGGCTACCGGCTGCGCGTGAAGGCGAACAAGTCGAAGGCCAAGTTCGGGTTCCAGCGAAAGGCGCTCAACGCCGACTTTGCCTTCGGCGCGATCCTTTTCGCGCTGTTCCTGACGGCATTCATTGTCGCTTCCGAATGGGAGTTCGGCGCGCGCCTCATTCCGCACGTGGTATCGGTTGCTGCGATGATCTTCATCGGCTGGCTTCTGCTGTCGGCGATGTTCGTCGCTGCCGGCGAGAAGGAAGAGGTCGATCCGGACGGCATTCCGGGACGCGGCGAAGGCGGTACGCAGCCGGTTCAGAGCGATGTCCACTTCGACATCAGCGCGGACTACGGCGAACTGACGCCCAAGGAAATCTCCAAGCGGGCGATCATGTACTTCGTCTGGCTGGTCGGTTTCTTCGGGGCGGCCGCGGTAATAGGCCTCCTGCCGGCGATGTTCCTATTCATGTTCCTATACATGATCATCGAGGGCAAGGAGAGCGTGAAGACGTCCTTCATCGTTGCCGCCTGCGTCTGGCTGCTGTCCTACCTGCTGTTCCACGAGGTACTGATCATCCCGTGGCCGCAGACGATCCTGGGCGACCTGTTCCCGGCGCTTAGATCGATACCCGAACTCAACATGTTCTGACTAAAGCGGGGCGCTCTTCGGAGCGCCCCGTTTCGTTTCGGCGGGCGTTCAGGCCGCTTCGGCTGCCTTCAAGGCGCCGAAGATCCGTTCGCCGGATGCCAGCAGCTCGGCCTGCTTCTCCCGCAGCCCGGGATGCAGCAACCGCCCGTTCCGCTTGACGATGGCGCCGTCGACGATGACCGTGTCGACATTGCCGACCCCGGCGTGGCGGACGATCGCGGTGGAGGGATCGTGTATCGGGAAAAGGTTCAGGTCGTCGGTCCGCAGCAGGACGATGTCCGCCTTTTTTCCCGGCGCGAGACTGCCGATCCGGTCTTCCTGGCCGGCCATCCGGGCGCCGTTCACCGTCACCCATTCGAGGGCTTCCCGGCAGGTGATGTCGGCGTCGTCGGAAAGGGTCTCGCCGCGGGCGAGGGCGGCGAGGTTGTCGAGATTGCGCTGGAAGGTCAGCGTCATCCGCATTGCGGTGAACATGTCGCCCGACGCGGCGGGCTCGACGTCGGCGCCGATGGTCATCGGCGATCCGAGGTCGCGCAGACGGCCGGTCAGCGGATCGCCGAACCCCATCTGCATTTCGACATCCGCGGTCACCGTAAAGTTCGCGCCCGCATCGACCAGCGTCTTCAGCAGTTCGTCGGAGAAGTTGTTGGCGTGGACGATATTGCAGCGCCCGTCGATCAGCCCCATGCCGACGAGCTCTTCGTAAGTGCCGGGCGACAGCATCGGCCCGCCGGCCGTATGAGCGCTCGATATCAGGCCGAGTTCGCGCACGAGGCGGTAGTCCTCGATGCAGACCTCGCGCGTCGAATATTGCGGGCCCAGCAGCGCGAGACCGAGCGTTACGAGACGGTCCTCCGACGCGAACCTGCCGGTCCGAAGCCGTTCTACCTCGGCGCGCGGCATCGGCACCTCGCTGAAGTGCTTCTGCCCGGGTTTCGCGTCGGGCTTGGGCGAGCCGTGCAGGAACAGCGCGCGGGCACCCGAAGCCTCCAGCCCGTCCACGGCCGCGTCGGTATGATCGGGCGTCGGGTTGTTGTGGCACCAGTCGACGAGCGTCGTGATACCGGCATTCAGTTTCGAGAGCGCGCCGACGAGGTTGGCGATGCGGATGTCTTCGGGGCGAAAGAACGTCGCGAGGCCGGCGTGCATGGCCCGCATGTAGCGGGGCACGGTCCAGTCCCCGGCGATACCGCGCAGGCCCGTCTGCCAGGTATGGACGTGGGAGTCTATCAGGCCGGGCATCACGATGCGGTCCCGTCCCTCCAGGATCTCGGCGTCGGCGACGTCGCCGAGCGTGCCGATTTCCGCGATCCGGCCGTCCTCGACAAGCACGTCGGCGACGGCGCCGTCGGGCTGCCCCCGATGCATCGAGACGACGGTCCCGCCCTTGATAAGAATTCGTTTCATCGGTTCCTCCCTTATCCCGTGACGCTATTCAGCCAAAAATATCGCCCCGGGGCGAGCCCCGGGGCGCTTCGTCGATTATGACGCGGCGGCTTACTTGAAGCCGAAGACTTCCTTCAGCTTGGCGATCGTCGCCGGCGGCGTCTTGTAGACGTCACTGACGTACTTCGTCAGGTCTGCCGGCGAAACGTATTCGATCGGCGCCTTGCGCTTCTTCGCCGCGGCGGCGAATTCCGGATCGTCCATCATGGCCTTGAATGCGACCTGAAGCGCCTTCACGCGACCCGCGGGAACGCCCTCCGGCACCCAGAAGCCCATGCCGACCTTCGCGCAGACTTCGAGGAAGGCGACCATCTTCTTCTCTTCGTCGTTCTTGGCGAAGCTCATCAGCCCGGGCACGTTCGAGATTTCCGGGATCGTGCTGCCGTAGGAAACGAGGTGGATCAGCTTGTTGTCGGCGAGCCACTGCGGCTTTCCTGCGGTCCAGCCCGACCAGTACTGCATACGGCCGTGGACTTCGCCGGATTCCATCGCCTTGTTGACTTCGGCGCCGCCCTTGTAGCCCTTCACGACCTTGAATTTCGTGCCGGCGAGGTGGTTGAGGAGGGTCGGTGCGAGATAGGTTTCGGAGCCCAGGCCGGTCGAGCCGAGGATCGCTTCGTTCTTTTTCGCGTCGTCGACGCTGCTCACCGTCGCGCCTTCGCGCCAGACGGAGATAACGGCCGGGCGCGGAACGACGGAACCGATCCACTGGAACTTCGATGCGTCGAACTTCACCTTCCGGACGAGGGGCGCGAGGACGGACGGGGCCAGGACTTCGGCGATGAACGTGCCGTCCTTCGGCGCCGCGTTATAGGCGTATGCGGCGCCCTTGGTGCCGCCGCCGCCCGGACGCGACTGGATGATGACGGTCGGGTTGCCGGGAATATGCTTGCCGAGGTTTTCGACCACGAGCCGGCCGTAGAGGCCCAGCGTGCCGCCGAGGCTCGACGGGATCATCACGGTGACCGTCTTGCCCTTGTAGAACTCGGCCGCTTCGCCGTGGCCGTCTGCGACGGCCGGCGCGGCCATCCCCAGCGCAGCGACGACCGATACCGTCGACAGCGCGTATGTCATGGACTTCTTCATTTAACTCACTCCCTGTTGATTTTCCGATAACGGGTGCCGGAAGATTAGGCGTCGGCGGATGATTTTTAAAGGCCAGATGTCCCTGCCCGTCGATATCACGGCCGGACGGCCGGATTTCCGTTCATATTCCTCCTTGCCCTATCCGCGGAGAGGCGGCAAACATGGAGAAAAGGGAGCGAATATGGCCGATGTCGTCGACCCGCGTCCGGGCCCCGCACGCAATCGCAATTCCGAGAGTCTGACCCGAGAAGACTGGATTACGGCCGCCTGGGATATGCTGGGCGAAGTCGGCGTCGACGGGGTCCGCGTGGAACCGCTCGCCAAGAAGCTGGGCGTGACCAAGGGAAGTTTCTACTGGCACTTCAAGGACCGGCAACAGCTTCTGGACGCGCTGCTAGACCGGTGGTTCGCCATCTGGGAGGAGCAGATGGCGCCGGATCTGGAGAATGCCGTCGAGCCCGCCGACCGGATCTGGGCGCTTTTTCGGAGCGTCGTCGGCCGGTCGACGCGGGGGCAGACGGTCTCGCTCAGGCTGTGGTCCCACGGCGATCCGGAAATCGCCCGCCGGATCGAGGAGCGCGACCGGCAGCGGCTCGATTTCCTGTCCCAGCAACTCAAACGGATCGGCTTCTCCGAGGCGGAAGCGCGGACGCGCGGCCAGATCTATCAGGCGATCATGACGGGCGAGTATCTCCGAAGCGGCGGGTTGCCGCTCGAGGAACGGATCGAGCGGGCGCGGGAATACCATCGCGTCCTGTCATCTCTCCCGTAAGCAATTGTAAAAATTCAGCATTTTTCCATACGGTGGCGTATTGTTGGGCGGTTGCCGCTACGCTATCATCCAGGCAGGGGATAGCGACGGCGATGCCGTCCGGACGGAAGCAGGATATGGCGACCCATGTAAAAGCGCAGGACGGCGGCCGCGCGGCCTGTCCGGATCTGCAGGATCACATTGCCGCGCTCGACGAAGCGGGACTGCTGCAGCGCATCGACAGCCCGATAAACAAGGATACCGAGCTTCATCCGCTGGTGCGCTGGCAATTCCGCGGCGGCATCCCCGATGCCCAGCGCAAGGCGTTCCTGTTTACGGATGTCCGCGACAGCCGCGGCCGGAAATACGACATGCCCGTGGTCGTCGGCGCGCTCGCCGCCAATCGGGAAATCTACCGGATCGGCGTGGGCGTTCCGCTCGACGCGATCGGCGCGCACTGGGCGAACGCGGTCACCCATCCCGTCCCGCCCGTCGAGATCGACGAAGCGGCCTGTCAGGAAGTCGTCCTCACCGGCGAGGACCTCGTCGGCGAGGGGAAGGGGCTGGATGCGCTTCCGGTGCCGATCTCGACGCCGGGCTTCGACAGCGCCCCCTACATCACCGCCGGCATGTTCGTGACCCGCGATCCCGAGACCGGAATCCAGAACATGGGAACCTACCGCGGCGGGCTGAAGGCGTCGAACCGTCTCGCGGTCCGCATGTCGGCGCGCGAGGGCGGCGCCGGCGGCTATCTGCACTGGGAGAAATACCGCGCCCGCGGCGAGAAGATGCCGTGCGCCATCGTGCTCGGCTGCCCGCCCGCCGTCGCCGATACCGGGCCCCAGAAGATCCGGCGCGACGTCGACGAACTGACGATCGCGGGCGGTCTCGCCGGCGCGCCGATCTGCATCGTCAGATGCAAGACGGTCGACCTGATGGTCCCGGCGGTCGCCGAAATCGTCATCGAGGGGCTCGTCGATACGGAATATCTCGAGCCGGAAGCGCCGTTCGGCGAATCCCACGGCCATATATCGCTCGAGGATTTCAACATGATCTTCGAGGTGACGGCGATCACCATGAAGAAGAAGCCGGTGCTGGCTTCGATCATCTCGCAGGTGACGCCGAGCGAATCGAGCGTCATCAAGCGCGTCGCCTACGAGCCGATGTTTCTCGCGCACCTGCGCGACCAGCTGGGCCTGCGCGGCGTCAAGCGCGTGGCGCTGCACGAGCCGCTCACCAATATCCGCAAGGTGATCTTCCTCGTCATGGACCGCGCCACATCGCGCACCGAGGTCTGGCGTGCGCTCTACGGTGCCGCCGTGCTGCGCGCCGATTGTGGCAAGTACGTGATTGCGGTCAACGACGACATTGATCCCGATGACGGCGATGCGGTGTTCTGGGCGATGGCTTATCGCGCCAACGTGCTGACCGACATCGAGGTCCTGCATCATCGCCCGCGCGGCCACGGGCCCAAATCGGGCAACGTCAACGAGGACGGCACGCTCCTGATTGATGCCACGCTGAAGGGCGACATGCCGCCGCTGGCGTTGCCGAAGAAGGAATACATGGAGGGCGCGAAGCGGCTCTGGGAAAAGCTCGGCCTGCCGCCGCTCAAGGCCCAGTCGCCGTGGCACGGTTACGATCTCGGCGACTGGTTCGAGGCCTGGGACCGCAACGCTGAGCGCGCAGTCAAGGGCGACTATGCCGAGAACGGCCGCCGCACGGCACAACGCCGCGCTTCGGGAATCATTCCGGAAACTCCCTGCCGCGAGGTGGAGGGCGATCCGAAGTAAGTTTCACCAGCAAAGGAGGAGTAACCAGCACGCGTACCGGCATTGCCGGCCCAAACAACCCGGTCCCGAGACAACAGTCCCACCAAGGGGCGCCATCATCGAGGACATCAACAGGATAGAATGGGAGATTGATCATGCGTGGTCTGAAAAATCTCGTACCTGCCGCACTCGGCGCCATCGCGGCGCTGGCCTTCGCGGCATCCGGCACCCCGGCCAAGGCCGACTCGGTTGCCGATTTCTACAAAGGCAAGACGGTGAAAATCCTCGTCGGCTATCCGCCGGCGGGTTCCTACACCGCATACGCCCAGCTTGCCGCCCGCCATTACGGTAAGTTCATTCCCGGCAACCCCAACGTCATCGTCCAGAACATGGCAGGTGCCGGCAGCCTGGTAGCCGCGAACTATTTTGCCAATGTCGCGCCGAAAGACGGCTCGATGATCGGCATGTTCGCCGACACGCTTGCCGTCAGCCAGCTTCTGTTTCCGGACAAGGCCAAGTTCGACGCGGCGAAGCTGCCCTACATCGGCAGCTTCACACCGATCAACCCGGTCTTTGCGGTGCGCAGCGACGCGGGCGTCAAGACCTTCGCCGATGCGCAGAAAAAGAAGGTCATCGTCGGCTGCACGGGCGCCGGTTCGCAGAGCTACATCATAC
>JAYPTI010000010.1:0-24209 GCA_038133505.1 Alphaproteobacteria bacterium
GCATCAGCCGGCGCATGCCGACATTCGCGTGCCCCGTGGCGGGATCGCGCGAGATGTCGAGCGCCGCCGAGATATAGGGCGCGCCGTCCTCGCCGTGCTGCAGGTGGACGGGAAGGGCGGTGAGATCGGCCTCGTTGTCGCGCTGGACGACCTGCTGTACCGGCGCGTCCGCCGCGTCGATCTGGACGGGATCTAGGGGGGTGGCGAGGCGGCGCGTCATCTCGCGCAACAGGTCGGGCTCGTCGACGCCGAGCGCGAGCGCCATGCGCCGCCGAGAGCCCATGACGTTGCCTGCCAGCTCCTGGCCGTCCGGGCCCGCCTTTTCGAATTTCACCGCCTTCGGATTGCCGTCGAGGATCGACGCGACCCGCGACAGCGGCGTCGGCGCGGCGACGGTCTCGACCTCGCCCGCCTCGGCGAGCGTTTCCATGAAGCGGCGGAAGCGGAAGGTTTCGGTATCTGCGTTCATGCGCTTACTCCCGTGGCGGCGGCGATCAGGTTCCAGAAGGCGGCCGGGTCCTCGACATGCGCGTTGTGGCCGAGGCCTGCAAGCTTGACGGCGGCGGGGTCCAGGGTGCGCAAATCGGCTGCCGAGACCATAGCGTCGTGTTCGCCCGCGGCGAGAACCACCGGCGATCGGGCCGCCGCGTAAATCGTCGCCGTGTCGGCGTAGGCGACCATCGCGGCGCGGTTGTCGGCGGCGAGCCGCCATTTGCCGTTCTCATCGACGATCCCGGTGCGCGCGAAGTCCGAGGCCGGATCGGAGATGCCTTTCAGCCCCGTAACGAGGACGAACCGCTCGCGAGCCTCCTGTTCGGTGTCGAACCATCGGACGGGGAGATCGATCAGCTTGGCGATCCCGGCGTATTCCTCGTCCGACCAGCTCACCTTCACCCCCGCCGTCACGACCGAGCGCGGCGTGAAGCCGAACCAGCCCGAGGCGAGGACGATGCCGACCAGCCCGCCCATCGAATGGCCGGCGAGGTGGATATCGGTCCCCGCGTCGGCCGCGTCGGCGACAAGCGCCGCCATATCCGATGCGTGGTTTGCGATGCCGTAGCGCCGCATGTGCGCCGACCGCCCATGCCCGCGCATGTCGGGGATCAGCCAGCGTCCCGGCCAGTGCGCCTCCAGATGCTGTTTCAGCCCGTCCCATATCGCGCCGGTGCCCGACAGCCCGTGCATCAGGACGAGGAGCGGGCCCTCTCCGGACCCGCCTTCCTCGACCCAGAGGTCCGTGCCGCCGGCGGTGCGCAGGCTCATCGGCCCTTCCACTCCGGCTTGCGCTTCTCGCGGAAGGCGCGGTTGCCCTCCTTCGAATCCTCGGACTGTATCAGCACCGACTGGCCGAGCCGTTCGATCAGGCGGCCGGTTTCGGTGTCGGTGTTCTGGCAGGTGTTGATGACGTGCTTCGCCATGCCGAGCGCCAGCGGCGCGCGGTCGCACAGGATGCGGGCGAAGGCGAGCGTGCCGTCCAGCAGGTCGTCCCGGTCGAATACGCGATTGACCAGGCCCCATTGCTCGGCGGTCGCGGCGTCGACGAGCAGCGTCGTCATCATCATTTCCTTGAGCCGGCCGATGCCGATCATCTGGATCATGCGCGACGCCGCACCGGATGCGGGGATGACGCCGATATTGTTCTCCGTCAGCACGAATTCCGCGCCTTCCGCGGCGGTGCGGAAGTCGGACGCGATGGCGATCTCGACGCCGCCGCCCGCGCAGATGCCGTTCACCATCGAGATCACGGGCTTTTCCATGTTCTCGAGGTCGTCGAGCATCTCGTGGTTGGCGCGCACGTAGGCGCGGTATTGCGGCGAGGGCAGGTTGTTCTCGTAGTCGAGGCCGAGAATGTCGCGCCCCGAGCAGAAGCCGCGCCCGGCGCCGGTGATGATGAGGACCCGGATCGCCTCGTCGAAATTCACCTTCCAGACGACCGAGCGGATCTCGCGGATCATGCGCTCGTCGAACGCGTTCAGCTTGTCCGGCCGGTTCAGCGTCAGCAGCCCGATATTGCCCTCGATCACGTCGTACGTGACGGTGGTGAAATCGTCCGGATGGTCGATGAAGCCGACCGGCTTCCCGTCCGCATCGAGGCGGACCGTCGGATCGTCCGACATGCCTCCCGTTCTCCCCTTGTTATGTGCGCATCTTGGAACGCACGCGGGGCGGGATCAATGGGGGGTGAAACGGCGCGGCCGCGGTGTGTAGGGGCCGGCCGAGGCCCGGCCCGCGGGCGGGTCTTGGACCCGCCCCTACGGAACGTTCGGGTCTTGGACCTGCCCCTAGGGAATCAGAACGCTCATTCCCGTCGTCGCACCGGACTCGATATCGATCAAGGCCTGTCCCGCCTCTGCCAGCGGATAGCGCCGGGCGACGTCGATGCGGATCGCGCCCGAGACGACCATCGAGATCAGGTCGCCGGCGCGCGCCAGCACCTCCTCGCGGTTGGCGAGGTGAATGTGGAAGGCGGCGCTGGTGACGTAGAGCGAGCCCATCTGGTTGAGCCGGAACAGGTCGAGCGGCGGCACCGGGCCCGACGCGCTGCCGAACGAGGCGAGCAGCCCCTTCGGCCGCAGGCAGGCGAGCGAGTCCTCGAACGTCGCCGCGCCGACGGAATCGAACACCACCGGCACGCCCTCGCCGGCGGTCAGCGCGCGGACGCGCCGCGGGATGTCGTCCGTGCCGCGCACCAGCGGATGGTGGCAGCCGTGCGCCCGCGCCACCTCGGCCTTCTCCGGCGAACCGACGACGCCGATCACCCGCGCGCCCTTGTAGTCCGCCCACTGACACAGGATCTGCCCGACGCCGCCCGCGGCCGCATGTACGACGATCGTGTCGCCTGCGCGGACGGGATAGACGTCGTGGATCAGGTAATGCGCGGTCAGCCCCTTGGTCGACATGGCCGCTGCGGTGGCGTCGTCGATCTCGTCGGGCAGCAGGATCAGCCGGTCGGCGGCTAGCACACGCGCCTCGCAATAGGCACCGCGCGGAAGCGTCGGCCCGCCCGACGAATAGACGATGCGGTCTCCCTCCCGCAGATAATCGACGCCCGGCCCGACCGCTTCGACAACGCCCGCCGCCTCGGCGCCCAGCGTGTGGGGCAGGGCGGGGAAAGGGTAGCGCCCGGTGCGCCCGTGGACGTCCGCGAAATTCACGCCGATGGCGGTGTGCCGCACGCGTACTTCGCCCGGCCCGGGGTCGCCGACCTCGATCTCGTCGATGCGGACGGCCTCGGGGCCGCCGTATTCGTGAACGCGGACGGCTTTGACGGTGGCGGGCATGGGACGGTCTCCTGACGGTTCGGAGAGCGGAGCCTAGAGCAACTGGCGTCGGCCGGGAATGGGGCGGTGGAATGACGGGGCGCGTCCCAGGGTGCCTCGCTCATGGGGCGGATTCTACGCGCGCTGTTTTCTCTATTCCCTCGGGCCTGTCCCGAGGGTCCATGGCAGACGCAGGCGCGGCGGAAACATGGACCCCCGGCACGGTGGCCGGGGGAATACGGAGCTGAGATTTCAGACGGGTGCCGTACGCATCGCCGTTGCCGAGCCGTCAGAACGGAACCGTCAGCCCGTCCATCATGCTGTCGCAGTCGGCGAGTTCGACCTTCTTCCAGCAAATGCGGTAGCCCGCCGCGCCGCCGGGCTTGAGCGCATGCCAGCAGGTGCCGGCGAAATGACGCTGCCTGTTGCGGCGGTATTCGATCATCTGGAACTTCGAGCGCACCAGCAGCGGCGCGCCGGCGTCTTTCTCGACGGTGGCGTTGGCCACGATGCGGCTGGTGCGCGACGGCGGCGCCTGGGTATGGAGTTTCCCCTGCATCAGCCGCCGCACCCGCGTTTCCAGCAACTGCCGGTCGTCGTACATCAGCGAGACGGTATGGCGCGGATCGGCCTGGCCTTCTTCGATGGGCACCCAGTACCAGCCGTCGTCCGAGAACATCGACAGCCACTCGTCCCACCGCCGCTCGTCCAGCAGGCGGGCCTCGTGCAGCAGGAAGGCTTCGATCTCGGGGGAGGCCAGGGTCGGTCCGGTCGCTTCAACGATGGTCGCCATGTCTCAAGCCTCCGTCATCAGGCCAAGCCAGGCGTCGTACATGTTGCGGATGTACACCTCGCTCGTGGAGTCGCGGCCCGCGCGTCCGCCGTGATCGCCGGGAACGTCGCTGTCGTAGCCGCGGCCGACCTCGATCCACTCCGCGCCCGCCGACTGCAAACCGGTGCCGATCCGCCCGTAGGTCTCGAGATCGTCGGTGAGCACCAGCGAGCCGGTTCCGTTGGTCACGTTGGCGAAGGCGATCGTGTCCTCGAACATCTTGTCCGGCGCGCCCTTCAGGCGGAAAGAATAGGTATAGACCTCCGTCCGGTTTACTGAGACGGGGTGCACGACGCGCAGCTGACGGAACTGGCTCATGAAGGACAGGTTGGGATAGACGTTCGAGTTCCAGCGCGTGACTTCCATGATGCGCTGGGTCTCTTCCGCTCCCTTCGCCGTCTCCATCGCCTTGATGTAGTCGGCAAAGACCGGATCGCGCTTGGCGGCGACCAGCTTTTCGTCGTCGTGGTAGTCGCCGAGGAACGAATGCCCGTTGGGATAGGTCCAGATTCCGACCTGCTCCATCCAGAACTTGTAGGGCGCGCCGTTCTGGCGCATCTGGCGCACGCCGATTTCCCCCGCGCCGTCGGTATGGGCGCCGTCGTCCTGTTCGACCGCCGCGTCGATGGAGGACTGGTGGACGAATAGCGGATGTGCCGCGTCGCACAGATTTTCCAGGTAAAGCTTCCAGTTTCCGTCGAAGGCGTGCTTGAAGACGCCGCCCGCGACCTCGATCTCGCCGTCCGGCGCGCGGTCGGCCATGTCGTCGAAGGAGGTCGTCATGTATCCGAGGAAGTCGGTCAGCGACGGGCCGTCCGGGCTGAGCGATGCGAAGACGAACCCGCGATAGCTGTCGACCCGCGACGCGGCGACCATCGCGGTATTAGGGTCCTCGGGATTGAAATGCGCCGGATAGCCGTGCTGCAGGGGCACCCGGATCAGTTTGCCGTCGGTGCCGTAGGTCCAGCCGTGATAGCAGCAGACGAATTCCTCGGCGTGGCCGGCGTCGGTCGAGACGACCATGGTGCCGCGATGGGCGCACTGGTTGTGCAGCACGCGGATCTCGCCGTCGGCGTGCCTTACCATCACCATCGGCCGCCGGCCGATGCGGGTGGTGACGAATTCGCCGGGCGCCTTCACCTGGCTTTCGTGGCCGACATAGATCCATGTGCGATCGAAGATGCGTGCCATCTCCAGATCGAAAATCGCCGGATCGCTGTAGACCCGGCGGTGGACGCGGCCGGGCTGTATCAGGGCGGAGATGTCTTCCGCCGTCTCGGGTTTCAGCTGTGTTGCCATTGCGGCCTCCGTAGCTGTCGGCGTTCTTGTATAAATCGATACTATACCGTACAGTATTATTATGTCCGACGCGAGTCTCATGGATCCGACCGAAAGCGGCCGCCGAACCCGGAATGCGGCCCGCAAGCGCGCGGCTATCCTGGACGGTGCGCGGTCGGTGTTCACGGCGCAGGGCTTCGGGGGCGCCAGCATGGATGCGATCGCCGAGGCGGCCGGCGTCTCGAAGATGACGCTCTACCGCTATTTCGCGAGCAAGGAGGCGCTGTTCGCCAGCCTGATCGGCGAGCTGTGCGAGGAGATCGTCGCGCCGGGGCCCGACCTCGATCCGGCGGGTCTCGCGCCGGCCGACGCGCTCGCCGCGTTCGCGCGACGCCTGCTGCGGACGGTCTACGCGCCCGAAACGCTGGCGCTGCACCGCCTCGTGCTGGCCGAGGTCGGTCGGTTTCCCGAGCTCGGGCGCCTGTTTTACGAGAGCGGGCCGGAGCGGAACATCTCGGCCCTGGCCGATTATCTGGCGGCGCACGCGAACGACCCGTCGCTCCGCATCGGCTCGGGCGGACCTCGCGCCGCCGCCGAGCAGTTCTTCGAACTCGTCCGCGGATATGCCCATCTCCGCCTGCTCCTCGGCATCGAGCCGCCGCCCGGTCCCGACGCGATCGAGGCGCGGGTGCGGCAGGCGGTGGAGAGGTTTATGAGGGGCAAATAGCGGAACCTGCCGAAAAGGGTCTCCTGGAGCGGCGACAAGCCCGCTGTTGCGGTCTCCGCGCGCGGCGTGCGAGAGTACAGCCGTTGTCATCCAACGTCCCAAAAGATGCCTTTGCTGCAGACGAAGCCGCTGAAAACATTTCTCCGCCGACTTTCGGCGATTGTGGCATTGGCATTCGTCTTCGGAATTGCGATGTCCGTGCTGGCGTCCGACGCGGACGCCCATGCCGGCCATAAACCCGCAAATAACGCCGTCGGCGAAATCGCGTTCGGCAGCGCCGCCCCTCTCGGGGAAAGCCATCAGACCGATTGTTGCCACAAGGGCGCGCTCGGCGTGGCATGCCAGTCAATTTCGACCGGTGCGCCGGGTGCGGCCTCGCTCCTCATGCCCTTATTCGCCGGCAGTTGCGATTGGGCGAAGAGGGTGCGGCGTCTTACTGGCGTTATCTTCCCACCGCCCAATCCGCCTCCGAAATCCGTCATCACGTGATCGTCTGACCCAATCGATCTCTAAGAACGGACCAGGAGACCCGATCCATGAATCGGAAAAGCTTTGTTGCCGCGGCGCTTGCCGTTGCGGTTGCGCTCCCGCCTGTCGGCGCCGTCGCACACGACGGGGCGACGGGAGTCGTCAAGGAACGAATGGACCTGATGGAAGACCTCGCGGCGGCGATGAAATCTATCGCGGCGATGTTGCGCGGCAAGGAGCCCTATCGGCCCCAAAAGGTGAAGTCGCTGGCCCGCGAAATCGAGGGGCACGGCAGGGAAGCCCTCACCGGTCTCTTTCCGACGGGAAGCCTTGAGGCCCCGACCGGCGCGCAACCGTCCATCTGGACAGAGTGGACCCGCTTCCGAGGCCTCGCGGAGGAGCTTTCCGAACGGGCCGCCGCGCTGGCGGCAGCGGCGGAGAACCCGAGAGGAGGCACGATGCATGGCGGTCAAGGCATGCACCTAGGCCCGGGCGCGATGGGCGAGGGCGGGCCGGCTGATCCCCGTGCGGAAATGCTCTCGGCTATGCCACCGGATGCGGCATTCGGTCATCTGACTCGCACATGCGTGGCTTGTCACCGGGAATTCCGGAAAAAGCGGTAAATTGATGACCGGGCTGGCGCGATGTCGCCCGTCCAGACGGGAAGAAGGTCCGGCCCGACAGACGAGTGTCCGGCGGACCGGGAGAAAGATCGATGATTCATACCCGACGACAATTCATGGCGGGCGCCGCGTCGCTACCGGTGGCAATGGCCTGGGCTCGCAACGGCTTGACGTAGAAGCCCGTTGCGCCGGTCCTGCGCGCCAGCCCCGGAACCGCGCGCCTCGCCGACGGCTATCCGGCGACGCCGATCTGGGGGTACGACGGCGGCACGCCTGGACCGGTCGTTCGCGTCCGCCGCGGCGCGCGGCTCGTCCGGCGTTTCGAAAACGGCCTGCCGCAACCTTCCACCGTGCATTGGCACGGTATCAGGATTGCGAATGCGATGGACGGCGTGCCCGGTCTGACGCAGCCACCCGTGCCGCCGGGTGAAAGCTACGACTACGAATTCACACTGCCCGATGCCGGAACCTACTGGTACCACCCGCACAACCGGACATGGGAGCAGATGGCGCGGGGCCTCTATGGCGCGCTCATCGTAGAGGAAGACCAGCCGCCCAAGGTCGACCGGGACGAGGTTCTGCTGATCGACGACTGGCGGCTGGATCGCAACGCCTCGATTGCCGAAAACTTCGGGGCGATGATGGACTGGTCGCATGGCGGAAGGCTGGGCAATTGGATCACGGTAAACGGGCGCGGCGATTTCTCTCTCGCCGTCCGGCAGCGCGAACGACTGCGTCTGCGTCTGGCCAATACCGCAAATGCGCGGATTTTTCCATTGGGGCTTGATGGGTTCGAAGGATGGGTTGTCGCGCTCGACGGTCAGCCGCTCGACCGGCCGGAACCGGTCGGGGGTATTGTTCTGGCGCCCGCCCAGCGCGTCGATCTTATCGTCGATACCGTCGCGGAAAAGGGCGGCACGGCGAGCCTATTCATGCCGGACCGGTCCGGCAAAATCCCGATTGCCGTGTTCCCTGTCGCAGGCGAGGCGCGTGACCGGCGAATGTCGGCCCCGTTGCCGCTTCCGTCGAACGGTCTTCCTGTTCCTGAAAGTCTCGAAACGGCGAAGCGAGTGACGCTCCGGATGGAGGGAGACGCGATGGGCGGCATGCGGGGTGCGATGATGGGCGGCCGGATGATGGGGATGCGGGAGCTGGTAGGGTCAGGGAAAATCTGGGCATTCAACGGATCCGCCGAAATGCCGCAAAAGCCGCTGCTCGCGGCTTCGGCGGGACAGACGGTTCGCATCGCGCTCGTCAACGACACGGCCTGGCCTCATGCGATGCATCTGCACGGACACCATTTCCGGAAGGTCGGCGCCGGCGGCGCGCTCGGCCCCCTCCGCGATACGTTGCTGGTAGATACGGAGGAAACCGCAGAGATTGTGTTTGTCGCGGACAATCCAGGGGACTGGCTGCTTCATTGCCATATGCTGGAGCACGCCGATGCGGGCATGATGACTTGGGTGAAGGTAACGTGATCCCTTCCGAAAGGACTGCCGCCGCCGCCCACCGCCGCAACCATGCCCTGCATCCGCGTCTGGCACGGCGCATGGAATTGTGCTGTTGTACCGCCTGAATTGATCCGCCCGGGAGACCGCATATGAACGCCACCGCCGTCCGCGACCTCGAATTCCCCTCGCTCCGCGACCGCGTTTCCGACGAGGAATGGCAGGTTCGTGTCGATACTGCCGCGGCCTACCGGCTGGCGCACCATTACGGCTGGGCGACGACCCTTATCTACAACCACATTTCGACCCGTGTGCCGGGCCCGGAGCATCACTTCCTGCTGAATCCGTTCGGCCTGTCGTGGAACGAGGTGACGGCGTCGAACCTCGTGAAGATCGACCTCGAGGGCAATATCCTCGATGACACGCCGTATACGGTGAACAACGCCGGATACACCATCCACAGCGCGATTCACGGCGCGCGCGAGGATGCGGTCTGCGTGATCCACACCCATACCGAGGCCGGCATGGCCGTCTCGTCCCTCGAGGACGGGCTGATATACACCAACCAGGACGCCATGATGTTCTACGGCCACACGGCCTATCACGACTTCGAGGGCATCGCGCTGGACCTGTCGGAACGCGAGCGGCTGGTGAACGATCTCGGCGACAACAAGGTGATGATCCTCCGCAACCACGGCCTTCTGACCACCGGGCGCTGCGTGTCGGAAGCGTGGGTGCAGATGTTCTTCCTCGAGAAATGCTGCTCGTCGCAGCTCTCGCTGCTCGCCGCTGCCGCGGCCTCGGGCCAGAAGCTTCGGCTGCCGTCGGAGGAGGTATGCGCACACACCGCCGCGCAGTACGACAAGGCGGGCTGCGGCGACAAGGAATGGCCGTCGCTGATCCGCGAGCTCGACTCGGTCACCACGGATTACAAGTACTGAACCGGACGCACGGGAAAGCATGACCGCCACAGTCGACGAGATCGCGCCGAACCTGTTCCGCATCGCCTGCTACCACGAGGCGGCAAACTTCCAGTTCTCGTCCTTCCTCGTCCGCGACGACGAGCCTTTGCTCTATCACACCAACCTGCGCGGCTTCTTCGGCGACGTGAAGGAGGCCGTCGCCTCCATCCTAGATCCGGCGACGATCCGCTGGGTCGGTTTCAGCCATTTCGAGAGCGACGAGTGCGGCGCGCTGAACGACTGGCTCGCCGTTGCACCGCACGCCGTGCCGGTGTGCAGCTTCGTCGGCGCGCGTACCAGCGTCGGCGATTTCGCCGACCGGCCGCCGAAAGTGCTGGATGAGGGCGAGGCGCTGGAGACCGGCGCGCATTGCTTCCGCGTGCTGGAGACCAAGCACCTGCCGCACGGCTGGGACTGCAGCCTGCTGTTCGAGGAGAAGGGGAAAACGCTGTTCTGCTCCGACCTGTTCGGCCACGGCGGCAATGTCGAGGCGCTGACCGACGGCGACATCGTCGGCCGCTCCGACACCTACAACGCCCGCCAGCAGGAAGGTCCGATGGCCGGCTCGGTCCCTTATACGCACGAGACGAAACCCATCTTGGAGAGCCTCGCGGCGCTGGCGCCCGCGACGCTCGCCTGCATGCACGGCTCCAGCTTTAACGGCGACGGCGCGCAGGCGCTGCGCGATCTCGGCGACGTGCTCGAAAAGAATTTTGGACCCTGATCCGGTCCGCAAGGAGTGACATCACCCATGGTCGAGAAGATCAAGAAGACCGACGAAGAATGGCGCGAGCAGCTGTCGGAAGAATCGTTCTATGTCGCCCGTAAGCACGGCACCGAACGGCCGTTTACCGGCGAATACAACGACTGCAAGGACGACGGCATCTACACCTGCATCTGTTGCGGTCATCCGCTGTTCGATGCGGAACACAAGTTCGATTCCGGCACCGGCTGGCCGAGCTTCTTCAAACCGCTGAACGCCGATTCCGTGGAGACTCAGACCGACTGGTCGTTGCTGATGCGGCGGACCGAAGTGCACTGCGCGCGCTGTGACGCCCACCTCGGCCACGTGTTCCCGGACGGTCCGATGCCGACGGGGCAGCGCTATTGCATGAATTCGGTTTCGCTGAAGTTGGAACCGAAGGACGAGTAGCCGGCGCGGCTATTCAGTATTCCGCGTAGGACTTTTCCTCGACGATTTCCGCCCCGAGCAGATCGTTGATTGCGCGTTTGAGCGCCGCGCGTTCGTCGTTGGTGAAATAGACGGCGCGGGCTAGGCCGACGAACGTCTCGCCGAAATCCCGGGCGCGTTCGCAGTCTCGAATATCGTCTTCGATGTCCCACAGGCGGCCGTTGATCGCCCGCAGTTCGTCGGTCAGATCGTCCAGCGCCGCGGAGCGCGGAATGCAGCGGTCGCGGGTGGCGGCCAGAACGGCCAGCTCGCGGCGGATATTGACGAGCTTGGCTCCGTCCGAAATGCGGGCGGCCTTGATCTCGAGGATGGTGATCTTGTCGATCAGCTCGCCCGGCGAGGTTTCGACCGCAATGGAAGCGACGTGACTCATGCCGCGTTTCCGTCGCCGCGAATCCGTTCGGCGAGACCGCGTGCGATGGTCGCGAACACGCCGGGCCAGTCGTGCGCTTTCTGCTGACGGACGAGCCGCATGGACGGCTACCAGGCGGCGGTCTTACTGGTATAGCCCCAGCGCCAGTCGGGCTGGTTGCACAGCGCGACCGTCACAGGTGCGCCGATCGCGCCCGCGACGTGGGCGATCGAGGTATCGGAGGTGACGACCAGGTCGAGGTGCGCCATGACGGCCGCTGTGTCCAGGAAAGCGCCGTCGGCGTCGAAATCGTCCGGCAGGACGGCGAGACGGTCCGACCACCCGATGTCGGCGATCTGCTCCGTACCGGCGCCGTGCTGGAGACTGATCAGCTCGACTCCGTCGACGCGCGCCAGCAGTTCGTAGCAGGCGAGCGGGATTGAGCGGCGCGCGTCGTGGCGATATGCGTCGCTGCCCTGCCAGGCGATGCCGACACGAAGCCTCTTTGCGGGGCCGAGCAATTCGGCGGCAGCGGCAACGCGCGCCGGGTCGGGCGAAAGATAGGAATTGTCGTCGGGCAGCAGCGGCAAGCCTTCGTTGAAGAAGCGCGCTAGCGATAGTAACGGCGTCTGAAAGTCGTGCTTCGGCCGCTCGGGCAGCGGCACGATTTCCGGTGCGCCGTCGAGCGTTTCGATCAGCGGGATCAGACGATCCTGACACGCGAAGATCACCTTGCCGCCGAAAGACGCGAGCTTCGGCAGGTAGCGGCAGAACTGGACGGTATCGCCGAGACCCTGTTCCGCGTGGACCAGCAGCGTGCGCCCGTTCAGCGCCTCGCCCTGCCATTGTGGCCGGTCGAGCGACTGCATGGCGAAGCCGGGGAGGCGGCTGCGCCATTCGTACTCCTGCCAGCCCTGCTCGAAACGGCCGAGCGCGAGCTGCATCAGCGCCATGTTCCAGTGCGCTTCGGGCACGTCCGGGCTGACGGCGATGGCGTTCGTGAACCGTTCGACCGCCGCGTCGAACTTGCCCATCTCCTTCAGCGTGACGCCGAGATTGATGTGGGCGCGGACATGGTCGGGTTTCTCGTAGACGACCTGGCGCAGCGTGATCTCGGCTTCCTCGTAATGTTCCGCCGCGATAAGCCCGTTGCCGTAGTTGAACCGGATCTCCGGATCGGCCGGCCGCAGGGCGACTGCCGCTTCCAGATGCTCCAGCGCCTTTTCGGGCTTGCCGGCGGCCTTGTAGGCGGCGCCGAGATTGGACAGCGCTTCCGGCGACTTGGGCAGCATCTCGACGACCATCTTGTGCGCCTTGATCGCATCGCGGTGGCGGCCAGTCGCCTTGAAGGCGTTACCGAGGTCGCAGAGGATTTCGGGGCGGTCCGGGCTCGTCTTGGCGGCCTTGACGAGAAGCTGCGTCGCGCGTTCGGCGCGGCCGCGCTTGAGCGCGACGAGGCCCGACATGTGAAGCGCGCCGGAGTTCGACGGGCTTTTCTTCAGGATCTTGCGGTAGATCTCGTCCGCCTTGTCGTATCGGCCGGCGCGGAAATATGCCAATGCGGCGGCAAGCTGCTCGTCGGCATAGAAGCCGCGGCTGTCTTCGCGATTCAGGTTCAGCGCTGGCGCCGACGCCATGGCGCGCCTCCGGACGTTAACGAACTACGTCCGGGATCGTATTCCGGAATGGTTTACAAAGGCTTGCATCCGCCGCCCGCCGCCGCCGAAATGTTCGGTTCAGGCCGCCGCCACCGCCGTCATCTCGACCCGGAGCTCAGGCGACGCGAGCGGCGCCTGGACGGTCGTCCGAGCGGGCGCGTTCGGCCCGTCCACCCAGGCGTCCCACTCGGCGTTCATCGCCTGGAACTCGGCCATGTCGGCGATGTAGATCGTCACCGTGAGAAGCTTCGACTTGTCGGACCCCATCTCGGCGAGCGTCGCCTCGATCCGTTCCAGGACGTCGGCGGTCTGGGCGGATATATCGCCGGCGCGGTCGCGCGCGACGTGCCCCATCGTATAGATCGTGTCGCCATGCCGGACCGCCTTGCTCATGCGGGGGCCGGGATCCGCACGCTGAATGTCTGCCATTATTCTCTCCCTGATGGATGCGCGGTTGTCGCCCGCGCCGCGCCCGCCGTCAACGGCGCCGATTGGTCGAGCCCGCCCCGTCGTCTATGATGATGCAGAACAGGGAGGTGCCGGATGATCCTGGTAACCTGCGCGGGCGGAAAAACCGGCCGCGCCATGATCTCCGCGTTTGCCGCCGCGGGCGAAAAGGTCCGCGCGATGCTGCGGAGCGGGGGAATCGACGACGAGTTGACGGCGCTCGGCGCGTCCGAGATCGTTCATGCCGACCTCGGCGATACGGGTGCCGTTGCGGCCGCCGCCGAGGGGTGCCGGGCGATCTACTACATCTGTCCGAACATGACCGAAAACGAGCGGCGCTACGGCGAGAACGTCATCGCCGCGGCAAGGTCCGCCGGCGTGGAGCGGCTGGTATTTCACTCCGTCCTGCATACGCAGGTGCAGGCGCTGCAGCACCACTGGAACCGGCTGTTCGTCGAGGAGGCGATTATCGAATCCGGCGTGCCGTTCTCGATCCTGCAGGTCGGCTCCTACTACCAGAACATGCTCCCCGGCTGGTCGAAAATGGTCGAGACCGGCATCCATGCAATGGCCTACGACGTCGACGCGCCGATGAGCCTCGTCGATCTCGAGGACGTGTCGGCGGCCGCGCTTGCGGTGCTGTGCGACCCCGGCTGCGCGAACGGCATCTTCGAGATTTGCGGCCCCGTCGTCACGCTGCGGGAAAAGGCGGCGATTCTGAGCGACGTGATCGGACGACCCGTGGAGGCCGGAAAACTGCCGGCCGATGCGGCGATCGAGCACGCGGCGCACATGGGCGTCGGCGCCTACGGGCAGGAATGCATGCGCCGCATGTTCGCCCATTACGACGACCACGGGCTGGTCGGCAGCCCGCGCGTCCTCGGCTGGCTGCTGGGGCGTCCGCCGACCGATTTCGAGACGTTCGCGCGGCGCGCGGCTGCGGCGCAGAAGGAAGCGGTAAATGGATAGATACGATGCGATCGTCATCGGCGGCGGTCACAACGGGCTGATCGCCGCTGCCTATCTCGCCAAGTCGGGCGTGAAAACGCTCGTGCTCGAACGCCGCGCCATCCAGGGCGGCGCCTGCGTGACCGAGGAGATCGGCGGCGCGCCCGGCTTCCGGGTGTCCACCGGCGCCGCGCAGCTCGGCAACCTGACGCCCGATATCGTCGCCGACCTCGAACTCGAACGGTTCGGCTACGAACTCGTCGTGCCCGATCCGCTGACGGTCTTTCCGTTTCCCGACGGGCGGTATCTCGCGCTGTGGTGCGACGGGTCGCGGAATGGCGCCGAATTCTCGAAGTTTTCCGCCAGGGACGCGGCCGAAGTGCCCGCCTACTTTGCAGACTGCATGACCGTCTGCGACATCGTCGAGCCGATCCTGAACGGCGAGGAGACCTGCACGCTGGACAGGATCGCGGACGCTTTTCGCGCCGCCGGGCGCGCGGATCTGTTCGACGCGTTCATCCTCGGCAGCATGTCCGACGTTCTCGACGGCAGGTTCGAATCCGAGGAGATCAAGGCGGTCCTCGGCTATACGGCGACGTTCGGGACCAACGCCGACACGCATGTGCCCGGTACCGCCTACGTGATGGCGCATCACCTGTTCGGCGGCACCACCGGCATACGTGGCCGCGCGGTCTACGTGAAGGGCGGCATGGGCGGGCTCGCCGACGCGCTGGCGACCTCCGCCGCACATTTCGGCGCGACGCTCCGGACGGACGCGGAAGTCGCGCGCATCGTCGTCCGCGACGGCGCCGCGCGCGGCGTGGAGCTGGCGAACGGCGAACGGATCGAGGCGTCCGCCGTGATCTCGAATGCGGATCTCCACACGACCTTCCTTCATCTTGTCGGGCGCTCTCATCTAGACGCCGGGTTCGCTGCGGCCATCGACGGCATTCAGGCGAACGGCGTCGCGCTCAAGGTCAATTGCGCGATGGACGCGCAACCCACGTTTTCGGCGCTGCCTGCGGATATCGTGCCGGCGCGCGTCAGCCTGTGCCCGTCGCCGGCCTACGTCCAGGCGGCATGGGCCGAGGCGAGCCGCGGTCATCTTGCGTCGAACCCGTATATGACGGTCCACATGCAGTCCGTCGTCGATCCGTCGCTCGCGCCGCCGGGCAAGCACACGCTGACCTGCTATGCGCAGTTCTTTCCCTACAATCTCGCGCCGGAACTCGGCGGCTGGGACGCGCAGCGCGACCGCGCCGGGGAGATCGTCCTCGATACCGTCGCGCGGTTCGCGCCCGACGTGCGCGACAAGGTCATCGCCACCGAGGTGACGTCGCCGTGGGATCTCGAGCGGGTCTTCGGGATGACCGGAGGCCATCAGTTCCACGGCGACCTGATGCCCGGCAACCTGTTCGAGACGCGCCCCGCGCCCGGCTGCGACGGTGCGGTGACGCCCATCGACCGGCTCTATCTGTGCGGGACCGGCGCCCATCCCGGCGGCTGCGTCTGGGGCGCGCCGGGCCGGCGGGCCGCGCGGACGGTCGCCGCGGAACTCGTGAGCAGCTGAACCGGTCTAAGGAGGAGGGATCGCGATGGCAGACGGCAGACTTTTCCCGACATCGACGGCCGGCAGCCTGCCGAAGCCGCACTGGCTGGCGGAGCGCGAGAAGCTCTGGCCCGAATGGCTTCAGTCCGGCGAGGACCTGGAGGTCGCGAAACGCGACGCCGCGCTCGTCTGGCTCAAGGAGCAGGAGGACGCGGGCATCGATATCGTGTCCGACGGCGAGCAGTTCCGCGTGCATTTCGTCCACGGTTTCCTGGAGCATGTCGACGGGATCGACTGGGACCTCAAGACCCCGATGGGCATCCGCAACGACCGGTATACGGTCGAGGTGCCGACCGTCACCGGGCCGGTGTCGCGCAAGAGGCCGGTGCATATCGAGGAAGCGAAGTTCATGCGCGCTCATACCGACCGGGGCCTGAAGTTTACCCTGCCCGGGCCGATGACGATCTGCGACACCATCGCCGACGGTCACTACGGCAAGCGCGCCGACATGGCGATGGCGTTCGCCGACATCCTGAACGAGGAAGTGAGGGAGCTGGATGCCGCCGGCGTCGACGTCATCCAGTTCGACGAGCCGGCCTTCAACGTCTTCATGGACGACGTGCGCGACTGGGGCATCGCGGCGCTCGAACGTGCCGCCGCCGGCCTGTCCGCGAAAACGGCAGTCCATATCTGTTACGGCTACGGCATCAAGGCGAACATCGACTGGAAGAACACGCTCGGCAGCGAGTGGCGCCAGTACGGGGAGACCTTTCCGGCGCTGAACGCGAGCCGGATCGACCAGGTCTCGCTCGAATGCGCCTCTTCCAATGTCCCCGTGTCGCTGATCGAACTGCTGGCGGACAAGGAAATCCTGCTCGGCGCCATCGACGTCGCCACGAACGAGGTGGAGAGCCCCGAACGGGTGGCGGCAGTCATACGGGACGGCCTGAAACACGCCGATGCGGAGCGGATTCTTCCTTGCACGAATTGCGGGATGGCGCCGCTGCCGCGGCAGGTTGCCGTCGGGAAGCTCAGGGCGCTCGCGGCCGGGGCGGCGCTGGCGCGCGGCGGGATGTCCTGAAGTATCGGCGCCGGGACGATGCTCGAGCTCTATCACAGCAACTGGTCGATCTGCGCGCAGAAGGTTCGCCTCGTCCTCGCCGAGAAGAGCCTGGAGGCGGTCGAGCACCACCTCGATCTCCGCGCCCGCGAACAGCAGACGCCCGCGTATCTGAAACTCAATCCCAAGGGTTACGTGCCGACGCTGGTGCATGACGGCCGTCCGGTCGTCGAATCCGCGCTGATCTGCGAATATTTGGACGAGGTCTTTCCCGAACTGGCGTTGCGGCCGGCCGATCCGGTGGACAAGGCGAAAATGCGGACCTGGACGCGTCGCCCGGACGACGGTCTGCACCGGGCCTGCGCGACGCTCACCAATGCCATCGCGTTCCGGCTGCAGTGGCTGGAGAAGCCGCGGGACGAGATCGAGACGATGCTTGCGGCGACCCCCGATCCGATCCGCCGCGACTGGCGCCGCGCGATGATCGAGCAGGGGACGGACGCGCCGATATTCCGGACGGCCGTCTGGACGTACGACGCGCTTCTTGCCGACATGGAGGAGGCGCTCGGCGACGGGCGCGACTGGCTGATGGGCGACGCGTACACGCTCGCCGACGTCTCGCTCACGTCGTATCTGAACCGCGTCGCCGAGCTGCAGCTTCAGCCGATGTGGGATCGGGAACGTCCATGGGTGACCGCGTGGTTCGACCGCGTTCAGGAGCGGCCTAACTTCGCATCGGTGTATGTCGACTATCCGTATGAGGCGTACCGCGCCCAGATGGCGGACCAGGGCCGCGCCAACTGGCCAAAGGTAGAGGCGATACTGTCGGCCGGCTGATGCGGGATTGCGACGGGCGGTTTCCCGGTGTCGCCGAACCCGGTAAAGTCGCCTCCAATAAAGACACCAAGCCATCCCCGGGAGGATAGAATGTACAAGGGCTCCGCCGACGTCGTGATGCCGACGTCCATCATCGGGTCGCTGCCGCGGCCGACCTGGTTCGACCAGCAGCTCGGCACGCGCACCTTCCTCGATGCGATGATCGACAACCATTATCGCGAACAGTACGAGGACGCGATCAGCGTCTACATGATGTGGCAGAACATGGCCGGTCTCGACATCGTCACCGACGGCGATGCTCATTACGACGACCAGGTCACCGGCTTTTCGTGGCAGAGCTATGCGCCGTGGCGGATGAGCGGGTTCGACCGCGCCAATCCGCGACCGGCGGTCTACAAGGCGGGCGCCGCCGCCTATCCGCGCGGCCATATCCTGCACGACCTGCTGGAGAGCCGGGTGCTGCCGCCGGTGGTCGACAAGGTCGGCCGCGGCCAGTTGCAGTACACCGCCATGTGGCGCGCCGCGCAGCGGATGACGACCAAGCCGGTGAAGTTCGGCACGGTGACGCCCGAGCTGCTCGCGGTCACCGTCGCGAACGACTATTACGAAGATCCCGTCGAGCTGGTGAACGACATTTCGCTCGCCATGAACGAGGAGCTCAACGAGCTCGCCGACGCCGGCTGCCCCATCATCCAGATGGAGGAGCCGCAGATCCACATGACGCCGATCCGCGGCCCGCTGTTCGGCAAGATGGACAAGGACGAGCTGGTGACCCTGTTCAACCAGACGGTGAAGGGCCTGCGCGACAAGTCAGAGGTCTGGTGCCACACCTGCTGGGGCAACCCGGCGCAGCAGCGCATCTTCCGCGACGTGCAGAGCTACCAGCCGACGCTCGAATGGATGAACCAGGTCGACGCCGACGTGCTGACCTTCGAGACGTGCTCGTCCGGCACGCAGGACCTCAAGGCCATCGGCGAGGTGATCGACGACGAAAAGAAGATCGCCATCGGCGTGATCGATCATCACACGCTGCAGGTTGAACGTCCCGATCAGGTCGCCGACATCATCCGCGCCGCGCTGGAGCACATTCCCGCCGAGCGGCTGATCATCACGTCGGACTGCGGCATGGGCCGCGAGGGCATGAGCCGCCGCCATGCGATCTACAAGCTGATCGCGATGGTCCAGGGCACCAACATCGTGCGCAAGGAGCTCGGTCTGCCCGAGGCGCATTGCCTTGCCGAGGATCAGCGCTACTCGCTCGCCGCCAGGGACGAATAAGCACGATGGCGGACGGTCTGGCCGCCCTCAAGGAACATGTCGGAAAGGCGGTGACGGCGACAGACGTCGTCACCGCCGCCGGCATCGCCCAGCTTGCCGCCACGTTCGGGATCGCGCCGCCCGCTCGCGAGAAGGGCGAGGCCTTGCCGCCGGGCTGGCACGGGCCGTTCTTCGTGCCGACGCACGGCCCCGACAATATGCGCGAGGACGGCCAGCCGGCGGGCGGGTTCGTGCCGCGCATCCCGCTGCCGATCCAGCGGCTGCGCGGCGAGACCACGTCCTATCCGGGAACGCTCCGGATCGGCGACGAGATGACCCGGATCAGAGAAATCGCCTCGATCGACATCGACGAGGAGACAGACGGCGGGCCGGTCGTCGACCTTGTTTTTCGCCAGACGATCGAAGGTCCCGACGGCGTCGCAGTGGTCGAGGATCGCCGGTTCCTCTATTTCGGCAACGACTACGTGCTCGACCGCTCCACGCCGGAACTGCCCGATGCACATGACTGGGAACGCGTGATCGAGCCGGACCCGGTGACGATGTTCCGTTTCTCCGCCGTCCGCTTCAACTCGCATCGCATCCATTACGACCGCGACTACACAGTCGGTGTCGAGGGCCATCCGGGCCTCATCGACCAGGGGACGATGATCAACTACCTGATGGTCGAGATTGCGCGCGCGGGCCGGCCGGACGCTGCGCTCGACCGGTTCGCCTTCCGTATTCACAAGCCGATCTACGATACCGGGCCCTTCACGCTGCGCGGGGCGCCGACGGATGGCGGTGCGGCACTGTGGGCGCTCGATGCCGACGGGGTTCTGTCGATGACCGCGGATGCGCACTACCGTTGACGCTGTTGAATACGGCGCAGCGCGCCATACGTTAGGAAAAGACAGGTTTCGGTACAGGGCAGACCAGGAATGAACGACACCAGATACCTCCGCGCGATTTCTCCCGGCATGCCGACGTCCGATGGCGCGGGCGTGCAGCTGACGCGCATGGTCGGCACGCCGCATCTCGATATGGTCGACCCGTTCCTGATGCTCGACCGCATCGACAGCGACGATCCCGACAGCTACATCGCCGGCTTTCCGAACCATCCGCACCGCGGGTTCGAAACGGTGACGATCATGCTCGAAGGGCTGATGCGCCATCAGGACTCAGTCGGCAACAACGGCCTTCTGAAGCCCGGCGACGTCCAGTGGATGACCGCAGGGCGCGGCATCATCCACTCCGAACTGCCGGAGATGGTCGACGGGCGGCTCAAGGGCTTCCAGCTCTGGGTCAACCTGCCCGCCGAAAAGAAGATGATCCCGCCGGCCTATCAGGATATCGAGGCCGGGAAAGTCCAAACGGTCGATTTCGACGGCGGCTCCGCCCGCGTGATCGCAGGGGCCTATCTCGGCAAGGAGGGGCCCGCGAAAGCGCAGATCCCGATCCGTCTGCTCGACGTGCGTCTCGACGCGAATGCGACATGGCGGATCGACGTCGAGGACGGCAACGACCTGTTCATGTGCGTCTACGAAGGCGCGATTTCGGGCCGCGATCCGCAGGGCGGCGCGCACGAGATTCCGAAACCCGCCGTCGCGCTGTTCGGCGGCAACGGAGCGGTCGAGGTCGAGGCGGGGCCCGACGGCGCCGACATCCTCTATTGCGAGGGACGCCCGATTGGCGAGCCCGTCGCCAAGTACGGCCCGTTCGTGATGAACACGCGCGAGGAACTGCAGCAGGCGGTTGACGACTTCAACAACGGCACGCTGGCGACGGCCTGATCCCCCGCCAGGTGCCGCGGCGCCCGTCATTTCCGGGCAATAAATTGCGTGTATCGCACGTGCGATGCGCGCATTGTTTCCGTCATGAAAACCGGGTTTCCGTCGTTCGGTGACGCTGCGGCCGTGTGGCTCAAGATCGGTCTGCTGAGTTTCGGCGGGCCGGCGGGCCAGATCGCCCTGATGCACCGCATTCTCGTTGAGGAGAAGCGCTGGATCGGCGAGGCTCGGTTTCTCCATGCGCTGAACTACGCGATGCTGCTGCCCGGACCCGAAGCGCAGCAGCTTGCGACCTATGCCGGCTGGCTGCTGCACAGGACGTGGGGCGGCATCGTCGCGGGCGGCCTGTTCGTGCTGCCGGGCGCCGTCGTGATGCTGGTCCTGAGCGTGCTCTATGCCGGCTACCGGGACGTCTAGTTCGTCGAGGCGATGTTCTTCGGCATCAAGGCGGCGGTTCTCGCCGTCGTCATTCAGGCGGTGATCCGCATCGCGAGCCGGGCGCTCCCCAATGCGATCCTGATCGCCATCGCCGCGGTGGCGTTCGTGGCGATCTTCTTCTTCGCCGTCCCGTTTCCGTTGATCGTCGCGGCGGCGGCCGTGTGCGGCGCGGTCGGCCATAGGCTGCGGCCCGCGAGTTTCGAGACGAAAGGCCACGGAAACGCGAACGCGACGGACGAGGGCGACTACGCCATCGACCGGATGCTAGAGGCCGGCGCGCTCGACCATACGACGCCGTCGGCGTCGCGCGCGGCCCTGATTCTCGTCGTCTGCCTCGTCCTCTGGTTTGCGCCGCTGCTGGCGATTTCGGCTGCGATCGGCCCCGACAGCGTCTACTCGCTCGAAGGATGGTTCTTCTCCAAGATGGCGGTGGTCACGTTCGGCGGCGCCTATGCGGTCCTGGCCTATGTCGCCCAGCAGGCGGTCGAAATATACGGCTGGCTGGCGCCGGGCGAGATGCTCGACGGGCTCGGCATGGCGGAGACGACGCCGGGGCCGCTGATCATGGTCGTCCAGCATGTCGGTTTCCTGGCAGCGTTCCGAAATCCCGGCGCGCTCGATCCGATGCTCGCCGGCACGTTGGGCGCAATCCTGACGACGTGGGTGACCTTCGTCCCGTGCTTCCTGTGGATTTTCCTCGGCGCGCCCTACATCGAGACCCTGCGCGGCAACAAGTCGTTGAACGCCGCCTTGTCGGCGATCACGGCGGCCGTCGTGGGCGTGATTCTCAATCTCGCGATCTGGTTCGGCGTGCACGCGGTGTTTGCGATGGTGGCCGAGCGAGTGTACGGACCTCTGCGTCTCTTCGTTCCGGACTGGTCGAGCGCCGATCCGGCGCTGCTCGTACTCACGGCGGGCGCGTTGGTCGCAACGCTTCGGTTCAAGATCGGCATGATCCCGGTGCTCGCCGTGTGCGCGGCGCTGGGCGTCGCCTGGTTCTACGCGATCCGGTAGAGCGGGCGGGTCTCGGACCGGCCCCTACGCAACCCGGAAACCTCCACAAAAATATGTAGGGGCGGTCCTAAGGTCCGCCCGGGCGGTCAGACGAGATCGACGGTCAGCGGGTTGTATGAATAGAGCCACGCGTTGCGGTCGCCGCCCTCGTCGCGGTTGGCGAAGGCCTTTCGGATATCCGCTACGCTGTCCTGGTGGAACAGGCTGCGGTTCGCGAACGACGTGTCGACCACGCGTTGCGTCCGTTCCATCCGGTTGCGCTCGTAAAGCTTCAGCGCATCGGCGACGTTGTCTTCCTGCTTGAGCGCGCGGGCGAGCACCGCCCCGTCCTCGATCGCCATCGCTGCGCCCTGTGCGAGGTAGGGAAGCGTCGCGTGCGCGGCGTCGCCGAGGATCGTGGCGCGCGACGTGCTCCAGTTCTCCACCGGCGGGCGTGTGTACATCGCCCAGCGGTAGCAGGCGTCATGGTCGACGAGGTCGAGAACCGTGTGAATGTCGTCGTTCCAGCCTTCGAAATCCGCTTTCAGCTCCTCCCACGGGAACTTGGCGGTCCAGGATTCTTCCTCGGCCTTCGGCGTCTCCACCGCGCCGACGAAATTCAGGATCTCGCCGTTCCGGATCCAGTAGGAGACCGCATGCTTGCCGGGGCCCATCCACACCGACATCACTTCGCCCATGAAGCCGTCCGGCAGCTTTTCGCGCGGCACGGTCAGCCGCCATGCGGAATCGCCCGTATAGGTGGCCGGGATCGCGCCGCAGATCTGCTCGCGGATCACGGATTTCACGCCGTCCGCGCCGACCAGAACGTCGCCCTGCGCGCTGGTGCCGTCGTCGAAATGGAGTTCGACGCCGTCGTCGCTCTCCGTGAAGCCCGTCACCCGTTTGTTGAGATGAATCGCGTCCGGCTTCTGCGCCAGCACGACGCCGGCGATCAATTCATGAAGGTCCGCCCGATGCACCTGGTTGTAGGGCGCCTTGTGGAGGCGCTCGTGCTCTTCCGACAATGCGAACTGGCTGATGATCTCGCCGGTATCGAACAGGCGGAAGACGTAGCCTTCGGGGCGGACGGATTTCGAGGAGATATCGTCGCCGATGCCGAGATGGTTCATCACGTGCATCGAGTTCGCGCTGACCTGGATGCCCGCGCCCACTTCTCCCAGCACTGGGGCCTGCTCATAGACCTCGACGTCGTAGCCTGCCTTCAGCAGGCATCCGGCTACGGTCAGCCCGCCGAGGCCTGCCCCGGCGACGATGACCTTCTCTACTCCAACCACTGCTAAGCACCCCACATGCTTTTGACGGCTAACGCGTCAGCAGGCCGCCGGCTGCTATATACAAACTGCACGGCGTATCAGGGGGACATAAGATATTCGTCGTCCGACGACAAGGGCCGCGCCATCCTGATATGGGGGATACCGGCCTCCATGAACCTGCGGCCTTCCTGCCGGAATCCCAGCTTCTCGTAAAACGGCTTGGCATAGGTCTGGGCGTGCATCATCGCCCGGGAATGCCCGTCGCGCGCCGCTTCGCGTATAGCGGTCTCGAGCAGGACCTTCCCAGCGTTTCGCCTACGGTCGCCCTGAAGAACCGCGATGCGTTCGAATTTGGCGACGCCGTCGCCGAGGCTGCGGACGCGGGCCGTTCCGACTGGCCGCTCGCCGTCGAGGGCGATGAAGTGACGGCAGGCGTCGTCGAGCCCGTCGAAATCGATCTCGCGGCTGACATTCTGTTCGTCGCAAAACACCTCGATCCGGATGGCGAAGCACGCCTCTCGGTCGGCATCTGCGAGCGCTTCGCGAACCGAAATTCCGATCATAACGGCCCGGAAGATACTCCTGTCGAGCCTGCCGATAAATGCAGCCGGGCGAAATGGACGCGCGCCGGGCCAATCGGTATGTTTCGCCGCTAAGGGACACAGGCATCAAGGGGATAACCTCAATATGAAGGTCTTTATCGTTTCCTGCTCGCTGCGGCAGGGCTCGCTCAATCACAAGCTTGCGGAACACATTGCCAGCCTCGTCGAGGGGATGGGGCACGAGGCTGATCTCGCCAACATGCGAGAGTTCGACATG
>JAYPTI010000010.1:24248-24927 GCA_038133505.1 Alphaproteobacteria bacterium
CGATGGAGGCCATGGTCGAGCGGATCACGTCGGCCGACGCCTGGGTCATCGTCACGCCGGAGTTCAACTGGTCGGTTCCCGGCAACATCAAGAACGCCATCGACTGGATTTCGCGCGTCCGCCCGGTGCCGATCGCCGGCAAGTCGGTGTTCCTGGCGGCGGCGTCGCCGTCGATGACGGGCGGCGTCCGCGGCCTGCTGCACTTCCGCGTGTCGCTGGAATCGCTCGGTGTCTGGACCTATCCGAAGGTCTTCGCGCTGGCGCAGGCAGCCCAGGCGTTCGACGACGACGGCCGGCTCGCAAACGCCGATATCGCGGGCATGCTGAAGACGATGCTCGAAGACTACTGCTCGGGCGCGCAGGCGCTCAACAACCGCTGAGCACCGCGGTCAGCCGATGACGGAGGCCGCCCAACGCTGGATCGGAGCGCGGTATCTCCGCAAGGAGGATGCCGCGCTGCTGACCGGCAACGCGCGTTTCATCGACGACATGGAGCCGGTGCCCGGCATCCACCATGTCGCGATGCTGCGCTCGGGGCACGCGCATGCGCGGATCGTCTCCATCGACGTTTCCAGGGCGGCGGCCCTGCCGGGCGTTCACGGCGTGGTGACCGGCGCGGATATCGCAGACGCGATCCGCCCGATCCCCAGCGCCGTCCGCGCGCCGATCAAGTACTACC
>JAYPTI010000010.1:24937-40970 GCA_038133505.1 Alphaproteobacteria bacterium
AAATATCCCCAGGGGTATGATCCAAACCAGCCTGGCGAACCGGTCGCCGTCATCGCAGCCGACGACCGCTACGTCGCCGAGGACGCGATGGAGCTGATCGAGGTCGAATATGAGCCGCTGCCGCCGGTCGTCGATGCCGACGGCGCGCTGGGGGACGGCGCCGCGCTGCTGCACGAGGACGTGGGCTCGAACGTCGTCCATCACCGGACCTTCCGTTACGGCGATCCGGAGAGTGCTTTTGCGAATGCGCACAAGGTCGTCCGGCTAGACTGGCGTTATCCGCGTTACGGCTCGACGCCGATGGAAACATACGGCGTCGTCGCCAATTTCGAGCGCGCGCCGGACCGCTACACGATCTGGTCCAACTTCCAGGGACCTTTCATCCTGCACGCGCTGATGACGGGCGCCCTGGGCGTTCCCGGAAACCGGCTTCGCCTGATCACGTCGCCGCACTCGGGCGGCAGCTTCGGCATCAAGCAGGCGATGTATCCCTACATGGTGCTGCTGGCGGCATGCTCGAAGCTGATGGGCTGCCCGCTGAAATGGATCGAGGACCGTCTGGAGCACCTGACCGGCGCGTCGACCGCGGCCGACCGCAAGGACTGGGTCGAAGCGGCGTTTGCCGAAGACGGCGAACTCCTCGGGCTGAAGTTCGACAATATCGTCAATGTCGGCGCGTTCGTGCGCGCGCCCGAGCCGGCATCGGTCTACCGCATGCATTCGGCGTCGAACGGCTGCTACCGGGTGAAGAACATCTTCGTCGAAAACCGGCTGGTCGTGACCAACACGACGCCGATCGGCCTCAACCGGGGTTACGGCGGCCCGCAGTTCTACTATGCGCTCGAACGCGCAATGGATGCGGGCGCGAAGGAACTCGGGATCGACCCGGCCGAGATCCGCCGCCGTAATTTCATCCGGCCGGAGGAATTCCCCTATTCGGCGCCGGCGGGGGCGACCTACGATTCCGGCGATTACGAGGCCGGTCTGGATCAGGCGCTGGAACTCGCGGCCTACGACGCGCTCAAGGCCGACCGCGAGAAGGCGCGCGCCGAAGGGCGCTTGTTCGGCATCGGCTTCGCGGCCGGGATCGAACCGTCCGGCTCCAACATGGCGTACGTCACGCTGGCCCAGACGCCTGAAGAGCGCGCCAAGGCGGGCGGGCGTTCGGGCGGGCTCGGCACGGCGACGGTTTCGGTCGATCCGTCCGGCTCCGTGACGGTGAAGACGGTCTCGACACCGGCCGGGCAGGGACACCAGACGGTCGCCGCCCAGGTCGTCGCGGACGCGCTGGGGCTGCGTCCCGAGGACATCGACGTCGTCACCGAGATGGATACGCTGACCAGCGCATGGTCGCTGGCGTCGGGCAACTACGCGAACCGGTTCTCCTCCGTCGTCATCGGCACCATCGCCGAGACCGCCGAGAAGGTAGCGAAGAAGATCAAGCTGATCGCCGCGGAAAATCTCGAGGTTGCGCCCGAAGACGTCGAACTTGTCGGCGGCGAAGCGCGCGTCGTCGGGGTGCCGGACAAGGCCGTGCCGCTGCGGCGCGTCGCGGCGCAGACGCACTGGCATCCGGCAGGCCTCCCCGGCGAGATGGAGCCGGGGCTGTTCGAGACCACCATCATGAACCCGCCGATGCTCGGCGCGCCCGACGAACAAGACCGCGTCGGCAGCGCCGTGACCTTCGGCTACGTCTGCGACATCGCCGCGGTCGAGATCGACAAGGCGACCGGCAAGGTCGAGGTGAAGAAGTACGTCTCGGTCCACGACGTCGGCAACGTCCTGAACGAGATCGTCGTCGAGGGCCAGATCTACGGCGGTTTCGCGCACGGGCTCGCCGGCGCGCTGCTGGAGGAGTTCGTCTACGACGCCGGCGGCAATCCGCAGGCCGGCACCTTCGCCGACTATCTCTGCATCACCGCGCCCGAAATACCCCAGGTAACGGTCGGTCACCTGAACACGCCGTCGCCGCATAATTCGCTCGGCGCCAAAGGCATGGGAGACGGCTCGTCGATGCTGGCGCCGACCGCCATCGCCAATGCCGCCGCCGACGCGCTCGGCACCTACGACATCGAATTGCCGCTGACGCTGAACAAGACCTGGGCGCTCGCCAACGGGCTTCCGTACGAACGCGCCGGAGCAGCACGGCCCAAGGTCGGAGACGGCCCGCAGGAAGGCGGCGTCGAGGGCGGGCTCACCGGCGAAGGATCCGTCGAGCTCAACGCGGCTCCTGACGCGGTCTGGCGCCTGCTGCTCGATCCCGACACACTCGCCGCCGTCGTGCCCGGCTGCGAGGAGCTCGAACAGACCGGACCCGACAGTTTCCGCGCCGAGGTAATGATCGGCGTCGCCGGCATCAAGGGGCTCTACAGCGCCGAGATCGAGCTGCGCGACAAGGTCGAGAACGAGAGCGTGCGGCTCGTCGGCAAGGCGTCCGGTGCGCTCGGCTTCGGCCAGGGCGAGGGGCGGGTCAGGCTGGAGGCTATCGCCGACGGGAGGACAAAGCTTTCCTACAGCTACCGCGCCAACGTCGGTGGCAAGGTCGCCGCGGTCGGCCAGCGGATGCTGGGGACGGTTACCAAGATCCTGATCGGACAGTTCTTCCGCGGCTTCGACCGGCGCCTCAGGGGCGACGGCGGCGGATCGTCGGGCGGAGGCGGTTTCTTCCGCCGCCTGTTCGGGGGGGGGCGGTCGTGAAGCCGGTTGCCTTCGAATACTGCCGACCCGACACGCTCGAAGAGGCAATGGAACTGCTGGCCGAGTTCGGCAGCGATGCGAGCATCGTCTCGGGCGGGCTCTCGCTCGGCGCGATGCTCAACATGCGCCTCGTGCGGCCCAGGGCGCTGATCGACGTGAACCGGATAGATGCGCTGGGCGACATAAAGGTGGCGGCGTCCGGCACTTCGACCGGCGCGATGGTCCGTCAGGCGGTTGCGCTCAAATCGCCGGAGATCGCCGAGGCCGTGCCGCTGCTCGCCCGCGCGCTCCCCAATGTCGGCCATTACCAGACGCGCAGCAGGGGGACGCTCGGCGGCTCCGTCGCGCATGCCGATCCCAGCGCGGAGATTCCGCTCAGCCTCGTGACGCTCGGGGGCGCGGTAAGGCTGCGCTCGCCCAAGGGCGCGCGCGAGGTCGCCGCGCGCGAATTCTTCCACGGCGTGCTGACGACTGATCGGCGCGCCGACGAGATGGTGACGGGGCTCGTCTGGCCGGCCCGCGCGCTGCGCACCGGCTACGCGTTCGAGGAGATTGCCCAGCGGCACGGCGATTTCGCCATCGTCGCGGCGGCTGCCGCGGTGACGGTCGGCGACGACGGCAACATCACCGCCCTGTCGTTCGGTCTCGGCGGCGTCGAGGATCGGCCGTTCGTCGTCGACAACCCCGATTTCATCGGCCGTCCCGCGATCACCGCGACCGCGCAGGAGATTGCCGACGCGGCGGCGGAGATCGTGGAGCCCATGGTCGATATCCAGGCGAGCGCCGATTACCGGCGCCAGCTCGTTCGCGTCATCGGCGCGAAGGCGCTGATGGCGGCCATCGCCGACGCGGAAGCGCAGAGGGAGGCGGCCTGATGCTGCGGATCAAGCCCGACCAGAAGCAGCGCGTGACGCTGACCGTGAACGGCAGGACGGTTTCCGGATACGCCGAGCCGCGCATGCTGCTCGCGGACTTCCTGCGTCACGAACTGCGGCTCTACGGCACGCATGTTGGCTGCGAGCACGGCGTCTGCGGCGCGTGCACGGCGATCATCGACGGGGCGGCGACGCGGACCTGCCTGCGGTACGCCGTCCAGTGCGACGGCAGCGAGATAGAGACCGTCGAGGGCCTCGCCGACGCCGACGGTACGCTGAACGCGCTGCAGAAAGCGTTCAACGAGAACGGCGCGCTCCAGTGCGGCTTCTGCACGGCGGGCGTCCTGATGTCGGCGACGAAGTTTCTCGAGGAGAACCCGACTCCGACCCGCGAGGAGGTCGTCGACATGCTGTCCGGCCACATCTGCCGCTGCACCGGCTACGAGCAAATCGTCCGCGCGATCCTGCAGGCCAGCAGGCAATGAATCTCGGCCGGTTTCTCGAACGTCAGGTGCTGCGCGAGCCCGGCGCGACGGCGATCGTCGACGGGGCCACGCGTCGCACATTCGGCGACTGGTACGAGGATATCCGTCACGTTGCGGGCGGTCTCGATGCGGCGGGCCTGAAGGCAGGCGATCACTTCGTCGCCTTGCTGTCGAACCGCTACGAGACGGCAACGCTCTACTGGGCCTGCCAGATGCTCGGGCTGATCTTCACGCCGTTCAACTGGCGCGCCACTGCCGACGAGATCGCGTACGTGCTCGACAACGCCGATGCGGTCGCCGTCGCCTACGAGGCGCGGTGCCGGGAGGCAGCGGAAGCGGCGATCGCGCAGCACGCAAATCCGGAACTGACGGCGTTCGATTTCGATGCCGGCGCGTTCCGGGAATTGCTGACGGCCGCACCGGTTGCCGGACCGTCCGGCGTCGACGAAAGCGAAATCTGCCTGATGCTCTACACGTCGGGGACGACGGGCCGCCCCAAGGGCGTGCCGCGGTCTCACCGCGCCGAGCGGCTCGCCGCGACGCATTGCGTTGCGATCCTCTACTACCGCTACGGCCAGAGCACGCTCGGCGTGATGCCGATGTTCCACACGATGGGCGTACGTTCGATCCTGATGACGGCGGCTCTGAACGGCGCGCTGGTCTGCCTGCAGACGTGGGACGCGGAGGAGGCGATGCGGCTGGTGCAGGACGAGCGCATCGCGACGCTGTTCCTCGTGCCGACAATGTTCCACGACATGCTGCATCACCCCAGGCGCGGCGACTACGACCTCTCGGCGGCGACCAATATCGCCTATGCGGGCATGTCGATGACCTCGGCGCTGACGGATCTCTGCCGGACGGAGTTCGCGCCTGAGCATTTCTGCAATTTCTACGGTTCCAGCGAGATCTTCTGCTTCGCCGTCTGCGACCACGTCGCGGAGAAGCCGGGCTGCGCCGGCCGGCCGGGGTTCGGACAGCTCATTCGCGTCGTCGAGCCGGACCCGGACGGCGGTAGCGGGCCGGACGACATCGTTGCGCCGGGCGAGTCCGGCGAGATCATCGCGCCGATGGACGGTATGGAAGCCTTCGGCGGCTACTGGAAGCGGCCCGACGCGGATGCGAAGTCCATCCGCGACGGCTGGTACTTCACCGGTGACCTCGGATACTGGGACGAGGACGGCGAACTTTTTGTCGTCGGCCGCGTCGACGATATGGTCATCTCCGGCGGCGAGAACATCTATCCGGCGGAGATCGAGGACGTGCTCGCCAAGTCGCCGCTGGTCGAGCAGGTCGCGGTGATCGGGATGCCGGACGAGCGCATGGGCGCGAAGATCGTCGCCTTCGTCGAGCCGGCGTCGGACGATTGTTCCGCGGATGCGCTCGACGCGTGGTGCCTCGACAGCGGGCTTGCACGCTTCAAGCGGCCGCGCGCCTATGTGTTCGTCAAATCCATTCCCCGGTCGGCGGCCGGAAAGCTGTTGCGCCGTTTCCTGCGCGACGGCGATTACGAGACGCTGCCCGGTTTCGAAAGCACGCTTTAGCACTCTCTCTCGGAAGGAAAGAAAATGGCCGAAAAGAACTATGCCAAGCAGCGGGGCGAAATCCTCGAGAAGCTCGACGGGCTGCGCGTCGACATCGATGCGGAAAAGCGCATCGGCTACCTGATCCTCGACCGGGCGCCGCTGAACATCGTCTCCTATACGGGGCGCTACCAGATCAAGGCGCTGATCGAGGAAATGGACGAGGACGACGACGTCGGCGTGATCGTCATCAAGGGCGCGAACGGCGTCTACACCTCCGGCGGCGACGTGAAGGCGTTCCCGGATATTCCGAAGAACAAGATGTCGGACCTGCACTGGAACATCGGCGCGCCGGAGCGCGCGGAGAAGCCGGTGATCTGCGCGATGGAGAAATACGGCTTCGGCGTCGGCTTCGAGCTCGCCATGGCGTGCGATTTCCGCCTCGCGACGAAAGACACGCTGGTCGGGCTGCCGGAAAGCTCGCTCGGCCAGATGCCCGGCTCGGGCGGCAGCGTCCGCGTCGCGCGCATTGCCGGTCTCACGCGGGCGAAGGACATGGTGCTGCTCGGCAAGCGCATCCCGGCGCCGCAGGCCGAGGACTGGGGCCTGCTGACCGCGGTGGTCGACGATGCCGACGCGCTGCAGGCGCTAATCGAGGACTATGCCGCGAAGCTCAACGCGCTTGCGCCCATTGCGCTCGCCTCGCTCAAGAAGGTGCTCAATTCGGCCTACGACGCGCCGCTCAAGACCTCTCTCGAAGTCGAGGGGCATTCCTACGAAAAGCTGCGCTGGACCGAGGACTACATGGAAGGCATCAACGCCTTCGCCGACCGCCGCAAGCCCGAGTTCAAGGGGAAATGATGCGGATTTCCGCGTCATCCCCGCGTAGGCGGGGATCTCCTGCGGCATTGAACCTCGATTGAGATTCCCGCCTTCGCGGGAATGACAACGGTGTGAGGCTCCCTACCGCGCCAGCAGCGCCTCGACGAGCGCCGCGACCTCGTCGCGGCGCTTTTTCGCTTCGGCGGCGGGGTAGCTCGCGCGGAAACGGTACATCACGTTGCCGGCCTCGAACGCGACGAACTCGGTCCGCCGGACCCGGCCGTCGTCCGTCGGCGGCAGGTCCAACGCGATCGCGTAGCCGTCGAGGCCGCCGGCGCTGCGTTCTCCTTCGGACAGCACCGTTGCGTTCGGATACTTGCGAATGATCTCGGTCTTGGTGGCATCGAACTCGGCGCGCAGCGGCACGCCCCGGTCGACGTTGACGTAGAGCGAAACGAGCGTTGCAGCCCAGCCGCCCGGCCCGATCCGGTAATGGACGACGACGTTGCGGCCGGTTTCGTCCAGCATGGTCCGGCGCAGGCGCTTGAAAGGTCCTTCCGAGGCCGGGAACGTGCGACCGGACGGCGTGTGCCGCCATGTTTCGCCGTCGGCCTCCGTCGTCCAGACGTCGGCGGAAGCTTCCAGGATCGCTTTCGCCTCCCGGAAGGCCGCGCGCGCGAGTTCCACCCGTCCCGTCCTATACAGGACCACAGTCTTCGCGCGCAGCACGTCGGCGAGCAGGACGTTTTTCGCGCCGACCGTCTCGCGGGCAATCTTCTCGGCTTCCGCGATTACGGGCTCCGCCTCGCCGTAACGTTCCTGGTGGGCGAGTGCGATACCCAGCTTGTGCAGCGCCTCGGCCCGCGCCTCGCCGCCGGATTTCCCGGCGGGCACCAGCGACAGCGCCGCGCGGAACTCACGTTCCGCGGCTTCGTCATCGCCCGCCGCGAGCAGCACGTCGCCCCGGCTCATTGCCGCCTCGTATGCGGGCATCGCCGGCGCCGCTCCGTCGTTGGACGACGCGGCATCGGCGCTGCCGACGAACGACAGCAGGGCAAGGCTCGCAAGGACGGTTCGCGCGACGCGTTTCATGTCCCTATGATACGCCTGTTCCGGAAAATGGGAGGATTCAAATCATGCCGGCCAAACGCGAAAACCACGTTCCCGATACCGTCTACGCCCGCATCATGGACGGCAAGGCGATGTTTCCGACCGCCGTTTCGGTCGAGGGCAAGCGGATGATCTTCGTCTCCGGCCAGCTCGCCTGGGACAAGAACGGGAATACGGTCGGCAAGGGCGACATGCGCGCGCAGTTCGAACAGGTCGGCACGAACCTCAAGAACGCGTTGGAAGCGGCCGGCGCCTCGCTCGAAGACGTCGTCAAGGCGGTCACCTACGTCACCGACATGGATGCGTTCTTCGAGTGCGTCGATATCCGCCAGAAATATTTCGGTCCCGGCTGGCCGACCTCGACGACGTTCGAGGTCAGCCGCCTCGCGCATCCCGACATGATGATCGAGATCGACATGATCGCGGTGGTGGACGACTAATCCGCCGGACCCATCGACCTCAGCCGCGCCATCGCGACGATGCCGAAGGCCGGTCCCAGTGCGAGACCGGCCAGCACGATCGGCCAGCCGAACGTCGTGGCGAAATAGGGCGTCACCTGTACCGTGCCGAACGTCAGCGCGAATCCGAGCGCCGTCTGGAAACTGAGCAACGTGCCAGCGCGGTCGGGCGGCGATGCGTCGGCGACCAGCGCCGAGAACTGAGCCGAATCCGGAATGATCGTGATGCCCCAGATCACCACGATGACGAAGGTCAGCCATACCGGCCCGCCGAAAGTTAGCGCGACCGCGACCGCGGAAGTCCCGCTCAGCGCCATGGCGACGATGGTCGTCTCCGCCTTGCCGAGCCGGTCGGCGACGTAGCCGGCGGCCGCGCTCGCGAAACCGCCGGCGCCGATGGCGACGAAAGCGGTCAGCTTCGATAGTTGTTCCGCGTCTGCCGCGGGCGTCGTCCTTGCGTAGGAGACGGCGGTTGCCGCCGCCACCCACGCCCACATCGCGTAGAGTTCCCACATGTGCCCCAGATAGCCCGCATAGGCGAGGCGCACGCGCCGGTTGGTCCAGGCGGTGACCAGTGCGTGCGGATCGAACTTCGGCGCAATGGCGTGGTGCGGGCCGAGCCCGACGAGCAGCCCGACGAATCCGGCGGCGATGGCGGCGGCCGAGACGATACACACGGTCAGGCGCCAGTCCGCGCCGCCGAGGAAGGCGATGAGGTGCGGCGACGCGGAGCCGAGCGTCAGCGCGCCGACGAGCGCGCCGACCAGCAGGCCCCGGTCCTCGATGCCCCAGCCCGTCGCGATCTTCATGCCGACCGGATAGACGCCGGCGAGCAGCGCGCCGGTGAGAAAGCGCGCGAGGACGGCGATCTCGCCGCCCGGCTCCGAGACCAGCATGACAAGATTGATCAGGCCTGCCGAAATAGCCGACGCGGCGAACACCTTGCGCGGATCGTACCGGTCGGCGAGCCCGAGGATCGCGGAGATCATCGCGCCGGCGACGAAGCCGATCTGGACGCCGCTCGACATCGCGGCCTGCCGGACCGGCGAGAGCGTAACCTCGCGCAGCATTTCGGGCAGCGTTGCCGCCGAGACGAACCAGAGGCTCATCACCGCGACTTCCGCGACGATCAGCAGCGAAATGGAACGCAATTTGTCGCTGGGGGCCATGAAATTCCATTCGAGCGGCATCCGCCGGGGCGGCGAACGATCGCGTGACATTAGCGCGTCCCGCCACCTGATTTGAATCAATACCGGCGCCGCGCGGGAGGCGTACCGTCACCCGACGAATGTCCGGAATTGTCGGACATATGCTCGGCGAAAGGAGAACACGCCATGTCGAGAAAGACGTTACTGCCCGCAGCCGCGATCGTCGCGCTTTCACTGGCCTTGCCGTTGGCCGCCCAGCAGGGCCCCGACCGCGGCCGGATGATGGAGCGCTTCGACCGGATGGATCGGATGATGGAAGACGCGGGTCGCGCGCGCGGCGACGACCGGCGCTACCTGCGCGACCACATGAGGCTCATGCAGGAGAAGATGCAGGAAATGCACGGCATGATGGGCGGCGGCGCCATGGGTCCCGGAATGGGCTCTGGCATGGGTCAGGGCGGCGGCGGCCCGATGACGCCTGGCAGCGGTATGGGCCCCGGCAAGGGTATGGGCCCGGGAACCGGTATGGGGTCGGGCGACGGAGACCGCATGCGGCACTTCCAGACCCGCCTCGACCTGATGCAGCGCATGATGGAGCAGATGCAGAAACAGCACGAGCTTATGCTGCGCGACGACGACGACCGGGACGACGACCGCCGGGGCCGACGCGACGACGATCGGCGGGAAGACCGGGAGCGCGACCATCGCGGCATGCGGGATCGCGACGACGGTCGGCGTTAGAAAACCGGGGGCGCGGCGTTAGCGCTCCGCCTGCTGGCTGCCGCCCTTGTCGGCGATCTCAAGGATGAGCTTCTTCAGGATCGCCTCGGCGAAGGTCTGCCGGCTCTCCGCCTTGATGACGAACGAGCGCGGCCCGCCGGTGATCGCCGAGCGGTAGTAGTCCAGCAGGCTCGGCATCGACGGGCGCTCGACGACGAGGCCGTTGATCGTGAAGCCCTGGGCGATGGCGGCGTCGCGCGCGTCCTCGACGGCGATGGCGCCCGTCGTGTCGGGCCCGTCGCCGGAAACGTCGATGACCTTGCGCGTGCCGTCGAAGCCGTTTTCCAGCGTGGACTTGGTGGCGAACGCCACCGCTTCGCCGATGGCATTGCCGCCGGAACAGAACTCGCGGGGCGCCGCCATGATCTTCGCGCCGGCGCTGCTGGCCGACGCGAGATCCGTGATCCTGACCCAGTCGACCCATTGCCAGATGCAGCCGTCGGCGGCGAACTCGATATAGGTGATGGCGATCGAGCGCAGGAAGCCGCTGGTAACTGCCTTGATGACCTGCGGATTGGCGAGCGCGTCGGCATAGCCCTGGCGCTGGAGCTTCATCTCCTCGCTGTCGATCGAGCCAGACGCGTCGACGACGAAGGAAAGCTCGAGGTCGACGGGGACGGGCCGCTGCGCGGTCGCCGGAGACGCCGCGAGCGCCAGGAGACCTGCCGCCAGCAGGGCAGTGCGGAATGTCACGCTTCGGGTCCCGCGACGAACAGCTCGACTTCGACCAGCATTTCCGGCTGGGCGAGGGCGGACACGAACAGCAGCGTCGACGTCGGCGTATGGTCGCCGAGGAACCGGTTGCGGATCTCGAAGAACGGATCGCGGTACCGGGGATCCGTCAGGTACTGGACGATCTTGTAGACGTTCTCGACGTCCATGCCGTGGGCTTCCAGGCACTTGCGGCAGTTTTCGAACGTCGCTTCGGTCTGCGCCTCGATGCCGTCCGGGATCGAGCCGTCGGGCAGGGTTCCGACCTGGCCCGACAGGCTGAGCAGGCGAAAGCCGGCGGGCACGGTCATCGCGTGGACGTATTTGCGGGCGGGCGGCGCAACGCCGTCGGGATTCATCGGGTTGAACATGCTACCTCCACGGTTCGGACGGGCGATCCCGTCGGTTCAGGTCACGGGTCGAGTTACAGGCTGGCGAAGAAACTGAGCAGCGCGCTGTCGTAGGCGCGCGGGTTGGCCATGTTGCAGATATGCCCGGCGTCGGGGAGCGTGACGTGCTGGCCGTCGGCGACGGTACGCGCCATCTCGGCCATCACGTCTGCCGGCCCGCCGATGAAATCGAGCGCGCCGGAGACGAACAGGGCCGGCATGCGGAGCTCGGGCAGCCGCTCGCCCGCCGACAGCGTCAGCAGCGCGCGGATGCAGCCGTGATAGCCGTCCACAGAGGTGCGCCGGATCATGGCGCGAACCGCGTCCATCTTTTCCGGGTTGGCCTCGCGGAACGGTTCGGGAAACCAGCGTTCGGCGGTGATGTCGGCGATCGCGTCGATGCCGCCCTCGCTCGACAGCTCGATCATCGGCGGCCAGATGGCCTGGTATTCCGGCACCAGCTCCGCGCGGCAGGCGGTCGGTACGATGGCGGAGACCCGGCGCGGCTCGCGCAGGGCCAGCATCAGCGTCGTCATGCCGCCGAGACCGATGCCGACGACGTGACTGCGCTCGATGCCGAGCGCGTCCCACACGCCGATCACGTCGCCGGTCAGGGTATGGAAATCATACGGCGCCGGCGTCGCGTCTGAACCGCCGTGGCCGCGCGAATCCAGCCGCAGCAGCCGGTGCTCGCGGCTCAGCGCCGGCACGTGATCGTCCCACATCGTGGTGTCGTTGGTGATGCCGGTAATGAAGGTGACCCACGGCGCGCCCTCCGGGCCGTCGATCTCGCAGTTTATCTCTATCCCGTTCGCTTCGATGCGCGGCATCCGCGTCCCCCTATGACGTCTGCGCAATTGTACTGATCGTGCGAACCGGATAATAGAGGCGCAGGGGAAGTTGACGGCCGGAGAGACTTATGGCGGCGAAAGCCCGCACCAAGAAAGCCAAATCGCCCGCCTGGCCGGGCGAAATATTCAAGACGCTCAAAGACAACGACATCGCGCAAGTGAGCTACGTCCCGGACGCCGGGCATGCGGAGCTGATCCGGCGGTGCCATGCCGACAATCGCATCAAGACGACGAGACTGACCACCGAGGAAGAGGGCATTGCGCTCGCGCTCGGCGCGTGGCTCGGCGGCGACCGCTCGGCGCTGCTGATGCAGTCTTCGGGCGTCGGTAACTGCATCAACATGCTGTCAGTGATCGTCGAGACGCGCTCGCCGCTGCTGATGCTGGTGACGATGCGCGGCGAGTGGGGCGAGTTCAACCCGTGGCAGATCCCGATGGGCCAGTCGACGCAGAAGTCGCTCGAGGACGCGGGCATGATCGTCTACCACGTCGACGAACCGGCCGAACTGGCCGAAACCCTCCATGCGGCGACGCAGATCGCGTTCAACTCCTACCGCGGCGTAGCGGTGCTGATCGGCCAGCGCATCGTCGGCTTCAAGGACTGGCGGAAATAATGGCGGCGAAGAAGATCACCCTGAACCGGCGCGACGTCGTCTCCCGTATCCTGAAGGATCGCGGCGACGCGCTGCTCGTCACCGGCCTCGGGTCGTCCACCTGGGATGCGGCGGCGGCGGGCGACCACGCGAACAATTTCTACCTGTGGGGCGGCATGGGCGGCGCTGCGGCCACCGGGCTCGGCCTCGCCCGCGCGCAGCCCGACCGCCGCGTGCTCGTGGTTACCGGCGACGGCGAGATGCTGATGGGCATCGGAAGCCTTGCCACGATCGCCGTGGCCGCGCCGGAGAACCTCGCCGTCTGCGTGTTCGACAACCAGCATTACGGCGAGACCGGGATGCAGGACACCCATACCGGGCACGGCGTCGACCTTGCCGGCATGGCGGCGGCGGCGGGGTTCGGGACGACCCGGACAGTCTGGACGAAAAAGGAGCTCGAGGCGGCGGTTCCGACGCTCTACGAACAGAAGGGCCCCGTATTCGTGACCGTGAAGGTCAATACGGACTACGTGCCGATGATCCTGCCGATGCGCGACGGGACTGCGATCCGCGCGCGTTTCCGGGAAGCGGTGCTCGGCGACAAGGCCTTCGACTGACGGCGATCCTGCCAGTCCGGGGCGTCGATCCATGATCGACCGAAAAGCTCTGCTGGGCATGTCCCTCGTTTGCGGCGCGGCGAGCGTCGGCGGGTTGACCGTCGTCTCGACGCGCTTCGTGGTCGAGGAAACCGATCCGTTCACGCTGGCCTCCCTCCGCTATTTCGTGGCGTCGCTCTTCCTGATCGCGATGGTCCGATATCAGGGCCGCCGCTTCCGCGTCGACCCGCGCGACTGGCTCGGGCTGCTCGTCCTCGCGGTGATCTTCTTCGCGGCCTTTCCCTATTGCTTCGCCCGCGCGCTCGAGGACACCACCTCGGCCCGGGGCGCGCTGATCTATGCGTGCATGCCGCTGGTGACGATGACGCTCGCCGCCGCCTTCCGGATCGAACGGATCACGTCCTGGAAGATAGCCGGGGTTCTCCTTGCCATCGGGGGCGTCTGGTCGGCGATCGGCTTCGACGTCGGCGCGCCCGAAAACGCGCTGCGGGGCGATGTCATCATGGCGATCGGAACCGCGTTCTCCGCCGCCTACACGGCGTTCGCGAAACGCTACGTGATGAAATACGACGCCATCGCCATGATGGCGTGGTCGATGTTCGCCGGATCGCTCGCGCTGATGGTCGTGGCAGCCTTCCTCGGGGACCCCTTCGGCAACTCGCTCCGGATGAGCGTCGAGGGGTGGACCGCCTTTGCGTTCCTGGCGCTGCCAGGCGGCGCGGGCATGATGCTGCTGTTCATTACAGGGTATCGTCTCGTCACGCCGACGCAGGCGGCAATCGCCGTCGGCTGCAATCCGCTGACGGCAATATTGTTCGCCTCCTGGATACTGGGAGAGCCCATCGGGTGGGGAAGCGCGGTCGGATTTGTCCTCATCACGGCGGCGGTGTTTTGCGCAAATACTCGCTCGCGCGCCAGCAAACATCCCTGATCCCAACTCGCCGATATTTATACTTTTTTAATATTGCAGGGGTACTTGGCACCTGTCTTTCAACGAGCACGCGTTGAGTGCGTACTTTTATTCCACTTGAAAAACGGAAGGAGCCATCACATGTCTGCCAAGACTGCTGTTAAACGTAAGCCGGCTGCAACGGCCAAACCGAAGACGCGTTCGGCCACGACTCGCCGGGCTCCCGCGAAGAAGGCCCCGGCGCGCAAGACCGTTGCCCGCAAGGCGCCTGCTCGCAAGCCCGCGATGAAGAAGGCAGTTCGCAAGCCCGCCGCCCGCAAGGCGCCGGCTCGCAAGCCGGTCGCGCGCAAGGCGATCCCGGCCAACCCGGTTCACCGCCAGATCGAGATGCTGCGCAAGCAGCTCAGCCGCGAGTTCCAGAAGCTCCACAACGAGCTGAAGAAGTCGGGCTCCTCGAAGAAGCCGGCGGCGAAGAAGTCGCCTGCGAAGAAGACGGTCGCCAAGAAGCGTCCTGCGAAGAAGGTTGCGGCGAAGAAGCCCGCGGCCCGCAAGACGATGAAGAAGGCGCCCGTCCGCAAGATCGCGGCGCGCAAGGCTCCGGCTCGCAAGCCGGCTGCGCGCAAGATGGTTCGCCGTCCGGCGCGCCGTCCCGCGATGCGCCGCGCGGCGTAAGGTACTCATCTTCGCCGGCTCGACCGGCGGGACGGAAGACGGCGGCCGATTGGCCGCCGTTTTTCGCTTGGGCGACGCGGCTCGGCAGGCGCATCGTGAAACCGGTGATTTTATGAAATGTTCCGGAAGGTTTTATTCAAATAAAATACAATTAAAAATAAAAAAATAAAGTCAATATATTACGGGATTTGAATAATTATAATTAAGAGTATTTTAATCCCCTCTTTCTATATTCGAGAGTGAATAAAAAGACTATTGGTGCGCTTCGAGCCTGATTGGATGTAAGGGACGAAGTCATGGCAGAGATTACCAAAGCGGGTCCTGTCGATCTGTCGAGTATCTTTCCGCGTGGAAGCCAGGCGGAAAGTCTGATCGCTCTCAGCCGGGCAGCCGGCGGCAACCCGCCGCGCTCGGTCGACATCGACGGCGTTTCGCTCCGGGCCGACCGCGTCGCGGTTGCCGCGAGCGCGCGCTTCACGACCCAGATAGATACGCTGAAGCAGTCCGCGCGGAACGCGGCCGAGGCCGCCTCGGTGCTGGACACCGTCGATGCGTCGCTGACGAAGATTTCGGCGAAGCTGGATCGCCTAGAAGAGCTCGCCGATATCGGCGCGCGGACCGGGATCGAACGCGAGGACGGCTCGACCTATACGCCCGCTGAGCTGTCGGCGAAGGAGCGCGCGGTTCTCCAGGAAGAGTTCGACGATGTCCGGTCGGATATCGACGATATCGCGAACAACACGAGCTTCAAAGGCACCAGCCTGTTGAAGGGAGACACCGACAACTCGTCCGATCCGCTGCAGATGTCCTTCAAGACGGGCGGCGAGACGGGCGACAACGTCACCGTGAGCATCAATCGCGCCGACACCGAGGGGCTGTCCTCGGATCTGGCGAGCGCGTCTTTGACGAGCCAGTCCGGCGCCGAGGCCGCGGTGACGGAGGTCGCGGATGCGAAGATCGCCTTGCTTGACGTCAAGGCTGCGGTGCGCGGCTCCCGCGCCCAGATCGGCAACGTCTCCGCTGCGGCGGGCAAGGTAAGCGCCGTGATCGGGCGGGTTCGCGACGACAAGGCATCGCCCGAAGCGGCGATAGATCTGTCGCGCCTGGTTGCCGACAAGGCGATCGAGGAAGGCGGTGTCGCCCTGGAGGACGGGACCCAGCAGATATTGCAGAATCTCCTGTTGCGAGATGCCGCGGTCAGCACGCCGGCAGGCGGCGCGGCGGCGGGCGGCGACGGCGTCGAGCAGTTCGGCGGCAAGACGACGGGCGCCCCGTCGTTCGCGCCCGCGGCTTCGTCGACCGAGCCGGGCAGCTCGGAAAGCGACGGCTGATTTTCGACGGCACCGGCCCGCTCCCCCTCCCGGCCACCCAACGCCAGTATCCTCATGGGTGGCC
>JAYPTI010000011.1:0-13876 GCA_038133505.1 Alphaproteobacteria bacterium
GCCATCGGCCGCGCGTTGCTGTCCGCGCCCCGCCTCCTGCTGATGGACGAGCCGCTCGCCAGCCTCGATACCGCCAGAAAGCAGGAGATCATCCCCTTCATCGAGCGCATGTGCCGCGAGATCGACATCCCCGTCGTCTATGTCAGCCACGCCGTCGACGAAGTTCTCCAGCTCGCCGACGAAATGGTGCTGCTGCGCGACGGCTCCGTCGTCGCGAGCGGCCCGGTCGAGGACGTGATGAACCGGCCCGATCTGGTGCGAACCGTCGGCAACGGCGATTCCGGCAGCGTCATCGGCGTCACCGTCGAGGGAGTCGACGCCGACTACGGCATCGCCGCGCTGTCGTTCGCAGGGGGAACCTTCCGCGTCACCGCCCCCGATCTCGCGACCGGCGACAATTTGCGTATCCGGGTTCGCGCCCGCGACGTCAGCCTCGCGCTCGATCCGCCGACCAACGTCAGCGTGCTCAACGTGTTCGAAGGTACGGTGGCCACGATCGCGCCGTCCGACGGCCCGCAGGCCGACGTCGAGGTGCGCATCGGCGACACGCCGATCTGGTCGCGCGTCACCCGCAAATCGCGCGACGAGCTCGGGCTCGTGCCGGGCACGCGGGTCTACGCCATGGTCAAGGCCGTCGCCCTGGACCGTCCGTCGCGCCCGCGATGAATAGCGGGTAGCAAGGACCTGATCGCGGATGACGCCATGCCCTTTGAAGAGTTTCCGAAGTATGGGAATGCGTTGCGGTGTCGATTCTCACCACCCACCCTTTGTCACCCTCGGGCTTGACCCGAGGGTCCACGGCACGGGGATCCGTAACATGGATCCTCGGCTCAAGGCCGAGGATGACGGATTAGGCTTTTGGAAGCTTCAGGCGTATAGGAACCGCATCGCAGCACAGCGATGACACCGTGTGTGTGGTGCAATCCCATGAGAAAACCCGGCAGCGTCAGGGGGCTCGAAGACCTCGGCCGCGTCCGCCTCTCGAAATCCTTCTACCTGCGCGACTTTCTGTACAGCGAAATCGCCGCGATCCATTGCATCCCGAACGTCCCCGACGATCCCGACCTAGCGGTCGCCGCCGGTACGAAGCTGTGCGAGGAACTTCTCGAACCGCTCGCCGACCGGTTCGGCCGCATCGCCATCCGCTCGGCCTACCGCTCCGCCGCGCTCAACGATTTCGGCAACCGCAACCGGCTCAACTGCGCGTCGAACGAAAGGGATTATGCCGGCCACATCTGGGACCGGCGCGACAAGGACGGCTGCATCGGCGCGACCGCCTGCATCGTGATCCCGTGGTTCGCGGACGAATATGCAAAAGGCGCCGACTGGCGCGCGCTGGCCTGGTGGATCCACGACACGTTGCCGTACAGCCACCTGCAGTTCTTCCCGAAGCTGTGCGCTTTCAACATCCAGTGGAACGAGCGCCCGCGCCGCCGGATCGACAGCTTCATCGCGCCGCGCGGGTGCCTGACGAAACCGGGTATGGCGAACCATGCGGGCGATCATTCGGAGTATTATCGGGGATTGATCGGGTGACCGCAGATAAGAAATTTCGCGATAGCGGACCCGAGGATATCGGCGCAATCGAAGCGCTTTACGCTGCCGCCTTCCCCGGGGAAGACCTACTGCCGCTCGTCCGCGACCTGCTCGACCTCAAAGATGGCGTGATATCGCTCGTCGCCCCCGCAAACGGAGCTGTCTGCGGACATATCGCCTTCACGATCTGCGGCATCGAGGCCGCGCCGGACAAGGTCGCGCTGCTCGCCCCGCTTGCGGTCCTGCCCGCCGCGCAGAAGCAGGGCATTGGCCGCGCGCTCATCCAGGCGGGGTTCGAACGGCTGGAACGCGGCGGGGTCGATTGCGTCTGCGTTCTCGGCGATCCGGCCTAATACGGGCGGTTCGGATTCGCGCGCGAGGAACGTATCGAAACGCCCTACCCGCTGCCGGCGGAATGGCGCGACGCGTGGCAATCCGTGACGCTCGGTGACGGTTCTGCCGCGCTCGCGGGAACATTGTCGGTGCCGGCGCCCTGGCGCCAGGAAAGCCTCTGGCGATAGGGTGTCGGTCTGCCGCGCTATTTCGTGCGCCCGCCGATGCCGAGCGCCTTGCCGTTCGCCTTGCCGCCGCCACGGGCAACGCCCGCATTGCCGCGCAGGGATACCGCCTGCGGCCGGATTTTCGCCGCGCCGGCGCCCCGGTACTCCGGAGCGGCCGAATGCGACCTGGGGCCGTGGAACCCGCTTGTAACGATCTTGCCCTTGCCGGCAACGAACGAACGCCCGTCGCCGGTCGTGATGACCGTCGTCCCGCGCTGCGGTTTCCAGCTGCCGGCCCCGCCCTCCGGTTTGCCATCGGGAGAGGCGGCGGCCGCCGGTTGACGGCCGATTGCGCCTGTCGCCGCGGCCGGATCCTCCGCGCCCGCGCTGCCGGTCGTCGGCGTGCCGTGATAGGCGCGGATCGCCTGGCCGAGATTCCGTTCCGTCACGAGTCCGTCGGCATGAAGCCGTTTGTAGATTTTGCCCCAGCCGGCCTCATCCTTGAGCGCCGCGATGTCGTCCCGCGTCAACGTGCCGCCTTCCGCCTGGCGGGAGAAGATCGCGTCGACGATCATCTGGTGTCCCGGCGACAGCGTTTCGTACGCGACGGTCACCGGTTCGGGCGGCACATCCGGCGGGATTTCCTGCGAAGACGCGGCCTGCGTTCCCGCAACGACGGCTATTGCGGCTGCAAGCGCCTTGACGGTTCTGTTCATGATTACCCCCATTTCGTTGTGTGTCTCAGCGGGCCCGGGCAACGGACGTCCCGAGGGAATTCGCGGTCTGTTCGATGATTTCCGTGCTGGTCGCGGCATCCTTGAAGATCGAAGCCTCGCTCGTCACCACCCGCATGCGGGTCGTCGAAGGCGTGATGCGTTCGAGCCCGATGGCGATTTGGCGCTCATAGGCGGCGCCTTCGATCTTCCATCCGAATTCCGCGACCTCATCCTTCGTCACCTTGATCTGCATCCGGTTCAGGCTCTTGAGCGTGGCAACTCGAAGATCCTTCGCGGGCACCGAGAACGTCTTGTAGACGATGCCGCTCAGCGTATGGCTGATGCCGGCGCTCCCCGCGATGCTTCCCGCTGTCAGCGCAGCGGCCGCGCACCCTTGCAGGGCGCCCATAATTGCAATGAGGGCGAAAATCCGGACGTGGCGTTGCATGCTGGCAACCTCCTCTCGGTTCATCGAAATCCGACGGCGTGGGAAATCCTCGGGGGAAATCGCGCCTACCGACTAATCAACGGCGGCACTCTGACCGACGGGCGGCGGTTTGGAAGGCGAATCCGGGTGTCAAATCTGTGGCACTTTTGGGACGGCCGCTCCGGCGGCATCGGATGCGGATCGTTTGCCCGAAAGTTCGCTTTTCGTTCTTTTCGATGTTAGCGTAACGGATACAAGCCGATCAGACCGAAACGGTCCTGACGCGCGCGAGGGACACTGCGTGCGAACAATCCCGCTTTGTGTCGAAACAGGAGAAATCGACTGCTGAAAACCGCTCAACCAAACTGAACGAAAGAGTGCATGGGGTTGTTTTATGACTTTTGCGAAAGCAGGTGCGTTTCGGGTGCGTGGGGTCGAATTGCGAATTCGACCACCGCCATACCCGCAAAGGGTGTTACCCCGAAAATGTCCGACAATATGGCAGCGGAAGGACCGCACGACGCGGCAACCTGCACAAAGTTACTCCCCCGCCCTTGTGGCGGGGGTCCATGGATAAACCACATTGGCTTCGCGATGAACCCTCGGGACAAGCCCGAGGGAATACATCGGGAGCGGATCGGTGGAAGGCGCTCAGCCGCGATTTCGGAGAACCGCCCCGCCGCTAAGCCGCCTTGGCGAGCCTGTCTCGATTATGCGGCACGGTCAGGTCGATGTGCGGCCCTAGCGGCACGATACCGGTCGGGTTCACCTGGGACTGGCCGCCGTAATAGCCCTTCTTTATCCCGGGGATATCGACGACCTCGGCGATGCCCGGCGTCTGGTACAGATCGAGCGTGTAGTTCCACAGGTTGGGGTAGTCCTGAATGCGCCGGATGTTGCACTTGAAATGGGAGAAATAGACGAAATCGAACCGGATCAGCGTCACAAACAGCCGCCAGTCGGCCTCGGTCGGCGTGTCGCCGACGAGATAGCGCTGCTTCGACAGGCGCTCCTCGAGGAAGTCGAGCGTCTCGAACATCGGGCCGACATATTCCTCATAGGCTTCCTGGGTCTTGGCGAAGCCGCAGCGATAGACGCCGTTGTTGATGGTCTCGTAGATGCGGTCGTTGAGCGTGTCGATCTCGCCGCGGAGCACCTCGGGATAGAGGTCGATCGAGGCGTCGCCCCATTCGTTGAACTCGGTGTTGAGCATCCGGATGATCTCGGAGGACTCGTTGTTCACGATGGTCTTCTTCTGGCGGTCCCACAGGGCCGGCACGGTGACCCGGCCCGTGTAGTTCGGATCGGCGGCGACATAGACCTCGTGCAGTTCAAGCACGCCGTCGTCGCCCGGCTGCAGCTCGTCTATGCCCTGCGTGTAGGCCCAGCTCCGCGTCCGCGGCAGGTCCGACATGGTGTAGGAGATGACGTCCTCGAGCTGCTTGATCCGCATCACGATGCGCGCGCGGTGCGCCCACGGGCAGGACGGCGCGAGAAAAAGATGATAGCGGCCGGGCTCGACCTTGAAGCCCGACGAGCCGTCGGCCGTGACGGAGTTGCGCCAGCTCGACTGCGGCCGGACGAACGCGCCGCCGGTCGGGTTGCGGTACTTCTCGTCGTCGTCGATCCACTTGCCTTCGATCAGCATGCCCATGGTTTGACGCCCTCCAATTATCGATTCGAATTCGGTTCATTTGATAATAGGGCGCGGACCCGCGAATGGACAGGATACGGCGCATCCGCCATCATCCAAGAAACATCAGGGGACTGACGATCCATGGAATTCGAGCTTCCCGAAGAGCTCCGCATGCTCAAGGAAACGCTGCGGCGTTTCATCGACAAAGAGGTCATTCCGATCGAACGCGAGGCCTATGACGGTCCCGAGATGGTGCCGGCGATCCGCGAGAAGCTGGAAGACCGCGCGAAGGAGCTCGGCATCTGGGGCATCGATATTCCGGAGCGCCTCGGCGGCCTGGGCATGGGGCTGCTCGCCCGCGTCGTCGTCTGGGAGGAGACCGGCCGCACCATCGCCTTCCCGCGCCGCAAGAAATGGATCTTCGGCCCCGACGTCAGCCCGCTGCTCGCCGAGTACGCAAACGAGGAGCAGACCGAGAAGTACCTCATGCCGTGTATACGCGGCGAGATGAAGCCGGGCTTCGCGCAGACCGAACCCGACGCGGGCGGCGATCCGGCCGGCATGAAGACGACCGCCATGAAGGACGGCGACGACTACGTCATCAACGGCACCAAGCGCTTCATCACCGGCGCCGACACCGCCGACTTCTTCCAGGTGATTTGCGTGACCGACCCGGAGAAAGGCACGCGCGGCGGCATCTCCTGCATCCTCGTCGACGCCGACACGCCCGGTGTGAAGATCCTGCGCAAGCAGCATACAATGATGGACGACCAGCCCTGCGAGATGGCGTTCGACGACGTGCGCGTGCCGCAGAAGAACCTCGTCGGCAAGGAAGGCGACGGGTTCCGCATGGCGCAGACCTGGATCACGTCGGGGCGGATGCGCCACGGCTCGATCGGCCTGGGGACGATGGAGCGTTGCCTCGAGCTCGGCGCATCTTATGCAAAAGCCCGCGTGACGTTCGGCAGGCCCCTCGCCGACCGCCAGTCGATCCAGTGGATGCTGGTCGACACCTACGCCGATCTGCACATGGTGCGGCTGATGGTCTACTCGGCCGCCGCCAAGTACGACGCCGGCGAGGACATCCGCTGGGAAAGCTACATGTGCAAGTATATCGGCGACCGCAAGGCGTTCGAGGCGACCGACCGCTGCATGCAGATGCACGGCGGCGTCGGGCTGACCACCGACTTCCCCATCGAGAAGCTGTGGCGAGACGCGCGCTCTTTCATGATCACCGAAGGGCCGGAGGAGATCCTCAAGCACGCGCTGCAGCGTCACGTCCTCAACCAGTACGGCTGAGCCCGATTGCCCGTTCGCGCCTTCCTCACCGAGCCGCGCTTCGAGCGCCTGCGCGGTATCGCCCTGATGGTCGTCGCCACGCTGAGCTTCTCGGCGATGCATTCGACCATCAAGCATGTCAGCACCGACCTGCATCCGTTCGAGGTCGCGTTCTTCCGCAACTTCTTCGGGCTGGTGGCGCTGGCGCCGTTCTTCGTCCGGCACGGGCTGACGCCCCTCAAGACGACGCGGTTCGGGCTCCATCTCGGCCGCGTGTCGCTCAACATCGGCTCGATGTTCGCGTTCTTCTACGCGATCTCGATCACGCCGCTCGCGGAGGTGATCGCGCTGTCGTTCGCGGCGCCGATCTTCGCGACGTTCCTTGCGATCTTCTTCTTCAAGGAGATCACCGGTTTCGGGCGCTGGGCGGCGATCCTGATCGGGTTCGCCGGCACCCTCGTCATCCTGCGGCCCGGCTACGAAGAGATCGGCCTCGGCCCCATCCTCGCCGTGCTGGCGGCGATGACCTGGGGCAGCGCCGTGATGATCATCAAATCGCTCAGCCGCACGGACTCCAGCGTTACCATCACGCTCTACATGGTGCTGCTGATGACGCCGCTGTCCGCCATCCCCGCCGCCTTCGTCTGGGAGTGGCCGACCTGGAACCAGCTTTTCTTCCTCGTCCTGGTCGGCAGCTTCGGGACCGGCGGGCATCTCTGCATGAACCAGGCGATCAAGCTCGCGCCCACAAACGTCGTCATGCCGATCGACTTCGTCCGCCTGATCTGGGTCGCGATCATCGGCTACTTCATCTTCGGCGAGAGCCCAGACGTGTTCGTCTGGATCGGCGGCGCGATGATCTTCGTCTCGGGCTTCCTGATCGCGCAGGCCGAGAACAGGCTGCGGAAGGAAACGCCGCCCGCCGCCTGACGCAATCTACTTCCCGGGCGGACGCTCCAGGCCGAACAGCCGCATCGCGTTTTCGCCGAGGATGTTCTTCTTCGCCTCGTCGTCGAGCATCGGCAGGTCCCAGATGACGCTCGGCGCATCGAAATCCCAGTGCGGCCAGTCCGACGCGTAGAGGAGCTGTTCCTTGGCGTTGATCATCTTGAGCGTCACCTCGAGCGCTTCCTTGTGATCGGTCTCCATCGGCTGGCAGGTGTAGAACATCTCGGCCATGTACTCGCTCGGCAGCTTCTTGAGCATCGGCGCTTCCGACGAGCGCATCAGGTAGGTGTGATCCAGCCGCTGCATCAGCCACGTCACCCAGGCGAGGCCGGACTCGATCCAGATGGTGTTCAGCTTGGGAAAGCGTTCCGGCATGCCGTTCATCACCCAGTTCGACATGTGGACGACGTTGCACCAGACGAACGACAACGCATGCATCGTGCCGAACCGGTTGATCTGGGACATCGACGGGTCCGCCCAGTTATAACCGGCATGGAAACCGAGCGGCTTGCCGGTGGCCTCCATCGCGCTGTAGAGCGGCATGTAGTCGTTGTGATGGACCGCCTTGTGGCGCACCGAGGTGATCATGAAGCCGACGACGTCGGGATGGTCGCCCAGTTCCTCGACCGTCTTCAGAGCGGCCTTCGGATCGTTGAAGGGCACGAAGAGCATCGTCTTCATCTTCGGGTCCATCGGCAGGATGTTCTCGCAGAACCACTTGTCGTAGGCGCGGCCGAGCATCGCCTCCATATCGAACTGCGGGTGCATGCCGAGGTTCAGCATCGGCGTCGGGAAGACGACCATGTAGTCGAGATGAAAGGATTCGATCGCGCGGCGGATCAGCGTCACGTCGCGATGGACGCTGTCGTCGTCGACCGGCTCGCCGAGTTTCGCCTGGTGCGGCACGCGCCCGGCATTGTCCTGGTAGCGCAGCGCAAGGTCCCCGTTCATGCCGTAGGGCGGGCTGCCGGTGCGGTTCTGCAGGTGATCGAGCGCCGCCTGCCGCTGCACCTCGTCCTCGATGTACTCGCAGATGTCGCGCCAGGATTCGATTTCCATGTGATGCGCGTCGGTGTCCACGATCACCAGCTCGTCGAACTTGTATTTCTCGCCCTGGAACTTGCAGTGCGCGAGGATGTCCCGCGTATCCGTCGTCGTGGTTATTTCCTTGATCGGAATTTCGCGGGTCGGTTCGATGCCGGTGTCCATGGTTCCCTCCCGAATTGGACCGTTTCCCGATGGTAAGCCGCCCGGCGGCGGATCGCCAGCCTGTCGCGAAGGCGCTATCCTCGGATCGAACAACGAGGGGAAAGAGGCATGCGTCCGTTCAAGGTCGGAGACATCCTGGTATCGAGTTTCATCGAGCGCGACGGGCCGTGGCGCCCGCCGGAGGTGATGTTCCCCACGGCCGACAAGGCGACCGCCCTCGCCCACCTCGCGAAGATGGCGCCCACGGTCTACGACGCGGCGCAGGACCTGCTGGTCATCACCTACCAGACGTTCGTCGTCCGGACGCCGAAGCACAACATCCTGATCGACACCTGCGTCGGCGAGCACAAGCCACTGCGCGGACCGGCGCTCGATTATCCGAAGCAGCCGTGGCTCGACGGCTTCGTCGCGCACGGGCTGCGCTTCGAGGACATCGACTATGTGTTCTGTACGCACCTGCACGTCGATCACTGCGGCTGGAACACGCGGCTGATCAACGGCAAGTGGGTGCCGACCTTTCCCAACGCGACCTACATCTTCGGCAAGAAGGAATACGAGGCGTGGGAGGCCGACGCGACGTCCGACGCCCGCGACGACCGGCGCGCCGCGATCTGGGAGGACAGCTGCCTGCCGATCGTCGAGGCCGGCCAGGCGAAACTCGTCGACGCCGACTTCGAGCTCGAGGACGGCATCTGGCTCACGCCCGCCTTCGGCCATTCGCCGGGTCAGGTCTGCGTCAATTTCCGCTCGAAGGACGGTCACGCGATCTTCACCGGCGACATGATGCATCACCCGCTGCAGTGCGTGGAGCCGGACTGGAGCACCTGCTTCTGTCCCAAACCCCAGGAAGCCGCCGAGAGCCGCAAGCGCATCCTCCGCGACGTCGCCGACAGCAACACGATCATCGTGCCGGCGCATTTCGCGGGTCAGACGGCCGGCTACGTGACGAGCAACGGGAGCGCGTGGGACTGGCGGTTTATGGAGTTCGACAACGGCACGCCGTCTATCGAAGGCTTCGTCGCCTGAGCCCCGCGTCTAGCGGAACGCCCCGATCAGCAGCGGCACGAGGATCGCCGTCGCGACGCCGTTGAGGCCGAGCCCGATGGCGGCGAACGTTCCGGCTACTTCGTTTACCTGGAACGCGCGCGCCGTGCCGATGCCGTGCGCCGTCAGTCCCATCGAAAACCCGCGGGCGCGCCAGTCCGTGAAGCCCAGCGCATTGAAAAGCGGCGAGCCGATCACGGCGCCGAGGATGCCGGTGATGAGCACGAGCCCCGCGGTCAGCGACGGCAGCCCGCCGAGCCGTTCCGCGATTCCCATCGCGATTGGCGTCGTCACGGATTTCGGCGCGAGCGAGATCACGGTCTCCTCGGATCCGCCCAGCAGATAGGCGATCCCGACCGCGGACACGACCGCCGTTGCGGCGCCGGCCAGCAGCGCCGCAACGATCGGCAGCAATGCGCGGCGCACCTGCTTCCGGTGCTCGTAAAGCGGCACGCCGAGGGCGACGACCGCCGGGCCGAGCATGAAATGCACGAACTGCGCGCCGTCGAAATAGCGCCGGTAATCCGTCCCCGTGACAAGCAGCAGCGCGATCAGGATCGCGACCGCGATGGCGACGGAATTCACCAGCGGGTTTTCGCCCGACAGCAGATACAGCCAATGGCCGAAGACGTAGGCGCCCAGCGTCGCGGTCAGCCACAGCAGCGGGTTGGCGGATAGATAGACCCAGACGTCGGTGACGACTCCCGGCATCAGGCCGCCTCCCCGCCGTCTTCCGCGTCGCGGCCGCGCGCGAACAGCCGGAACACCAGGACGGTGACGATCAGCGACAGGATCGTGCTGCCGAGCAGCGCCGCGGCGATCACCGCCCACTCGGAGGCGATCCGGGCGCCGTGCAGCATCAACCCGACGCCCGCCGGTACGAACAGGAGCGACAAATGCCGCAGGATCGTCCCTGCAACCGCCTTGAGGTCTTCCGGTATGGCGCCGCGCACCGCGAACAGGGCGACAAGCATCACCATGCCGACAACCGGCCCGGGCACCGGAATCGCGGTCAGCCGCGCAATCAGCTCACCCGCCAGCTGGAACGCCAGCAGCAAGGTGAGCGCGCGGATCAATCGTCGAAACCATAGAGGACGGCCGGATTGTCGACGAGAATCTGCTTCTGGAGCGCCGGATCGGGCGCGTAGCGCGGGATCAGGTCGACGAGATGGCCGTCGTCGGGCATTCCCTTCCACAGGTTGGGATGCGGCCAGTCGGTACCGTAGAGAACGCGTTCCGGCTTGGTCTCGATGACGGCCTGCGCGAACGGCACGACGTCGTCATATGGCGCGCCCGCCTGCGACAAGCGCTCGGCACAGGAGATCTTCACCCAGACGTCTTCGTTCCGCATGAAGTCGAGCAGCAGCTTGAACGGCTCGGAGTCCAGACCGTCGGCGACCTTCACCCGGATCATATGATCGAAAACGACCGGCAGCTTGAACTTGCGGAGGTCGGCGTTGAATTCGACGATGTCCTCGGCCTCGATATAGATCACGAGGTGCCAGTCGAGCCCTTCGATCTTCTCCGCGATCCGGTGAACCCGGTCGAAATTAGGCGGGCCGCTGAGATGGCGCGCGAAGCTGAAGCGGATTCCGCGGATGCCGCCCGCATGCAGCGCCTCGAAATCCTTTTCCTCGAAGCTCTCGTCGACGATGCCGACGCCCTTCCAGCGCCCGTTCGACGTCGCGATGGCATCGAGCGTGGCAGCGTTGTCCGTGCCGTGGCAGGTAGCCTGGACGATAACAGACCGGTCGAAGCCCAGAAGCCCGTGCAGAGCGCGCAGCTTTTCCTTCGGCGCATCGACCGGCTTGTAGGTCGTCTTGGGATGATACGGAAATTTCGCAGCCGGCCCGAACACATGCACATGGGAGTCACAGGCCCCCGGCGGCGGCGTATAGCTGGGTTTGGTGGGCGCGGGGTGCGGCGGCGGCGGAAACTTCATGACGGCTCCGGTAACGTGGATTTACCGGTTTTAGGCCGTCACCGGGCGCCGCGGCAAGTGCGGCGTCCGGTCATGCGGAAATCAGCAGTTCGCGCGGCCGCCGTCGTTGCCGATGTGGAACGGATCGAAGCGCACCTGGGTCACGGCGGGCCGTTCGATCATGCCGTTGATGCCTTCCGGGATGGAGCCGTCGTATCCCACCGGCCCGTCCTGCAAATGGCGCGGATCGGGCGGATAGTCGGATAGCAGCACCACGAGGTAATCGCGTACGTGCGCGATGCGGTTGCACACCGCCTCGACGCCCTTGCTGCCCTTGACGATCAGGGTCGCTTTCAGGTTTCCCTGCGACGTGAAGATAGCGCCGACCGAAACGTAGTTCGGCTCCTCTTCGGCCCGGAAACGGGCGTCTGCCGTCGCCGCATCGATCGCGCGGTCGGCGGCATTCAGCATGGAAACAGCCGCCTTTTGGGCGTTTTCCTTGTTGTCCGTGCTCTCGAGGAAGAGCCAGCCGAAAACACCAACGGCCAGCAGGACGAGAACGGGCAGACAAAACTTGACGAACTTCTTCACGGCGTCGTTCCTCTCGGAATTTCCCAGCGAAACTAGGTGCATTTAGTAAACGAAGCTTGAATATCCACAGGCACCGAAATATTGATCCGCTGCCGCCGGGCATATCGTCGGCACGAACCGTAATAACGGGACCCTCAGATGACTGCCGATACCGTGTTTCACATCTGCGACCGATCCGCCTGGAACTTGGCCAAAACGTCGGGCTGTTACGAAGGTTCCGACCTCGACAGGCGAGACGGTTTTATCCACTTTTCCACGCGAGAGCAGGCCGTCGAGACGGCCGCCCTGCATTTGTCGGGCCGCCAGGGCCTGGTTTTGCTGGAAGTCGACGCCGATGCGCTGGGCGGGGCGCTGAAATGGGAGGAATCCCGAAACGGGGCGCTTTTTCCGCATCTGTACGGGACTTTGCCAACCGGTACGGTCCGGGCCGCGCACGATCTGCCGGTGGGTCCGGACGGCAGGCATGTCTTTCCCGAAAACTTCTGAAAGGCGGCGGAAACGGGGCGCCCGATCCGTGATTCTGTTACCGCTACTGAAAATCCTGCCCAGACGTACGACATGAACAGTCAAACGCCCCGCGAATATGCTACGGTTCGCGCCGAATGAGCGAAGACACCTTCAATTCCGATCTCAGTACGCTGCTGCCGCGTTTGTGGCGGTATGCCTACGTTATCTGCCGCGACCCCGATCGCGCGAACGATCTCGTACAGGCGACCTGCGAGCGGGCGCTGTCGCGCCGCGCGCAGTTCTAGCACGGAACCCGGCTCGACGCGTGGACCTTCACGATCCTTCAGTCGATTTGGAAGAACGAACTACGCCGCGATTCGATCCGGCGCGGACAGGGCTTCGTCGATGCCGAGGATGCCGGGCTCATCGACAAGCGCGAGTCGGCGGAAGGGAAGATTTTTCTCTCTGAAGTGTTGTCTGCTGTAGATCGGCTACCTGAAGCTCAAAAATCGGCCATTCATCTCGTTTATGTCGAGGGGCTGAGTTACGAGGAAGCGGCGGCGGCGCTGTAAATTCCGGCCGGAACGCTAACGAGCCGCCTCGTGCGCGCAAGAGCCAGGATCGCCGAAATGGTACGCGACGGCGAAATACCCGTCGCCGAGAGTAAAGTAGAATGACGATCGCCGAAGACAGATTGCTTGCTTATTTCGACGGTCTCCTGTCACCGGAGGACGCGGCAGCCCTTGAAGCGGAACTTCGCACCGACGCGGAAGCAGCGGCGCTGGTGGAAGCGCTGCGCGCGTCCGATTTGCCGTATCGCGAGGCAGCGGAAGCGCTGATCCCGGTTCCAGACCTGTCGGAAATCGAAGCGTTCCTCGCCGACCCGCCCAAGCCCGCACTCACCGGGACACCCGTAATCCGCTGGATCGGCGCGATCGCTGCTTCCGTGCTTCTGTTCGTCGGCGGCATCTATTCCGGCCAGAATTTCTTCCAGCCCGAAAAGACGCAGTGGGCGGAATGGCTGGAGGAGATCGCCTCCTACCAGGCTCTGTATACCCGAGAAACCCTCAGCCTCGGCAATCCACCGCCGGAGCCGGTCCAGCGACAGATGGCGCGGGTGAGCAAGGCCCTCGGCCAGGAGATCAAGGCGCCGGACTTCGCGGCAGTTAAGGCAGACTACAAATACGCCCGCATGTACGGAATCGAGGGGCAACCGCTCGCCCAGATCGCCTATCTCCCCAAAGAAGGCCGGCCGTTCTCGCTGTGCATGATGAAGACCGACGTCCCCGACCATCAGCCGCGCTTTGCCGAGGCCTACGGGATGAAGCTCGCCACCTGGCGTCACAAGGGGATCGCCTGGGTATTAGTGGGCGGCGTCAGCGATGCCGAGCGCGACCGCTACATCGAGATTGCCCGCAAGCAGATCGGTTCCTGAACCGGTTTCAAAATATTTTCCTCCGGGACGGATGATTCCGCAACCGCGCGTGTTCTTTACAACGTGTTAACGCACAGCGTGAGTGGCCAACCCCACCGGCCCTCTCGTTCCGTTTCCCCGGCGCTGCTCCCGGGCAGGATCCGGCGCCGGTGAGACGGAAATATCTTTATTAAACCCCTGCTTTGATA
>JAYPTI010000011.1:13886-27476 GCA_038133505.1 Alphaproteobacteria bacterium
ATAAATGCCGGTAGAGCGCTGATTTTGCGTTCATTTCGATTGTCTCGTTCGAAAAACGCAAAGCCGTCCCCTCGCCGCAGGCTGCCCGCCGTGATACGATCCGGCGATTGTTGAAGGGGAGCGATTCCATGCCCGAAGCACAGACCGCCGTCGAGGACCGAACCGTCCGCGGCATGATGCAGTTCACCATCGATACGGGAATGGTCCCGGTCACGCAGGTGTCGGACGGCGGCGGCCGGACCGATCCCAAGACCGGCGCCTATGAAATGCGCGAGATCAACGTTCACGACGGGCGGCCAGACGCGAAAAGCTTCGATCTCGAAACCGACGGGTTCTGCTTCCTCCGCGCCGATACCGCCGTGACAGATTTCACCGACGATACGCAGGTCCGCGAGATATACTACCCGGAGATCGAGAAGCTCCTGCTGGAGGTCACCGGGGCCGAGAAGGTCCTCGTCTTCGATCACACCATCCGTATCGGCGATCCCGAGAAACGCGAGCGTCTCAAGGTGCGCGACCCGGTGCGCGCCGCCCATAACGATCTGACCGATCAGTCGGGCCCCCAGCGCGTTATCGACCTGCTTCCTCCCGACGAGGCGGAAATGCGGCTGAAACGGCGGTTCACCTCGATCAACGTCTGGCGGCCGCTTACCGGGCCGGTGAAGACCGATCAGATCGCCATCTGTTCCTGGGACAGCATCGGCCCCGACGACATGATCTATTCCGAGCGGGTCTACAAGGATCGCGTCGGCAGCATTCTCAACATGAGCTACAACCCGAACCAGCGGTGGGTCTACTTCCCGGAGATGGAGCGGGAAGAGCTGATCCTGCTCAAGTGCTACGATTCCGAGCGCGACGGGCGCGCCCGCTGGACCGGACACGCCGCCTTCGAGCCGCCCGAGGGGCACGATCCGTCCCTGCCCGCGCGCGAGAGCATCGAGATCCGCACGCTGCTATTCTACTGACCCGGCCGCACAGAGGGAGAACACCCCATGGAACGCACCGCATCCTGCGTCTGCGGACAGCTGAGCGTCACGATTGAGGGCGATCCGGCGATTGTGAACATGTGCCACTGCACCGACTGCCAGCGGCGCACCGGGAGCCCCTTCCAGATCGGCGCCTTCTTCAAGGAAGAGCAGCTGAAATCGGTCGAGGGCGAGTTCACCACCTATGTCCGGACCGCCAATTCCGGCAGGACGATCGACGTGAATTTCTGCCCGACCTGCGGCGTCTCGGTATTTTTCCGGCCGCAGGCGCGTCCCGGAATCGTCGGCGTGTTCGGCGGCAGCTTCGCGGATCCGGACTTCCCGGCCCCGACCCAGACCTCCTGGACACAGTCCAAGCATCACTGGATCGACTTGCCCGACGTGCCGGCCGACAAGATCTTCGAGCAGCAGTCGTCCTGATTGCGGCCGGACGCCGCCTGCCGTCTAGAACGGCAGGCCGGTATAGTTTTCCGCCAACGCCGCCTTCGCCGCCTCGGACGACAGAAGATATTCGAGTTCGGTCCGCTGCAGCATCGCTTCGTAGGACGTGAAATCCGGGAAGCTGTGCAGCATCGTCGTCATCCACCACGAGAACCGCTGCGCCTTCCAAACGCGCGCGAGCGCCTTGTCGGAATAGCCGTCGAGCCCGCTGTCGTCGCTGCGCTGATAGTGATCCAGCAGCGCGTGATAGAGGTAGTAGATGTCCGACGCCGCGCTGTTCAGGCCGCGGGCGCCCGTCGGCGGCACGATATGGGCGGAATCGCCCGCCAGGAACATCTTGCCGTAGCGCATCGGCTCGGCGACGAAGCTCCGCAGCGGCGCGATCGATTTCTCGATCGACGGCCCGGTTTCCAGCCGGTCCGCGACCTCGGCCGGCAGGCGCGCCTTCAGCTCAGTCCAGAAATCGTCGTCCGACCAGTCCTCGACCGTGTCGGTGAGCGGCACCTGGATGTAATAGCGGCTCAGGGTCTGCGATCGCAGCGAACACAGCGCGAAGCCGCGCTCGTGCTTCACGTAGATCAGCTCTGGATTGACCGGTTTGGTGCGCGATAGCACGCCGAGCCAGCCGAACGGATAGATACGCTCGTGCTCCTGGAGCACGTCCTTCGGTATCGACTTGCGGCTGACGCCGTGGAACCCGTCGGCCCCGATCACGAAATCGCAGTCGATGCGGATAATCTCGTCGCCGGCGCGGTAAGTGACGTAGGGGCTGGCCGTATCGACGTCGTGGGGCCGCACGTCGTCGGCGTTGTGGACGATATTCCCGCCCAGCCGGTCGCGCGCCTCGTACAGATCGCGGGTCAGCTCCGTCTGACCGTAGACCATGACGGAGCTGCCGCCCGAATACTTGTTCAGGTCCATGCGGTCGAGCACGCCGTCATGGGCGATGAGGAACCCGTCATGGATCTCGCCCTCCTCGTCCATCCGCTCGCCGCACTGGGCCTCGCGCATCAGCTCGGCGAAGCCGTGTTCGAGTACGCCCGCACGAATCCGCGCTAGCACGTATTCGCGGCTCTGGCGCTCCAGAATGATGTTGTCGATGCCCTGAAGATGCAGAAGCTGGGAGAGAAGCAGACCCGACGGCCCGCCGCCGATGATGCAGACTTGCGTTTTCATGCCGGTTTCTCCTAATTTTGGATCATTCTATCTTGAGGCATCGCAGATAAAATGGATCTTTTGCCCTCTTCCTTGGATGAATCGAACATCGCACAGGCGGCCCTCGGTCGCGCCGTCGTCAACTGCAATCTCTACGGCGAAGCGGGCGATCTGCCCGACGTGGTCCATTGCGAAACGATAGAAACGCGTTCGCGCCTTCACAACTGGGAACTGGGCAGGCATCGCCACGGACGGCTCCACCAGGTCCTGCTCGTCGAACAGGGCGGCGGCACCGCCCATCTTGAGGGCCGCACCCACACCCTCTCCCCGATGACAGGCGTCAACGTCCCCATCGGAAGCATCCACGGCTTCACGTTCGAACCGGGAACCGGGGGCTGGGTGGTGACGCTCGCCGGCGAGACGATCGACGACGCGCTGGACCGCACCGATCCCCTGCACCGCGTGATCGGAAGAACGGCAATCTTCGGGCTCACGGAAGAGATGCGCTCCGTCACCCGCAGCATCTTCGCGGAATATGACGGGCGGTCCTTCGGACGCGCCCAGATGCTGCGCTCGCAAAGCGGTATTCTGCTCGCCCTGGTCGCCCGCTGTCTTCAGTCGGATCTCCCCGCAGCGGAAGCGCTTGGCGCCGATCCGCGGTTCGTCCGGTTCGAAAGGCTGATCGAAGAGCATTTCACCGAGCATTGGAGCGTTTCCGACTACGCCGACGAACTCGGCATGACGGCCACCCATCTCACCCGCCTCGCCCGCGCCGCGACGGGCCAGCCGGCGTCTCGCGTGATCGAAGAACGCGTCATCCGCGAGGCGCGCCGCAATCTGGTCTATACCGAACTGTCTGTCTCGGTTGTCGCCTATGCGTTGGGATTTTCCGACCCGGCCTATTTCAGCCGGCTGTTCAAGCGGGCAACCGGCATGTCGCCGCGCCGCTTCCGCGAACTGGCGAACGGCGGGGATACGTCGACAGCCGCCTGAGACAGGCTAATCGTCGAACATCGCGATGCAGTCGATCTCGACGTTGACGCCCTTGCGGTGCGGCGTGCCGCCGATGCAGGTGCGCGTCACCTTCTCGCCCTGCATGAACTCGGTGAAGGCCTCGTTGAATTTCGGAAAATCCGCCGTGTCGCGCAGGCAGACCCGCATGTTGACGACATTGGTGAAATCGGCGCCCGCCGCCGTCAGCACGCCCTGAAGGTTCGTCAGCGTCTGGCGTGTCTGGACCTGGATATCCTCGGAGACGACTTCCTTCGTCTCCGGGTCGAGCGGCCCCTGGCCGGAGACGAACAGCATATTGCCGTAGCGGATGCCCTGGGCGAGCGGCGACGCGGTCGCCTTGTCGGTGAAGCCGGTCGTGGGCGCGGTGGCGGAGGTGACGATCTGTTTGGGCATGTTTCTCGCTGTTCGAGTTCGATGGGTCAGAAATCGCGGCCGGGATGAACCGTGCCGCACTTGTCGCAGGTGCGCGCCTCGACGGAGTCGAAGAAGTTCGAATAGGCCTGCGAAACGGGATCCTTCGTGTAGTCGTCGACGACGAAAAACTCCTCGTGGATCAGCGCGTCGCAGCTCGGGCAGTACCACTGGAAGGAATCCGTCTCGCCGGTGCGCCGCATGCGCTCGCCGACTAGCAGGAACGCGTCCTCCGGAAAGCGCGGCGAATGCGGAATGCCGGCGGCGGTGTAGATGGTCTCGCCCTCCTTCAGCACGGCGACCTCTTCCTTCCCTTCGGGCGTCCGGTAGTGAAGGTTCATCGTGCCCTTGAGCATCGTCATGTGCTCGTCGGACGGATTGATATGGAACTCGCTGCGATAGGCGCGGCCGCGGGCGACGAACATCAGCGTGTCCGCCGACTGCCAGAGGACCTTCACGTACCGGCCCGTTTCCGCCAGTTCCTTCGAAATCGCTTCGTGATCTGCGATAGGCATCGGAAGCATGTCTGTCTCCCCCTCGTCGATTACGTCGTCCGCACAGTCTAGCCGGTCTTGCGTCAGGTCGCGATGTGCCAGCCGCCGTTGATGTGGATCGTCTGGCCGGTCGTGTAGCGGCCGCGCGGCCCGCACAGAAGGCGGACCATCGCCGCGATATCCTCCGGCGCGCCAGAACGCCCGAGCGGGATCGGCCGGTCCTTGAAGTGCTGGGACATGCGGTGCGGTTCGCCGTCATGCTCGATATGTCCCGGCGCGACGCAGTTCACGGTGATATCGCGCTCCGCGAACTCGCTCGCCATCGAGCCGGTCAGGCCGACGAGACCTGCCTTCGCCGCCGCGACGGCGGTGCGGTTCTTCACGCCCGCATGACCCGACACGCCGCCGAGATTGACGATGGACGCCCTGTCCGATTTCTCCAGCCACGGCAGCGCGGCTTTGGAGCACAGGAAACAGGCGTCCAGCGTGCTCGAAATCACGCCGCGCCATTCGTCGATCTCGATTTCCGGCAGCGGCTTCGCGAGGCGGTTGGAAACGTTGTTCACCAGGATGTCGATCCCGCCGAACGCCTCCGCCGCGGCCGCGACCATGGCCTCGACCTGTGCCGGGTCCGTGACGTCCCCCATATGGACGATCGCCTTGCCGCCGTTGGCACGCACGGCCTCCGCGACTTCCTCGCCGGCATCCACCGACGTGCGGCCGTTGATCAGTACCGATGCGCCCGCCTTCGCCAGCTCGATCGCGATCGTCTTGCCCATGTTCCTGACGCTGCCGGTGACGATCGCCGCCGCGCCTTCCAGTTCCCTGTCAGACATCCCGTCCTCCCTGTTATCGCCCGAATTTATCGCGTTTCGCTGCGCGATGTCAGGGGTAGCGCTTGCCTCTGTAGGGATGCAGCGCCATCATCTCGACAGGGAACGGGAGGAAATTCGGATGAACGTACAGACACCCTTCGAAGCGCCGGTGGTCGACAGTCTCGCCGTGCGCGTGGTGGTGGATTCGCACTACGAGCGCTTTCTGCCGAAATCGACGCACGAACAGGTCGCGATCGAGCATGTCGGCCAGATGCCGGGCCGCCAGATGACCAGCCTCGCCGGCGAATGGGGGCTGTCGCTCCACCTGAAATCGCAGAAGGAAGGCGCGACCGCGGAATATTTGCTCGATTTCGGCTACACGCCCGAAATCCTGAACCGCAATTTCGACATTCTCGGCATCGAGGCCGGGAAGCTGACCGGCCTGATCCTCAGCCACGGGCATCGCGACCATTTCGGCGGGCTTGAAGGGTTCGTTACGCACCACCGCAACCGGATGACCGACGACATGTCGCTGTTCATCGGCGCCGAGGACGTGTTCAAGGAGAAATGGCTCAAGGGCAAGATGAAGGGCCGCGAGCACCTTCCGCCCGAGCCATACTCGTGGGGCAAGCTCGACAAGACGATGCTGACCGCGCAGCTCGTCGCGCCTGTCTGCTGCGAGAAGCCTCACGTCCTCGAAGGGCCGTTCACTTCCGGCTACATCGAGCGCACGACGTTCGAACAGGTCACCGGCGGCACGATGGTCGATCCCGACGATCACTTCACGGCCGAGGAACGCACCGGCAGGCTGATCAAGGACGAGCACCCGGAAGAGCACGCCACCTGCTACATCGTGAAGGGCCGCGGCCTCGTCGTCATTTCGTCCTGCGGCCACGCCGGGATCATCAATTCGGTGAAGACCTCGATGGCCGTCGCGGGCGTCGACAAGGTGCACGCCGTCATCGGCGGCTTCCACCTCGGCATGGCGCCGGACGACTACATCCAGCACACCGTCGACGAGATGGAAGCGCTCGACCCCGACGTCGTCGTGCCAATGCACTGCACCGGCCAGCGCTTCATCCAGGCCTTTAAGGAACGCATGCCCGGCAAGATCGTCGGCTCGAACCTCGGGAGCGTGTTTACGTTCGGCGTTTAGCCGTCAGGCGGCCTCGGCTTTCGGCAAAGGCGCCTTCCCGAGGATCGCGTCGGACGCCTTCTCGGCCATCATGATGACGGTGGCATTGAGGTTCCCGCCGACGATATCCGGCATGGTGGACGCATCGACGACGCGCAGCCCGTTCATCCCGCGCACCCGGAAGTCCGCGTCGACCACGGCCCGGTCGTCGGCCCCCATCCGGCAGGTCGACGTCGGATGGAACACGGTGCTGAGCGTCTCGCGCACATAGGCGTCGATCGCCGCATCGTCGTCGACCGAGACGTGCTCGCCGGGCGAGAATTCAGGCCCGCGGGTGTCGTCAAACGCCGGCTGCGTCCCCAGCTTCCGCATGATGCGGAATCCCTCGCGCAGCACGCGCTTGTCCTCCTCCGTCGACAGGAAGTTGTTGAGGATACGCACGGGGTCTCGCGCCTCCGCCGAGCGCAGCCACACCCTGCCCCGGCTCTCGGGGCGCAGGTGGCAGGCCCGGAAGGCGTAGGTCTGCTCCGACGGCGGCATGATGCCCGGGAACCACTGTTTCGCGCTCATCGACATCGGGCGGAAGAACATCTGGATGTCGGGGATTTCCAGATCGGGCCGGCTTTTCACGTAGCCCGTCAGCGACGACGGGGGCGACGCCGCCATGCCGGTGCCGAACAGCTTCACCCGTGCGACGTGGAACGTCAGCCGGTCGAGGCGCAGGTCGCGGTGAAACTGCGACTGGCCCTTGTAATAGTACTCGACACCGATTGCGGGGTGATCCTGCAGGTCGTGACCGACGCCGGGCATTTCGTGCACGACCTCGATCCCTATTTGGGAGAGATGATCGCGCGGCCCGATGCCGGACAGCAGCAGAACCTGCGGCGAATTGATCGCGCCGCCTGACAGGATGACCTCCTTCTCCGCCCGCACGGTCCGGGTTCTGCCGTCCTGCGTGTATTCGATCCCGACGGCGCGGCCCTCCTCGACGATCACGCGGTTCACGTGGGCGCGGACCTCCACGTCGACGTTGGGCCGCTGCATCGCGGGCCGCAGATAGGCGACGGCGGCGGATTGGCGGCGTCCCTTGACGGCGTTCACCTGAAGGCGCGCGAAACCGTCCTGCGCCGCGCCGTTGTAATCGGGCGCCTTGGCGTAGCCCGCCTGCTCGACCGCCCCGAAGAACCGGTCGAAGATCGGATCCTGCACGTTCGTGGTCTGAATCCTCCATGGCCCGTCCGAGCCGTGATACGGATCGTCGCCGTCCTGGAACGCTTCCGCGCGCTTGAAATACGGCAGCACGTCGTCGTACGACCAACCGGTCAGGCCCTTCTGGCGCCACCGGTCGTAGTCGCCGTGATTGCCGCGGACATACGCCATCATGTTGATCGACGACGAGCCGCCCAGCACCTTGCCCCGCGGATGGAAAAGCTGGCGATTGTCGACATGCGGCTCCGGCTCCGACATGTACGACCAGTTGAATTTCGGATCGTGCCAGACCTGACCGACGCCGAGCGGCATGTGGATCATGAAGCTCTTGTCGCGGTCTCCCGCCTCGAGCACGAACACGCGGTTCCCGCCGCCCTCGCTCAGCCGGTTGGCCAGCACGCAACCCGCGGAGCCTGCGCCGACGATCACGTAGTCGGCCGTTTTCTCGAATTCGGTAATCGTCCCTCTCCCTGTCAGCCGCCCTTTCCGGACAGACGACGAACGTTAGCAGTCGAACGATTTGCCGACAATCGGACGTGTCGAACTTGCCGCTTCTCCCTGCGGTGATAAAGTTCCGTCAAACGTGGGAGGAAACGCGGTGTCGGAACGCAAATCGGTCATCAACTCGAAATTCATTTCGCACGGCACGCTGGGCTCGCGCGATCTCGCAAAAACCCGCCGGTTCTACGAAGAATATCTCGGTTTCGAGGTCGTCCAGACCAGCAAGATATCCATGATGGTCCGCTGCGGCGGCGATCACATCTATGTCGTCGTCAAACGGCCCGACTTCCCGGAAATGGGCCGCATCAATCACAACGGAATCGACGTAGAGACCGATGCAGACGTCGACGAGGCGCATAAGGCCGTTCTCGCCGCGCAGGAGGAATGGGGCCTGAAGAACGTGTCGGAACCCGTGTTCCAGCACGGCACCTACAGTTTCCACTTCAACGATTTCGACGGCAATGCCTGGGAAATTCTCAGCAACCCGCGCGGCGGTTACACGTGGCTTTTCGAGCAGGGCGACCTGGAAGGCAAGGGCCATTGGGACGAGTCGATCCGCGACCGCATCCCGGCTGGCGAAACGACGCGTACCTGACGCCGGCACTTCATCGAACGGATAACGCATGGATTTCGGACTGAACGGAAAGCGCGCGCTGATGCTGGCGTCGAGCGGCGGGCTGGGCTACGCCTCCGCCAGGGCCCTTGCCGGCGAAGGCGTTGCGGTCTGTGTGAGCGGCTCGGACGGGCAACGCGCGCAGGATGCCGCGGCCCGGATCGCCTCGGAGACGGGCGGCAGCGCAATCGGCCTCGCGGGCGACATGTCCGATCCCGCCAACATGGTAGCTCTTGCCCGCGCCGCCGAAGAGGCGCTGGGCGGCCCGCCGGATATCCTTTTCGTCAACCACGGCGGCCCGCCGCTGCGCACCGCCCTGGAGGTCACGCAGGCGGAATTCGAGACCCATGCGAACCGAATGCTCCATAGCCCGGTGCGGATGGTCCAGGCGGTCGTCCCGGGTATGCAGGCCCGCGGCTGGGGCCGCGTGATCATGGTCGGCGCCGCCGGCATCGTCGAGCCGATCCCTAACAACGTGCTGTCGAACACGCTCCGCACCTCCCTCGCCTACTACATGAAGACGCTCGCGGGCGAGGTCGTGAAGGACGGAGTGACGGTAAACATCGTCTCGCCGGTCGCAGTGCTGACCGACCGCACCCGCTATACCGCGGGCGCGCTGGGCGCGAAGAAAGGCCGGACGGCGGACGAGGAACTCGCGGACCGGGAATCGAAACTCCCCGGCGGCCGTTTCGGTTCGACGGAAGAGTTCGCGGCGACGGTCTGTTTCATCGCCAGCGGGCTTGCGGGCTACAGCACCGGCAGCAACTGGCGCGTGGACGGGGGCAGCGCGAAGGGCCTGGGCTAAGCGCCGCCGCAGTCGGTCGAAAAGAAAGCTCCGGCAGGCCTGACGGCGCGCTAAATCCTGTCCTCCATCACCATCCGAGCCGCCTTTTCCCCGATCATGATCGACGGCGCGTTCGTGTTCCCCGAGGTAAGCGTCGGCATGATCGAGGCATCCGCGACGCGGAGGCCTGCGATGCCGTGGACGCGCAGCCGATCGTCGACGACCGCCATCGGATCGCTCCCCATCTTGCAGGTTCCCACGGGATGGAAACAGGTCGCGCCGGCGACACGGGCCCAGTCCATGATCTCGTCGTCGGACGCCACATCGGGACCCGGCGCCAGTTCGCCGTCGACGATGCCGGCGAGCGCCTGTGCCCTCATGATCGACCGCAGCATTTTCGCGACTTCGAGCGTGACCTCGCGGTCGAGCGCGGCCGACAGAAAATTGAACCGGATCGCAGGCGCTTCCGCGCCGTCGGCGGACCTTATGTGGACGCTGCCCGTGCTCTCCGGCCGCAGCGCATGGGCGGCGGCGCTGACGCCCGACTCCCTGGCCAGAGTCGTCATCTGTTCTTCGATCAGGAAGGGCAGCCACATCATCATCGCGTTCGGGGCGTCGAGACCGTCGCGGGTCCGTACGAAGGCGCGAATAGGCCCGGACGACAGGCCGATCAGGCCCGTCCCCGAAAACGCATAGCGCAGCGCCTGTCCTATCAGCCGGGGCCCGCGTCCGTGAACGTTGTAGGTCAGTCCCAGCCGCCGCGGGACCGACCATTTGAACCGCGGCGCGTAATGGTCGCGCAGGTTCTCGCCGACACCGTTCAGCACGTGGACCACGTCGATACCCCGGTCCTTCAGCAATTCTGGGTTTCCGATGCCCGACAGTTCGAGCAGCTGCGGCGAGTTGATGGATCCAGCCGACACGATCGTCTCGCGGCCCGCCCGGGCAAGACGCTCCACGCTGTCCGCGCTGTAGCGCACGCCCGTACATCTGGCGCCATCGAACGTCAGCGAGCGCGCCAGCGCATTCGTACGAATGGTGAGATTGGGCCGGCGGCGTACCGGATCGAGATAGCACGCGGCCGTGCTCATCCGACGGCCCCTGCGGATCGTCGTCTGGCTCATGGTGATGCCGTCCTGGATCGCGCCGTTGTAGTCGGCCGCGGGCCCGATGCCCTGCGACCCGGCCGCCGCGATCAGCCCGTCGTAGAGCGGTCCTCGCTCCGGCGTGTCGGTGACCGACAGCGGTCCTGACCTGCCCCGGTACTTGTCGTCGCCGCCGGCATAGCTCTCCATGTCCTTGAAGATCGGCAGCACGTCGCGGTAGCTCCAGCCGCGATTGCCGAGTTGCGCCCAGTGGTCGTAGTCCTGCGCCTGCCCCCGCACGAAGACCAGGCCGTTGATCGCGCTGGAGCCGCCGAGCATCTTGCCCCGCGGTACCGGCACCCTCCGGTCGCTGGCGCCCGGATCGGGCTCCGACTGATAGAGCCAGTTGACGCCCGCGCGCTCGAGAAACAGCGCGTACGAAATCGGAAACCGCGACCACGGATGCGTCTTTCCGCCCGCTTCCAGCAGCAGCACGCGGGTCTTTTCGTCGGCGCTCAGCCGGTTGGCCAGCACCGCCCCCGCGGATCCTGCGCCGATAACGATGTAATCGAAGCTCTCCGCGTCCATCCCGCTTCCCCCGTTTTGCACAGATTGTCCGAGAGAGGCGCCCGTTTGTCGAGTTCCCGACATCCGACGATACCGGACGATTTCGCCAATAGATGAATTCGGAATGGCGCGCCGGTTCGAACAAAGTTCGAACCAATCTTTTTATAAGAGGGCGGCCATTTCTGGAGAAATGGCGCGCCCGGCAGGATTCGAACCTGCGACCCCAAGCTTAGAAGGCTCGTGCTCTATCCAGCTGAGCTACGGGCGCGCGGCTGTGACGGACGGGCCGCGACAGCGGCGTCTCCCTACCACGAATCCGGTTTCCGCGCGACATTGCGCCCCTTCCCCGCGCGGGCTACGAAAGAGCGGAAAGAGCCAATACGGGGAGACGGACATGGCCGGAAAGCTCGAAGGCAAACGGACGCTGGTGGTCGGCGGCGGCGGCGGTATCGGCGGTGCGATCGCGCGCCGTTTCCACGCGGAAGGCGCGCATGTCGCGGTGATCGACGTCGATGCGGCGGCGGCGGACCGGATGGTCTCCGTCCTCGGCGACGAGGACGGCGGCGGGACGGTCTTTCCCCTCGCGGTCGATATCGGCGATCCGGAGACCGCGAAGGCGGCCGTCGACGCCGTCGTCGGAAAGTTCGGCGGCCTCGACGTCACGGTGCATTCGGCGGCTGCCCGCGATCCCGGCGCGACGGTCGAGAACCTCGACTTCGAGGACTGGAACGAGGCGATCCGCGTCAACCTTTCCAGCATGTTCCTGCTGTGCAAATACGCGATCCCGCACCTGCGCGCGGCGGGCGGCGGCGTGATCGTCAACATCGCCTCGCAGCTCGGCAGCGTCGTCTCGCCGGGGCGTCCCGCTTACCACGCGACGAAGGGCGGCGTGATCCAGCTGACCAAGGCGATCGCCATCGAGTGCGCGAAGGACAACATCAGGGCCGTCACGGTGTCGCCCGGCGCTATCGAGACCGACCGCCTGCTCGCCCGCTACTCCACGATGGACGAAGTGCGGAAACGCCTGACCCCCGGCCATCCGATCGGCCGGCTCGGCCAGCCGGAGGAGATCGCCGGCGCTGTGCTGTTCGCGGCCTCGGACGACGCCTCCTTCATGACCGGCGCCGACCTGATCGTCGACGGCGGCTACACGGCCGTCTGACCGCGTGACAACGGTTCTCGTCACCGGCGCCGAGCGCGGGCTCGGCCTGTCTCTGGTCCGTGCCTATGCGGATACCGCCGCGCGCGTGATCGCGCTGTGCCGGGAGACGAGCCCGGCGATCGAGGCGCTGGCGCCGGAGCTTCACACCGGCGTCGACGTCTCCAAAGCGGCCGCCGTGGCGCGCGCCGCCGCCGCGGTCGGCGACGAGCCGCTCGACGTGCTGATCAACAATGCCGGCGTGATGAGCGACGACGATTTTCGCGACCTCGACGTCGCCGCCGTTCGTCAGCAGTTCGAGGTCAACGCGCTCGGGCCGCTAAACGTCGCACGCGCCTTCGCGCCCCGCCTGCGCCGCGGCGCAAGGCTGATCAACATCTCGAGCCGACTGGGATCGATCGCCGACAACGAGTCCGGCGGCGACTACGGCTACCGCATGTCGAAAGCCGCGCAGAACATGCTGACCGCCAATCTCGCGCTCGACCTGAAGGAAGCGGACGTCATTGTCGCGGCGCTGCATCCGGGCATCGTCGCGACCGCCATGACCGGCGGAAAGGGAACCTCCGCCGACGAGGTCGCACGCGACCTGCTTGCGGTTATCGAAAAACTCACACCCGAAGACAGCGGCCGCTTCTACGCAAAGGACGGAACGCCCCTTCCCTGGTAGCCGACGGCGTCAAACGAAGACGAGACTGATTTCCGGTACCAGGATCAGCAGGATCGTCACCAGCAGCATAATGAATGCGAAGGGCGCCGCGCCGAGGAATATCTGGTTCAACGTGATCCGGTCGTCGTTCAGTGTCGATTTGACGACGTAACAGGTTATCCCCAGTGGCGGCGTTAACAGGCCGATCTCGACGGCGATAACCGTCACGATGCCGAACCAGATCGGATCGCCGCCGAACTGCTCCAGCCCCGGCAGGGCCAGCGGCAGGATGATCAGCATGATCGAGATCGAGTCCAGGATCATGCCGAGCAGGATCAGCACGATCACGTACAGGGTGATGAAACCCGCGAACCCGAGACCCGACGACACGATGAAGTCGCCCATCTGCTGCGGCAGGCCGGACAGTGCCAGCATCCGCGAATAGATATTGGCCGCAAGGATCAGGAACAGGATCGACACCGTGATATGGCCGGTTTCGATCAGCACGCCCCACAGCGTCTTCCAGTCCAGCTTGCGCTTCATCAGCCCGATGACGAGTGCGCCGAACGATCCGG
>JAYPTI010000011.1:27486-29866 GCA_038133505.1 Alphaproteobacteria bacterium
AAACAGCTTCCCGAATGCCGACCCGATGGATTCGTCGGCCACGCCTTCCTCGCCGTGTTCAACATTGCCGATCCATTGCGGCCGCCACGTCGCCATCGCCAGGATCAACAGCGCAAAGGCACAGGCAAGGATGATGCCGGGAATGACGGCAGCGATGAACAGGATGCCGACCGACTGCTCGGACAGGAATCCGTAGACGATCAGAAGCAGGCTCGGCGGGATCAGCATGCCGAGAACCGAGGATCCCGCGACGACGCCGACGGAGAAACGGGCGGTATATCCCTGCGCCATCATTTCCGGCGTGGCCACGCGGGTGAACACGGCAGCCGAGGCAATCGACGAACCGGTTATTGCCGCGAAGACCGCGTTTGCCGCAACGGTCGCAATCCCGAGGCCGCCGCGCACCCGCTGCAGCGCCCAACGGGCGACCTGGAACGTCTCGCGCCCGACGTCCGACGCGCTGACCAGCAGCCCCATCAGCACGAACAGCGGAACGACCCCGAAGAAATAGTTCTTCATGTATTCCGCGCCCGCTTGCGCAAGCATCCGTTCGGCGATGATCGTATTGCCCTTCATCATCCAGATGCCGCAGAAGCCGAGCAGAATCAGGGCGATACCGATCGGCATACCGGCATAGATCAGAACCAGCATGCTGAGGATCGACAGGGTGCCGATCTGGGAATTCGTCAGCTCGGCGCCGGTCAGAAGATAGATCACGGTAACGAAAGCCAGAAGCGCCACGAGCCAGCCGTAGCCCTTGGCCATCTTGCTGCCGTCCTCGGCGCGAGCCGTCGCTGCCTTGATACCGCCCGTGAACTCACGGATGCCGCGGATGAGAAATTCGGTTCCGGTTGCCGTCGCACCGACCACAAGCAACAGGTTGAACGGCCAGACGATGAAAGTGATCGTCCCGGGCACGCCCGCAATCTCATTCGATTGCCACGTCCTCCAGAACTCGCTCCAGAAGCCGTCCACCAGCAGCACGAAAACAGCGACGCCGATGAAGTTGAAAAGGCCGTTGAAAACCCGGCCGGCAAACGGCCGACGAATTTCGAGCCATTCGATCAATAATTCGGCGCGCGTGAACCGCCCCGCATTAAGGGTATTGGCGAGCTGGAGGTAGATCGTGCCGACGATCGAGAACCCGATGATCTCGGGAACGCCGTTCAGCGGATGGTTGAAGACGTTCCGCGCGAAGATATCGGCGCAGATCATGAACATCATCGCGAACACCCAGAGGGTGCCGATGCTGTTCATCAGATGCGTCAGTCCGGTGAAGAGGGAGACGGGGCGCCTGATCCAGGACGCCCCGCCTTTTGTCTCACCCGAAGTTGCCGGGGAACTCACAAATCATGTCCGGTGAGGAAGGCCCTTGCTTAGAGGCCCTTGTCCCAGTCGCGCAGCGGCTTCTCGCCCGCCGCGCGAACGCCGTCCATGAAGGCCTTCATGACCTGCTTCGCGGGAACGCCCTTGGCTTCCAGCGGATCTGCCCATTCCTTCGCGAGGTTCGGCAGCGCTTCCGCCCACTTGCGGCGCTCGGCCTGCGGGAACTCGGTCACGGTCGCGCCCTGCTTGGCCATCAGCTTCAGGAACAGCCCGGCCTTTTGCTTGATGATGCCCGACTGGATCTGGGAATACTCCTTGCCGAGCTTCATCATGATGTCCTGGATGTGTTTGGGCAGCGAGTTCCAGGTGTCCTTGTTCATCGTCAGCGCGCCCGAGATCGGCCCGCCGAGATCGACGACCGTGATGTACTTGGCCACTTCGTGCAGCTTGAACGGCAGCATGCCCGTGGTGATCACGATGCCGCCTTCGGCGACGCCGGTCTTCACGCCGTTGTAGTAGACCGGGAGACCGCCGTTCACGGCGACCGCGCCGGTGCCCTGCAGCCAGCCGGCCAGCGCGTCCGGACCGTACATCTTGCGGCCCTTGAGATCGGCAACCGTCTTCAGCGGGAACGTGCTGAACACGTTGTAGGTATCGGCGACCTGCACGCCCAGCATCACCTGGTTATGCTTGTCCCATGCCGCGTTCATCGCCGGAACGTTCGCATGGAGGTTCTCGCCGACCTTGTTGAGGACGTCGAGATTACCGGTCGCGAACGGCGCGTAGAACGTGACGTTCATCAGCGGCATCTTGATGGGCTCCCAGAGCGTGCCGACCCAGCCGACGTCGGCGAGGCCGTTCTGGACGCCTTCGAGCGTGTTCTTGAAGTTGTAGAGCGCGCCGGCGTAGGCCTCTGTCCACTTGATCGTGTCGCCCTTGCCGAGCGCCGCGACACGCTTCGCCGATTCCGGCACGAAGTGGTTCTTGATGGTCGCCACCCACGGTACAATCGGTGGATGGCTTGAACCGGCGGTCAGCTTGTATTCCTTCGCCG
>JAYPTI010000011.1:29876-38071 GCA_038133505.1 Alphaproteobacteria bacterium
CGTTTGCACAGTTCGTTATGCTCGTGCGCATTATCGCGGACTATTCCGCTTTAGCCAACACCCTTGTATTCGACGAAAACGCACCAACCGCGGCCGGTGCAAAGGATACGTAACCGAATGACCAAGACGCTCATCAAAGGCGGCACTGTCATTTCCATGGACAGCCGCACCGGCGACTTCGCGAAAGGCGACGTACTGGTGAACGGCTCGATGATCGAGAAGATCGGCAAGTCCATCCGCTCCCCCGGCGCGACGGTGATCGACGCAGCCGGCATGATCGTGATGCCCGGCTTCGTCAACGCGCACATCCATACCTGGCAGACCGGAATCCGGGGCGTCGCCGGGAACTGGTCGATCCCCGAATATCTGCAGACGATGCACGCCAAGATCGCGCCCCGCTATACCGCGCACGACACGTATCTCGGCAATCTCGTCGGCGCCCTCAACCAGATCAATCTCGGCGCGACGACCATTTTCGACTGGTGCCACAACAACGCGACGCCGGCGCACACCGACGCCGCCATCGACGGGTTGCGCGAGGCGGGCATCCGGGCGCTGTTCGGTCACGGCTCGCCCAAGCCCGATGCGAAAAAAGGCTCCCTTCCCTTCACGCACATTCCCCACCCGCGCGACGAGTTGATCCGGTTGCGCGAAGGATCGCTGTCCGACGACGACGGCCTTATCACGCTGGCGATGGCGGCGCTCGGCGTCGACTTTTCCACGTGGGAGGTTACCGAGCACGACTTCCGTCTCGCGAAGGAACTCGGGCTGATCATCAGCACGCATGTCTGGGGAGCGCCGAGCCGGCTCAATCCCGACGGCTACCGGAAACTCGCCAAGCTCAAGCTGCTCGACCGCCGGCACAACATGGTGCACGGCAACTACCTGTCCGACGAGGAACTGAAGATCGTCGTCGACTCGGGCGCGTCGGTCACCGTCACCCCGGAGGTCGAAATCCAGATGGGGCACGGATCGCCGCTCGTCGGACGCGTCCTTGACTTGGGCGGGCGCGTCTCGCTCGGCATCGACGTCGAATCCAACATCTCGGGCGACATGTTCACCGTCATGCGGATGGCGCTGCAGCCGCAGCGCCTGCTCGACAATCAGGCGACGTTCGGAAAGACGAAGGCGCCGGCGACCAAACTGTCGCTCGCGCCGCGCGACGCGCTCAAATGGGCGACCATCGATTCCGCTCGGGCCATGGGCCTCGACAGAAAGATCGGCTCGCTCAAACCCGGCAAGCAGGCCGACATCATCCTGATCAACGGCAACGACCTGAATTTGTTCCCCGTGAACAATCCGGTCGAGAGCATCGTCTTCCAGGCGAACGGCAGCAACGTCGACACGGTGATGGTCGGGGGCCGCGTTCTCAAACGGAACGGGAAGCTCCGCTATCGCGGGCTGCGCGAAAAGATGGAAGAGCTCGCGAAATCCGGACGGCGGATACTCAAGGGCGTGAAGCTCGCCGCCTAGCCGGCCAGTTCCGCCGCCGCCGCGCGGTGACGCGCCATCAGCCCGTCGAGATCCAGATCGACGATATAACCGTCGGTCACGCGCCAGCGCCCGCCGACCATGACGCGATCGGCCCGGTGGGCGCCGCACAGCACCAGGGCTGCCAGCGGGTCGCCCGCCCCGGAGAAGCGGGGCTCGTCGAGCCGGAACAGCGCGAGGTCCGCCTGCATCCCCGGCGCGATCCGGCCGATATCGTCGCGCCCGAGACACCGCGCCGAGCCCTCGGTCGCCCAGCGCAGCAACGTCTTATGGCTCACCCGCGCCGCGCCGTAGCGCAGCCGCTGGATCTGCAGCGCCAGCCGCACCTCCTGTATCAGGTTCGAGGCGTCTTCGGACGCCGAGCCGTCGACCCCGATCCCCACCGCCGCTCCCGCCTCGTCCAGCTCGAGACCGCGGCACATGCCGGAGGCGAGCACCATGTTCGATCCGGGACAGTGCGCGATGCCGACGCCGGCGGCGCCCAGTCGCTCGACCTCGCCGTCGTCGAAATGGATTCCATGAGCGAGCCATGTCCGGTCTGACAGCCAGCCGACCTCTTCGAGGTAGTCGAGCGGCCGGCAGCCGAACGTTTCGCGGCAGAAAGCGTTTTCGTCCTCGGTCTCGGAGAGATGCGTGTGCAGCCGGACATCGTGTTTCTCCGCCAACGCGGCGCTCCCCCGCATGATCTCTTTCGTGACGGAGAACGGCGAGCACGGGGCGAGCGCGATCCGGATCGCGGCGCCGGGCGCAGGATCGTGCCATGCGGCGATCACGCGCTCGCTGTCCGCGAGGATCGCGTCGGCGTCCTGCACGACCGACTTCGGCGGAAGACCGCCCTCCTCCTCCGACAGATTCATCGAGCCCCGGGTCAGCGTCGCGCGCAGCCCCATGTCGGCGAACGCCGCGGCCTGAATGCCGATCGCATCTTCGAGCCCTGCCGGAAAGACGTAGTGATGGTCGGCTGCCGTCGTGCAGCCGGACAGGAGCAGCTCGGCGCAGGCGAGCCGCGTCGCGACGTCGAGCATCTCCGGCGTCAGCCCTGCCCAGACCGGGTAGAGCGTCTTCAGCCAGTCGAACAGTTCCTTGTCCAGCGCGGGCCCGTAGGCGCGGGTGAGCGTCTGGTAGAAATGATGGTGCGTATTGACGAGGCCCGGCAGGACGACGTGCTCGCCGGCATCGATTTCCTCGTTGCACGGCGCTGACGGCTCCGCACCGGCAGGCACGCACTCGGCAATGACGCCGTCCTCGACGACGATCCCGCCGCCGGCGTTTTCCGCAAGTATCGCGAGAGGATCGCGAATCCAGAGCCGCATCGGGCGATGCTAGCGGAATCGGCAGTCTTCTGGACAGAAGTTTGCGCGTCGTCCATCCTCCGCCGCCATGTCGCACCTGGATTACTTTCCCGCCGACTACCGCTCCGGCCGCACGGCCTTTCTTGCCGCCGCCGAAAAGGCGGGCGCGGCGGTCGAGACCTACGCCGCAGGCTCGACCGGCCCCGACGGCGGGGAGGTCTTCACCGACGTGGCGCTGCTCGGCAAGCCGGACGCGCCGCACGTGCTGTTGTGCAACTCGGCAACCCACGGTGTCGAAGGGTTTTGCGGGTCCGGCATCTTTACCGGCTGGCTCGACAGCGAAGCCGGCGCGGGTCTTCCCGATAACGTCCGCGTCGTGCTGATCCACGCCCTCAACTGCCACGGCTTCGCGTGGCTGCGGCGCGTGACCGAAGAAAACGTCGATCTCAACCGGAACTTCGTCGATCACGCCGCAGCCCATCCGAAAAACGCGGAGTACAGCAAGCTGCATCCGGTCGTGCTGCCGGGCGACTGGGAGAAGAAGACCGTCGAAGCCTCGAAGGCGAAGCTTGAGGCCTATGCCTCGAAGCATTCGCTCAACAAGCTCCAGTCGGTGCTGACCGGCGGGCAATACGACCACCCGGACGGCATCTTCTATGGCGGGCGCGAGCCGACCGTGGCGCACAAGCGGTTCATGGAAATCGTCGAGACACACGTCGTCGGCGCGAAGCACGTCCTGTTCCTCGACTGGCACACCGGCCTCGGATCATACGGTTCAGGGGAGATGCTCGGCATGACCCGTCCGGGGAGCGCGCACGGCGACCGTGTCAACGCCTGGTTCGTCAACGGACTTGAAACGCCGTCCGAGGGCCAGGCGACGTCCGCGCCGCTGACCGGCACGATCGGCTCCGGGCTCCGCCGCCGGTTGAGCGGCACGGAGACCGAGGTGACGAGCCTGACCGTGGAGTTCGGAACCTATTCCGTCCGCGAAGTGCTGATGGCGCTCATCGCCGACAACTGGCTGCATGCCAAGGGCGACCCCGACAGCGACCTGGGGCGTTCGATCAAGGCGGAGATCCGCAAGGCCCTCTACCCGGACGAGGACGACTGGAAGGAACTCGTCTGGGTCCGCGGCCGCCAGATCGTTCGTCGCGGCATTCGCGGGCTGGGAAGCCTCTAGGTCAGGCCTTGCCGAGATAGGCCGCCTGGACCCGTTCGTCCTCGGCGAGCGCGGCTGCGGTATCGGTTCCGACGATGCGACCGTTCTCCAGGAGATAGCCCCGGTCCGATATTTCCAGACTGCGGCGGGCGTTCTGTTCCACCAGCAAGACGCCGATGCCGGTCTCGCTCACATGCGACAGCGACCGGAAGAGCTCGCCACACAGAAGCGGCGACAGGCCGAGCGAGGGCTCGTCGAGCAGCAGGATATCGGGCGCAGACATCATGGCGCGGCCGATGGCGACCATCTGCTGTTCGCCGCCGCTCATCGTGCGCGCGATCTGGCGGCGGCGTTCGGCAAGAACGGGAAACAGCCAGTAGACCCGCTCGAAATTCTTTTTCTCGTTCGCGCGCGCCCGTTTCGGATTCGCGCCGAGGACGAGATTTTCTTCCACGCTGAGGTCGCCGAAAATTCCCCGGCCCTCGGGCACGAGCGCGATGCCGGCCTCCACGATATCGTGCGCGGGGAACGACGAGATTTCGGCGCCATCGAGCAGCACCCGGGAAATCGGCGATTTCGGAACCAGCCCCGCGATCGCCCGCAGCATCGTACTCTTGCCCGCGCCGTTCGCGCCGAGCACGACGACGATCTCGCCCTTGGCCACGTCCAGCGAGACGCCGTCGAGCGCCTGGTGACGGCCGTAATGAACCGCGATGTCGCGTGCCTCAAGCATCCTCGTCTCCGAGATAGGCGCGGATCACGTCCGCATCCGCGAGTACCTCGGCGGGCGTTCCTTCCGCGATCTTCAGCCCGCCGTTCATCACGACGCAGCGGTCGCACAGCGACCGGATCGCATCCATCACGTGCTCGACGATGACGATGGTTCGGCCGTCGGCGCGCAGCGCGTCGATCAGCTCGATCCCGGTCCTCAGCTCGGTCGGATTGAGACCCGCCAGCCATTCGTCGAGCAGCAGGACACGGGGTTCCGCAGCAAGCGCGCGGGCCAGCTCCAGCCGCTTCTGGTCGATATAGGTGAGCGACTCCACCGGACGGTTCTCCGCCCCTTCCATGCCGACGCGTACGAGCTGCGCGCGCGCGAAATCCTCGAGCTCGCGCCCCCAACGGCGGGCATGGCCGAACACGCCGCCAGCGGTGACGTTCTCGAGCACGCTGAGGCCCGGCAGAACGCGGACGATCTGAAACGTGCGGGAGACGCCCTCGCGCGAAATCGCGTTGGCCGGACGGCCGGCGATGTCGGCGCCGAACAGCCGGATCTCGCCGGCGTCCGGTTTCAGCGCGCCCGAGATCAGGTTCATCATCGTCGTCTTGCCGGAGCCGTTGGGCCCGATAAGGCCGAGTACCTCGTGCTCCGCCAGCTCGAACGACATGTCGTTGACGGCGACGAGGCCGCCGAACCGGCGCGTGACGCCGCGAACGGAAAGGGCCGAGACGCCCGTCATGACCCGTCTCCCCGCATACGTCTCAGAGCGTTCTCGATCACGCCGACGACCCCGTGCGGGATCACGTAGACGACGAGCAGGAACGCGAGACCGAGCAGCAGCGTCGTCTGGTTCGGGAAGTTCGCCGAAATCAGATCCCAGACGAGCGCGAACGGAATGACGCCGACCAGCGGACCCCACAGACGGTGGACGCCGCCGAGCAAAGCCATGATGACGACCTGGAAGGAAATCATCGGGCTGAACGCGATGACCGGCTCGACATAGGTCCATCGCGGTGCAACGAGCGCGCCCGTCACCGCGGCGAACGTGCCCGAAATGACGAACAGCACCACCTTCGCCTGCGCCGTATCGATGCCGCTGTGGAGCGCAACGGTCTCGTCGTTGCCGATGATCCGGAGGGCGAAGCCGAGCCGCGACCGCCGGATGCGCCAGCCGACGAGATAGACGATCGCGGCAAGCCCCAGCAGCTCCCAGTAGATCATCGATTCCGTGATGTCGGTCAGAACGTAGAGACCGCTGGTCGAGCCGAGCTGCGTCTGGCCGTAGGCGACGAGCTCGCGGATCAGTTCGGTGAGGCCGAGGGTGAAGATGACGAAATAGACGCCGGACAGCCGCAGCGTCGACAGACCGACGAAGGCCGAGACGAGCGCGCCGAGCGCACCCGCGATCAGCACCAGCACCGGCATCGGCAGCGTCCCCACCCCGCCGCCGACGACATACATGCCGATCCCGAAGAAAGCCGCCGTGGACACGGCGATGTAGTGCGTCGGGCCGGAGAACAGCGCCCACGACGTCGCCAGCACCGTGTACATGACGATCGTGATCCCGAGGGACAGCCAGTAACCGGTATCGACCAGCGGCAGGCAGGCGGCCAGCGCCAGCAGGACGACGGCGACGGCGCCGATTTTCCTCTCCGAAGCGTTCACGTCGTCCGCCGTCCGAAAATGCCCTGCGGGCGGAACAGCAGGACGAGCATGAAGAGCAGATAGGCGGCAGCGATCGTCAGGCCCGGATCGATCACCGTCGCGACGAAGGTTTCCGCGAGACCGAGAATGAAGGCGGCGACGATCGCGCCGCGGACGTCGGAAACGCCGCCCATGATCACGATGACGAGCGCCTTCATCGTGAAGATGATCCCGACCGAGGAATCGAACGTGAGGAACATGCTGAGCGACGCCCCGCCCGCAGCGGCGATGGCGCCGCCGAGCGCGAATGCGAACGCGGACAGACGCGGCACATCGATGCCCACGAGCCGCGCGGACGACGGATCGACGGCAACGGCCCGTATCTTGAGACCGGCGCGCGACCGGCTCATCCAAAGATAGAGAGCGAGGCACAGGCCGGCAGAGAACGCGAACGCGACGATACGGTTCAGCCCGTACGGCTCGCCGAGGATCTCGAAACCGCGCGCGAGATAGGAATAGCTGAAATACTCGCCACCGAACACCGCGATCATCAGTCCGACGAACACGAAGGCGAGGCCGAACGTCGACAGGATGCTGTCGACCTCGAGCTGGCCTTGGTTCGCGGCCCGGCGGACCAGCGGCAGCATAAGATACCGGTAGATCGCCCAGTTCAGCGCGAATGCCGCCGGCACCACGAATGCCATCGACCACAGTGGGCTGACCGCATAGCCGGTGAATACCCAGAACGCGCCGAACGCGCCCGCGACCAGCATCTCGCCGTTGGCGAGATTCATGATCCTAGCAACGCCGTACTGGAGCTGCAGCCCGACAGCGATCAGCGCGTAGGTGCCGCCAAGCAGGAGGCCCGTTATCAGGATATCCATGGAACGAAGGAACCGGGTCGGTAAGTGAACGGCGGGCGCACCGGGTCAGGCGCGCCGGCCGAGCTCTGGTTTCTTACCAGCCGGACTTGAGCTGGACCGGCTTGGCGCCGGGGCGGCCCGTCGACTTGACGCCATAGTATTTGCCGCCCTGCCACTGGCCCACGGTCCAGAAGGACTCGTTGGTCTGATTCTTGAACGTGATCGGACCGACGACCGTCTTGAACGTGTTGGCCTTGATGTATTCGGTCACCGCCTTGCGATCGACGCTGCCGACCGCCTCGATCGCCTGCTCGAGGATCTGGTAGGTCGCATAGACCATCGGGCTTGCCCATGCGTCCGGCGCCTTGCCGGTCACCTTTTTGTGGGCTTCGACATAGGCCTGCATTTCGGGCGTGTCGGGATTGATGCCGCCCGCGCCGAGAATGCCCTCGGCGGACTTGCCGAACTTGCCCCCGAAGGCCGGGAACGCTGTCGCCACCGCGGTATAGAAGACCTTTGTATCCAGCTTCTGGATGCGCGCCTGCTCGGTCAGGCCGAACGTATCCGGCGGATACGACCATGCGACGAACGCATCCGGATTGGAATCCTTCGCGCCCTTCACGACCGGCGACAGATCCTGCGTGCCGAGCGGGTAGGACTTGTCGTAGACGATCTCGAAGCCTTCCTTCTTGAGGATCGGGCGCGCCGCATTGGCGAGCTCGATGCCAAACGCGTCGCCGACATTCACCATCGCGATCTTCTTGCCGATCTTGCCGGCCTTGTTCTGCTCCTTCAGCACGTCGACCACGCCTTGGACGAATGCGGTCGTGCTGCCAAGCGTGAAGAAGATGCCCGGATAGCGTTTTGAGACTTCCTCGATCTTGTCGGTAATCGACGTCGACGTGATCTGCGGGTAGCCGTACTTCGCGTAGAGCGCCGCGGACGCCAGATTGAAACCGGTGCCGTAGGGCGCGAGGATGAAGTCGGCCTTGTCCTGCGTCGCGAGACGCTGCACGGCCTTGATG
>JAYPTI010000011.1:38081-40645 GCA_038133505.1 Alphaproteobacteria bacterium
GTTCGATCTTGGCCTGGCCGTTCTTGAGTTTCAGCCCGCCGCGCTCGTTTACCTGCGTGACCCACAGCTTGATGTTCGGCCAGTGCGTGATCGCCGCACCTGCCGCCAGCGGGCCTGATTTCGGAGCGACCGCGCCGATCTTGATGGTCTGCTGTGCCTGGGCGCCGGTCAGGCCGATCAGGCCCGCAGCTACCGCGGTCGCAGCAATATTCAGGAAATTGCGTCGTTTCATGTTTTCCTCCCGACATCGATTTATGTTCGCCGGATTTCGATAACCGGAAGGGTCGCCCCGCCCGTCCTATCCCGACGATTTATTAGCTTCGCGACAATTATCGTTAACAAAGCTGGATTGTTGATACACCAGCAATGTGCTTCAGTCTAGAAAGATTCCAGAGAAGAAATGTGTATTTTGGTATCGGCTGTAAGAGCGCCGCGCAGAAGGTACGTCAGTGCGTCCAGTTCTTCGCCCGGTCGTGCCGGAAATTCTCGGCGTAGCTTTTGTGCTTGGGCGTGCGCTTCTTCGGCTCGATCACCTGGAAATCGAGGCCTTCCTTCTCGCAGAAGGCGACCGCTTCGTCCCGCGTGTCGAACTTGAGACGCAGCTGGTTCCGCGTATCGCCCTGCCCGACCCAGCCCATAAGGGAATCGTTCCGCAGCGGACTGGTCGGTTCGTATTCCACGAGCCAGTATCGGGTCTTGGCGCGCCCCGACTGCATTGCATTCTTTCGGGGCTGGTACACGCGAACGGAGGCCATGAGCTGCTGCCGCTGGAAGATTGAAGGAATACCGCCACATAGCCGCACCACGCGGCAGGCGTCAAGTTGCAATATACGCCTCCGAATGGTACCGGTTACTGAGAACCAAAAGAATTTTCGCCGCATCGCTCCGCAGCGAATCCGCGTTCCATAATGGTTCATGGCAAGACGGTTCTCACTGCCATTCAAAAAATGGAGAGGTTTCATGATTGGTAAGAAGCAAGTCGCCCTGTTCGGCGCGGCGCTTGGCATTGCGGCGATGGTCGCGGCGCCGGCAAAAGCCGAATTCGATTTCAGCGGCAAGCAGATCAAGATCGCGATCGGCTTCGGTTTCGGCGGCACGTACGGGCAGTACGCGCGGATGTTCGCCGAACATCTCAAGCCCTACATTCCCGGCAATCCGACCATCGTCGTCGATTCCCGCCCCGGTGCGGGCGGTCTCCGCATGACCAATTACGCGGCCCAGGCGATGCCGGCCGACGGCTTGAACTACATGGTCCCGCCGGACAGCTCCGTGATCGTGCAGCTCATGGCGCCGAAGAAGGCCAAGTACGACATGAGCAAGTTCACCTGGATCGGCACCGCCAACCAGACGAACGTCATCGTCGTCGTCCGCTCCGATACGGGCGTGAAGAAGTGGGAAGACCTGAGGAACATCCAGCTTCCGATGGGCTCCACGGGCCTCGGCTCCACCGCCTACATCATTCCGAACCTCGTCAACGGCCTCCTCGGCACGAAGATGAAGGTCGTGTCCGGTTACAAGGGTTCCTCCAAGACCGGTCTTTCGGTCGAACAGGGCGAAACCCGCGGCGCCGCCTTCAACTGGCTGTTCTGGAAATCCAAGTACGAGCGCTGGTTCCAGGGCGACAATCCGTTCGCGCGGACCGTGTTGCAGGTCGGCCAGTTCCGCGATCCCGACCTGCCCGCTTCGGTTCCGATGCTGTCTGACGTTGTCGACGCCAAGGACAAGCCGATCGTCGCTTTCGTCGGCGCGCTTGGGCTGATCGGCCGGGGTCTCGCGGCACCGCCCGGCACCCCGAAGGAAGCCATCGCGGTCATGAAGGCAGCCTGGACGAAGATGATCGCCGATCCGAAGTTCGCGGCCGATGCCAAGAAGCGGAAGCTGCGCCTGATTCCGGCGACCGGCGAGGAAGTCCAGAAGGTCGTCAACGCTGCCATCGCCAACGCCAAGCCCGAACTCGTCGCGCGAGCCAGCGAGATGGTCTACGGCAAGAAATAAGCCGGCGACCGAGTCGAACCGCAAGCGGCCCTTCCGGAAACGGGAGAGCCGCTTTTTTCTTATCTAAAGAAAAACCGATAATTCGTTGATATTGTTATATTTAATTCGACCCCTCAAAACCTCCGAACACCGGAAAAATAAATTCGAAATTCGTCGATTTATGTGGCGGAAAATGGTCTGCCCGTGCGTGAATGCAGGATGGTTGGAACCATTCCAGTTCCAGTCACACAGAGGTCTCTATGAAAGCAATAAAAGGCGTCCCCTGCTTGCGGCCGTTTTCGGCACCGCGGCGCTGATCGCCACCCCGGCCAAGGCGGATTTCGATTTCGCGGGCAAGCAAGTGAATTCGTCATCGGCTTCGGCGTCGGCGGCACCTACGGCAAGTACGCGCAGATGTTTGCCGACCATCTCAAGAAATACATTGCCGGAGACCCCACCATCATCGTGGAATCGCGTCCCGGCGCCGGCGGCCTGAAGGCGCTGAACTACGTCGCGAACGCCATGCCCGCCAGCGGCTACAACTACTTCGTGCCGCCAGACACGACGGCGATCGTGCAGCTCATGCAGCC
>JAYPTI010000012.1:0-3021 GCA_038133505.1 Alphaproteobacteria bacterium
GCCGACGACACCCTCTACCAGAACCGCGACGGGCACCTGAAAGACGGCGACTGAGCCGTCGTCTTCAGCCGCAGAAGGGACAGCCGTAGGCCGCGGCCGCTTCCATGATCTCGATCTCGGCGCGGCTTTGCGGCGGCGGCGTCTGCTCGCTGCGGCCGCGGACGACGATCCTGCCGTCGATCATCACCGTCGAGATGCCGGGCAGGTCGCCGTGCTCGATGGCTTCGGTGAGCGTCGTGCCGGCCGAGCCGTCGATCCGTCCGGCGATCACCATGTCCGCCGGCATGCCTTCGCGCAGCAGCCCCGTCTCCAGCCCGTGCGCCTTCGCCGTGTTGCCGGTCGCCGCGGCGATGACCTCTCCCGCGCTCAGACCGCACACGGAGGCCAGGAATATGATGTTGCGCAGCATGCCGCGCGCGAGCACGCCCGTGCCGCCCGGCGTGTCGGTGCCGAGCGTCAGCCGGTCGAGGCGGCCGGCCTTCGCCAGCCTTTCGACGACGCGGATGGCAGATCGGTAGTTGCCCGACGAGCAGATCTCGAGCGCGAATTCCGTGTGGTCGACCAGCGCATCGAGGTCCTCGTCCGCCATCGGGATCGGACCGCCCGAGACATGCGCGGCGACGTCCGGCTGCAGCCATGACAGCGTTTCGTAGCCGCAGATCGCATTCGAGCCGGACCGCGACACGCCCCCCGTATGCACCTTTACGCGCAAGCCTCGGTCGCGGCACCAGCCGACATAGCGCAGGGCCTCTTCCCTGTTTTCCGGCACCAGCGGATAGAACAGGAACTTGGTCAGGATCGAGCCGGCATCGGCGACCTTGTCGAAGTCCGACTCGTCCATGCCGGGCACCATGAGCAGCGTGCCGGCGTGCACCTTCGCCCCCGACCAGCGCACGCGCCCTGTCGTCGCCTTCGCCAGTAGGGCGAGAGACGTCATCAGCTCCGGCGTCAGGTTGTTGTAGTCCAGTCCCGGCACGTGCAGCTCGCCGGCCGAGACCATCGACGTCGTGCCGCCGTGGACGTAATTGCCGATCCAGCCGATCGTGTTCTGGGTCGGCGTCCATTCGCCGAACACCGGGTGAATATGGCCGTCGATGATGCCGGGGAGGACGGCGCCGCCCTTGGCGTCGATCTCGACGGCGGCGGCCATGTCGGCGGCCGGGTTGAGCGCCGCGACCTTCCCGTCCTCTACGAGCAGCGAGGAAACGGCGGACACCGGAGCTGCGATGTCGCCGGTGAAGAACTCGCCGATATTGCGGATCAGCGTCGACGTCATGCCCCGCTATTCCCTGTGCGCGCGGGGATCAGTCGTTCTCGCCGTCGGGGAACATGCGGCCCTGATGGGCGGAGAGCGCCGGTTTCGCGCCGTCGTCGGCCTCGTCGACGCCCGCCAGCTTCTTGGCGAGCTTCTTCTTGTAGTCGAGGTCGGACTGGCGGGCGATCTGGATGCGCTGGGCCTGCGGCGAGCCGGCGCCGTGCATCGATTCCGTGAGGTAGCCGACGGCGTTGCGGCCGAGCGTCATGTTCTCGATCAGCCGCAGGATGCGCAGCCGGTTCTCGACGGTGACGTCGCTCTTGCCCTTCAGGTACTTGCGGATCAGCGGCCCGGTGACGTCCGAGTTCAGATCCGCTTCGGACGGCGCCGTCACCATCAGCCCGCCCGCCATGTCCTGTGCGAGCCGCGCGAGCTCGTAGGGGAAGCGCGTGACGTTGTGCTTGCAGACGTTCGCCAGCATGTCGTTGCACTGGAAGTTGCCCGACCTGGTCTCGAACGACTCGTGCGAGGCGGCGATGCCGGACGAGTAGATCGTCTCGTTGAGGTGGGTCATCTCCACGAGCTTGTCGCGGATATGCGAGACGCCGGGCACGCCGTTGTAGTCGGCGATGGTCGCCGCCGCGCCGATCATCACGTCGCCGAGGCCGGTTTTGCAGACGTAGGACCGCCGATGATAGGACGTGAAGCGCTCCACCAGGTCGGCGGCGAACTCGTACTCTCCGTCCATGAAGATGCGGTCGTACGGCACGAACACGTCCTCGAGGATGATCATCGCTTCCTGGCCGCCGTACTGGGCGTTGCCGGCGTCGATGCTGCCGTCCTCCATCGAGCGGGTGTCGCAGGACTGGCGCCCGTAGATGTAGGTGAGGCCGGGATCCGTCACGGGCACGGCGCAGACCACGGCATAGTCCTTGTCCGCCTCGGTAAGGCGCATGGTCGGCATCACGACGATCCAGTGCGAATTGATGCAGCCGGTCTGGTGCGCCTTGGCGCCGCGGATGACGACGCCGTCGTCCCGGCGCTCGACGATGTGGACGAACATGTCCGGGTCGTCCTGCGCGGCCGGTCCCTTGCTGCGGTCGCCCTTCACGTCGGTCATGGCGCCGCCGATGACGAGGTTGCCCTCCTGCATCTCCTTGATGAACACCTTGAAGCGCTCGTGGTAGGGCGTGCCGTGCTTTTCGTCGATTTCGTAGGTGACCGAATGAAGCGAGTTGGTCGCATCCATTCCGACGCAGCGCTGGAAGCAGGTTCCGGTGAGCTGGCCGAGCTTGCGCTGCATGCGGTTCTGCATGACGACGTCGTCGACGCTTTCGGTCACGTGCAGAAAGCGGTTCACCGTCTTGCCGCAGATCGACGACTTGGCGCTCGCGAGCTCCGGGTTCTCGTTGGCGAGGTCGTAGGTCCGGGCGACCGCGTTGATCGACGGGCGGATCATCGGGTGGTCCACCGGCTCCTTCACCAGTTCGCCGAAAAGGTAGACCTTCAGGTTCCGGCCGCGCAGGCTTTCGATATAGTCCGCGCCCGAGGAAATCGGGTTTTCCGCCGTCCCGAGGGTCGATTTCGAGGAAATGCCGCTGTCGCCGTCCATGGGTCCGCTCCGCGCTGATATGCGATTGCGGGAGAATAGTCCTTCCGATTGTGCGGCGCAAAACGGATATGTTTCCTGACCCCTCCGGCAGGTTTCGCTGTCTTCCCGGACTTGTTCCGGGATCCAGAAAACCGTCGGGGTTGCGATATCGTCT
>JAYPTI010000012.1:3031-28409 GCA_038133505.1 Alphaproteobacteria bacterium
GTCTTAGACCGGCCCCTACGCAAAGAGAGGACGGGTTGTGCTAACCTGCCGGGAGAAAAAAAGGGAATAATCCGATGACAACCGGCGGACAGATCGGCGACATCACCTGGCACCGCGTCGTCGAGCACGAGGGGCCCGAATTCGAGATCGGTTTCCTGCTGCCCGACGCCACGCCGGAAGAGATCGACGCCTACCGGCCGTGGATGGAGCCGCGCTTCATCGAGCCCGGCGGCGACCGGCTGATCATGGCGACGCAGTCCTACGTGCTGCGGACCCGCCACCACACGATCCTGATCGATTCCTGCGTCGGCAACGACAAGGAGCGCCGGTTCTATCTGCCGTGGTCGGGAAAGACCGACACGCGCTACATGGACTCGCTCGCCTCGCTCGGCCTGACGGTCGACGACATCGACTACGTCATGTGCACGCATCTGCATGCGGATCACGTCGGCTGGAACACGCGGCTGCTCGACGGCCGCTGGGTGCCGACCTTCCCCAACGCGCGCTACGTCTTCGCCGAGACCGAGTTCGGCTTCTGGTCGGAGATCAACAAGAAGGGCAAGAAATACTCCGACGGCTGCATCGACGATTCCGTCCTCCCGGTCGTCGAGGCGGGCCAGGCGGACATCGTTGCCGACGATTTCGCGTTCTCGGACGAGATCTGGTTCGAACGGACGCCCGGCCACACGCCGGGCCATGTCAGCATCCGGCTGCAATCGGCAGGCGCGAACGCAATCCTGTCGGGCGACGTCGTGCACACGCCCATCCAGTGCCGCGAGCCGGGCTGGTCTGCGGTCGGCTGCTCCGACCGGGCGCAGTCCGCCGCGACGCGCCGCTCGTTCCTCGACCGGTATTGCGAAACCGACGTGCTGGTGATGACGGGTCATTTTCCGGGCCCCTCGGTCGGGCATGTCTGCCGCCACGGCGAGACGTTCGATTTCGATTTTGGCGATTTCGATTTTGGCGATTGAATTTCCCGGATGATAGGATTTCCCCCGGCAAGACGGCCAAAGCCGCGTCGGGAGGAAACAGATGCTTCAGAAGACGATCGGGCAGATCCTGCCCGAAACCGCTGCGCGCTATCCCGACAAGACCGCACTGATCTTCGGCGACCGCACCTTCACCTTCGCGGAGCTCGACCGCTTGTCGAACCGCGTCGCCTCCAGCCTCGCGGCGAAGGGGGTCGAGAAGGGCGACCGGGTCACCCTCTACGCCCAGAACGGCTGGGAATGGATGGTCGCCTATTACGGTATCGCCAAGGCGGGCGGGGTCCTCAATCCGATCAACGTCATGCTGACGCCCGAGGAAGTCGCCTACGTCGTCAAGGATTGCGGCGCCAAGGCGCTGTTCACGACGGCCGACCGCGCGGCGCCGATCATGGGTCTCAAGGACGAGTCCGACCTGAAGGAGATCGTGACGTTCGGAACAGGTGCGCCCGACGGCGCCGTCGCGTTCGACGATCTGCTGAACCAGGGCTCCGACGACTTCACCCCGGTAAAGGTCGACCCAACCGCCCTTTCGACTATCTGCTACACGTCGGGGACGACCGGCTTCCCCAAGGGCGCGATGCTCAGCCATCGCAACGTCGTCCTAAATGCGGCGATCACCGCGGCGATGAACATGCGCGTCCACGACGACATCCAGATCACGGCGCTCCCCTGCGCACACGTTTACGGGGCGACGCTGATGAACCTCTGCATGCTGCTCGGCATGACGTTCGTGCTGCTGGAAAGGTTCGACGCGGCGGCGCTGATGGAGGGCATCCAGACCCACAAGGCGACCATCGCCGACGGCGTGCCGACGATGTTCCTCTATGTCCTCGCGCACCCGGATTTCGAGAAATACGACCTCTCGAGCCTGACGCGCTGCGTCACCGGCGGCCAGACGATGCCGGCTGCGAAGTCCGAGGAATGGGCGGCGCGGGCAGGTTGCGAGATGTTCGAGCTCTGGGGGATGACCGAACTGGCCGGCCCCGGAATCATGCAGCACTCCTACGGCGAGAACCGGCTCGGCTCGGTGGGCGTCGAGATGCTCTATCTCCGCGCAAAGATCGTCGATCCGGAAGACCCGAAGAAGGAGCTTCCTAACGGCGAGGTCGGCGAACTGATGGTGTCGGGTCCGCTCGTCATGATGGGCTACTACGGCAACGAGACGGCGACGAAGGAGACGATCGAGCCCGACGGCTGGCTCCATTCCGGCGATCTCGCGAAGCAGGACGACGACGGCTACTTCTACGTCGTCGACCGCAAGAAGGACATGATCCTGACCGCCGGCTACAACATCTATCCCGCCGAGATCGAGCGGGTGATTTCGGGCCACCCGGCCGTCGCGATGGTCGGCGTCGGCGCCCGGGCGGATGCCGAAAAGGGCGAGATCGCGAAGGCCTACGTGGTTCTCAAGCCCGGCCAGCAGGCGACGCCCGAGGATATCCTGAAACACTGCCGCGACCACCTCGCCGCCTACAAGGTGCCGCGCGAGGCGCAGATCGTGCCCGACCTGCCGACGACGTCGACCGGCAAGATCCTGCGCCGCGAACTGCATACGCTGGAGGAGGGCGCGGCGGCGGCGGAGTAGGGCTCAGCCCGCTTTCGCGGCCTCGATCAGTCGGAACAGCCGTTCCGGCGTCGCTGGAATCTCCGTGATCTCGATCCCGAGCGGGCTCAGCGCGTCGGAGATCGCGTTGGCGATGCAGGCGGGCGCGCCGATCGTGCCGCCCTCGCCGAGGCCGCGGAAGCCGCCGACGGTGTTCGGCAGCTCGGCCTCGACATGGATCACGTCCATCGACGGCACTTCGACGGCGGACGGCACGACGTAATCGACGAGGCTCGCGGTCAGGACCTGGCCGTTCTCGTCGTGGATCACTTCTTCCATCAGCGCTACGCCGATGCCCTGCGCGACCCCGCCATGCGCCTGGCCGTCGGCGATCAGCGGGTTGATGACGCGCCCGCAATCCTCGACGACGACGTAGCGCTTCACCTGCGTCTTGTAGGTCTCGGGATCGATCTCGACGAGGCACATGTGGCTCGCCGCCGTCGTCGTGCCGAAGAACGGATCGTAGACCTTGGTCGCTTCTAGATTGCCGAGGTCGTCGCGCATTTCCTTGGGCACGCGGCCCATGTCGGAATAGAGCGCGCGGGCGAGGTCGCGGATGGTCATCGCGCGGTCGGTGCCCTTGACCCAGACGTTGCCGTCGCCGGTCTCGATGTCTTCTTCGGCGGCCTCCAACAGGTGCCCCGCGACGCGGATGATCTTCTCGCGCACGGCCTGCGCCGCAAGCGTGCCCGCGCCGCCGCCCAGCACCGCGGCGCGGCTCGCATAGGTGCCGGTGCCGTGGCTGACGGCGGACGTGTCGCCGAGCACGATGTCGACGTCCTCGATCTTCACGCCCAGCGCCTCGGCGACGACCTGGGCGAGGGTGGTTTCGATGCCCTGTCCCTGGCTCGCGACGCCGAAGCTCGCCGTGACCGCGCCGGTGGAATCGATGGCGACGTTGCAGGTCTCCGTGCCGGTATTGATCGGCATGCCGGGCGCGACGGCGATGCGCGAGCCGACGCCGGTCAGCTCCGCGTAGGAGGCGACCCCGATCCCGACCCAACGCCCTTCGGCCCGGGCGGCCTCCTGCTCCGCGCGGAGCGCGTCGTAGCCGATCTTCTCGCGCGCGGTGGCGAGGCAGGCCTGGAACGCCGATCGGTCCCAAACGAGGCCCGAGGCCGCCTTGTAGGGGAACTCGTCGTCGTTCACGAGGTTGCGGCGGCGGATCTCCGCCGGGTCCATGCCGATCTTGCGTGCTGCCATGTCGAGAAGCCGGTCCATCACGAAGACCGAGATCGGCCGGCCGACGCCGCGATAGGCTCCGGTCAGCGTCTTGTTGGTGGCGACGGCGCGGACGCGCGCGGCGTAATTTTCGATCCTGTAAGGGCCGGGCAGGAAGCTTACCACCTGCACCGGTTCGATGGTCGCGGTCCACGGGTAGATCGAGTAGGCGCCGACGTCGCCGATGACGTCGGCCTTCACGGCGAGGATCTCGCCGTCTTCCGCGACCGCGATCTCGGCGTCGACGATCTCGTCGAAGGCGTGGCCGGTCGACATCAGGTCTTCCATCCGGTCGCTGACCCATTTGACGGGCCGTTGCAGGTCTCGCGCGATGGCGCAGGCGACGATCTCCTCTGAGTAGAGCGAGGTCTTGCCGCCGAAGCCGCCGCCGACGTCCGGCGCGATCACGCGGAGGCGCGGGCCGGGTATGTCGAAAATTTCCGACAGCTTGTCGCGGACGATGCCGGGGATCTGCGTCGTGCAGTGCAGCTCCAGCGTCCGGGTCCGCCGGTCGTATTCCGCGACGGCGGCGCGCGCCTCGATGGTCACGGGCGTCGTCCGGGTGAAGTGGAACCGGCCGCTCGCGGTTGCGGCGGCCTTCGCGAACCCGGCGTCGACCTCGCCGCGGGCGAATTCGCGCTCCGCGAGGATGTTCGACTCGAGATCGTCGTGCAGCTTGGGCGCGCCCTCGGCGAGCGAGGATTCCGGATCGACCAGCACCGGCAGCGGCGCATAGTCGATCTCGAGGAGCGCCAGCGCGTCCTCGGCGACGTAGCGGCTTTCCGCCACGACAGCGACGACCGCCTCGCCGACGTAGCGCACCTTCTTGTGCGCAAGCGGCGGGATGAACGTCGCCTGGTAGTTCTTCATGCGCGAGGTGGCGCGGTACGGGTTCGCAAGCTGCGCGATGTCCTCGCCGGTATAGACCGCGACGACGCCCGGATGCGCCAGCGCGGCGCTCGCATCGATGGATCTGATTTCGGCGTGCGCCATGTCGCTCCGGCGGAAGGCGATATACAGCATGCCGTGGCGCTTGATGTCGGCGACGTAGAGCCCGCCGCCGGTCAGCAGGCGCGGATCCTCGCGGCGGGCGACGCTGGCGCCGACGAATTGCGGCCGCGTGAAGTTCAGGTCGTCCGCCGGGCTCACGGCGTTTCTTCGGCCGCATCGCGCGCTTCGACCATGGACCGGACGGCGCGCACGATATGCTCGTAGCCGGTACAGCGGCAGATGTTGCCCGACAGGGCCTCGCGGATCTCGTCGTCGGTCGCGAGCGGATACTTCTGCAGCATGTCGGTGACGGTCATCAGCATGCCCGGCGTGCAGAACCCGCACTGCAGCGCGTGGTGGTCCCGGAACGCCTGTTGCAGCGGGCCGAGCGCGTCTTCGCTGCCGAGCCCTTCGACGGTGGTTATCTCCGCGCCGTCCGCCTGGACCGCGAAGGTGAGGCAGGAACGCGCGCTGTCGCCGTTCAGCAGGATCGTGCAGGCGCCGCAGATGCCATGTTCGCAGCCCACGTGCGTGCCGGTCAGGTCAAGCGTCTCGCGCAGGAAATCGGCGAGCAGAAGGCGCGGTTCCACCTCGGCGCGGTATTCGCGGCCGTTGACCGTGACGGTGACGGGAACGGGAACGGTGTCCGTCATGCCGCGCGCTGTGCGGCGGCGGCGAGCACGCGCCTTGCCAGCACGCCCGCGAGATGACGGCGGTAGTCTGCGGAGCCGTGCAGGTCGTTCATCGGGCTGACCGCGGCGCGAACCGCCTCCGCCGCCGCGGCGAGAGCGTCCGCGTCGGGCTGCTTTCCCATGAGCAGCTCCTCGGCAGCTGGGATCCGGAGGGGCGTCTCGTCGACGCCGAACATCGCGAGACGCGCTTCCGAGATCGTACCGTCATCGAGTGCGATGACAGCGGCGGCGCCGGCCAGGGCGAAATCGCCGTGACGCTGCGCGACCTCCTCGAAGCCCCATCCGGCACCGGCAGGCAGCGGCGGGAGATCGACATGGACCAACAACTCGTCGTCCTCCAGCGCCGTCGTCAGCGGCGCGACGAAGAAATCCCGCGCGGCGATCTCGCGGCGACGGGCCGGCCGGGCAGCGGTCATCTTCGCGTCGAGGAGCACCGACAATGCGGGCCATTCGGCCGCCGGATCCGCGTGCGACAGGCTGCCGCCGATCGTGCCGCGATTGCGGATGGCGAGGTGCGCGACATGGCGCATCGCCTCGCGGACGACGGGATAGCGGGTTGCGATTTCATCGGAGATTTCGATGTCGCGATGGCGCGTCAACGCGCCGATGCGCAATCCGCCGTCCGGGCCGCCGGAAATGCCGCGGAGTTCGGCAATTCCGTTGATATCGACGAAAACGGGCGCATCGACGAGCCGGAAATTGAGCATCGGCACCAGGCTTTGCCCGCCCGCGAGCACCTTCGCGCCGTCCGACGCCGCAAGCGCAGCGAGAGCGTCGTCCACGGTCTGCGCGCGGACATAGTCGAACGGCGCCGGTTTCATGATTTAGCCGCGCTGGATGCCCTTGAAGAGCATCGCCTCGCCCATGCCTTCGGCGAGCGCCCATTCGGCGAAGTTCTCCGGCGTCGACTCGAAATCCTTGGGCTGCCAGTTGTCGTCGACGACGTCCGAATCGAAGTCGTACTCCGCCGCGCCGCCGCAGGGATTCTTGAAGTACCAGAAATAGCAGGACGAGATCGGGTGACGGCCCGGGCCGATCTGCGTTTCCCAGCCGTGCCGCGTCATGTTGTTGCCGCCGCCGAACAGCTCGTGGATCGTCCCGAGTTCGAACGCGAGATGGTGGAAGCCCCGCTTGCCGATGCCGGGATCGAGCAGGAACAGGTTGTGGTGATGATGCGCCGCGCCGCCGCGGGCGAAATATCCCCGGCCCGGATAGGAGTCCGTGACCTTGAAGCCCAGCCGGTCGACGTAGAATTCCTTTTGCGTCTCGAGCTCGTCGGTCATGTAGACGATATGCGAAATCTCGAGGGGGGAAGCCTGCTCGTACATGTCTCCGCGCTTGTTGATGCGCGTCGCCCGGCCCGGAACGTTGACGTCCTGTTCCGGCGCAATGGCCTTCTCGGTCTGCGTAACACGGAACGCGACCCCGAACCCGACAGGGTCCACGGTATGGATCGAGCCGTCGGCGTCCTCGCGGACGTCGCTGTCGGCGGAGAGGTTGTCGGCGAGCGCCTTCAGATCGGCGTCGGTGCGGACGCCGAAGGTGCATTCGCGGACCGTGGCGTCCACGCTTTCGCCCACGGCGGGGGGCAGCTCGGGATCGTCCGGGGAACGGATCTCCACGGTGGCGCCGTTCTGGCAGGCGAAGGTCAGATGCCCGTTTCCGGCGTCGATCTTCTTCAGGCCGAAATCGGTCCAGAAAGTCTCCGCTTTCGCGAGGTCCTTGACCCCGTAGGTTACCTTGTCGATTCCGGTCTGGCTCATCTGTCGTCTCCCTGAAGCCGGTCTGCGGCAAATCTATCCGTTTTGCCGCGCATTGTTAATCGGCGCAGGAATGAGATTTACCGCGCGAGCCCCGCATAGGCGCTTTCGGTCACCCTGTCGAACAGTGCCTCGACCCAGTCCCGTTCGATGCCGCGCACGATCAACACGATGGCGGTGCCGTTCAAGCCGTCGGGCCAGGCGTCGAGACGGGTGATCGGATGGATGACGTGCTGGACGCCGTGGACGACGGCGGGGCGTGCCGGATCGTCGGTCAATGCGACGAGGCCCTTGAGGCGGAGAAGGTCGTCGCCGCGCTGGTCGGCCAGCATCTGCAGGAAAGAGGACAGCGCGCCGCGGCCGATCGGTTCGTCGCGCTCGATCGCAAAGGCGACGATGTCGTCGCCGTGCCGGTTGACGTCGTGCGCATGCCCATGCCGCGCGCCGGCTTCATGGGCGAGCCACGCCGCGACGTCGGCTCCCTTCGCCGCAGGGTCGTACAGACCGCCGGCGAACAGCGTCTCCGGCGTCGTCTCTCCCTGCGTACAGAATTCGATATCCGCCGTCGGCCCCAGTCCCTCCAGCCGCGCGGTTAGCGCTTCGACCGCGCTTGCGTCGTTTGCGATATCGGTCTTGGTCAGCAGGATCGTGTCGGCGACCGCGACCTGTTTCACGGCCTCGGGTTGCGCCGCGAGCGTTGCCGCCGCGTTGACGGCGTCGACGGCGGTGACGACCCGGGCGAGCCGGTAGTGGGCGAAGACCAGGGGTTCCTGCATCAGCGTGTGAATGATCGGCGCCGGATCGGCGAGGCCCGTGGTCTCCAGCACCACACGCCGGAAGGGCTGGATCGTCCCCGCCGTCCGCCGCTCCCACAGATCGAGGAGCGTTTCGGTCAGGTCGCCGCGGAGGGTGCAGCAGACGCAGCCGCAGGAGAGGTCGATGATGTTCTCTTCGGAGGATTCCATCAGCGCGTGGTCGAGCCCTACCTCGCCGAACTCGTTGACGATGACGGCGGTATCCGCCCACGACGGGTCCCCCAGAAGGCGCGAGAGGATTGTCGTCTTGCCGCTGCCGAGAAAGCCGGTCAGCACCGTGACGGGGATGAGGTCTTCCGATGTCATGCCTCTATGTGACACCCGGCGCGCGGCTTGTCATCCCGCCCCTCTCGCGTGATCTTTTCGGGATCGCGGCCAGCCGATATACCTTGGACGGGAACAAGGGAGGAAGAACGCCATGCGCGCCGTCGTCATCAGCGATACCAGCAACCGTACCGTCGCCATCGAGGAGGTGCCGGATCCGGTGCCGGGCGATAACGAGATTCTCGTCGACGTGAAGGCGTGCGGCATCAACTTCACCGACCTGCTGTCGCTCGACGGCAAGTACCAGAACAACCCGCCGCCGCCCTTCACCCCCGGCAAGGACGCGGCCGGGATCGTCTCCGCGGTCGGCGCGAACGTGACAAGCCACAAGATCGGCGACCGGGTCATCGCCCACGTAATCCACGGCGCGATGGCGGAAAAGACGGTCTGCCCGGAGAAACTCGCCTTTACGCTGCCCGACGGCGTCGAGTTCGACGCGGCGGCGGCGATGGGGCTCGCCTCGCTGACCGCATATATCGCGCTGACGCGGCGCGGCCGGATGACGGCGGGCGACGTCGTGCTGATCAACGGCGCGTCGGGCGGCGTCGGACTGGCGGCGGTCGGGATCGCGAAGGCGCTCGGCGCCAAGAAGGTGCTGGCAGGTCTCACCACGCCGTCGAAGGGGGGCGCCGTGCTGGCGGCGGGAGCGGACGCGATCATCGACCTGACGGCGGACGATCTGAAGGACAATCTCCGTGCACAGGTGGCCAAGGCGGCGGACGGGGCAGGGGTCGACCTTGCGTTCGATCTGGTCGGCGGCGAGGTGTTCGACGCGACACTCCGGGCCATCTCGAGCGAGGGGCGCGTCGTCGTCTCCGGCTTTACATCGGGCACGATCCCGTCGGTGCGCACGAACTACCTGCTGCTCAAGAACATCGCGGTCGTCGGCTCGACCATCAATTTCTACATCAAGGACGGCTCGCCGCTGATCGGGGAGGCGCAGCAGGCGCTGTTCGAGCTCCTTCTGGCCGGCAAGATCTCGCCCAATATCATGAACCGGTTCTCGTTCGACGAGTACATGGACGGCATCAAGATGCTCGAGGACCGGAAAATCGTGGGCAAATCCGTGTTGGTCATGTGATTTCGCGACACAGGAGATCCAGATGGGCATCCGACCCTCCTATTCCGCCGGAATGGCCGCCGTTGCACTGATGCTCTCGGCGGTTCCCGCTGCTGCCGACGCGATCGACGGCAACTGGTGCAACGGCGCGAAACGCCTCGAAATCGCCGGGCCGACGATCGTTACGCCCGGCGGCAACAGGATACAGGGCGACTACGGGCGGCACGATTTCAGCTACATCGTCCCGGGGGGCGAGGAAAACGCCGGAAAGCGCGTCGACATGGATCTCTGGGGGGACGACGACATGCAGCTCTGGCCCAACGGACGGACGCCCGATCCGAAGGCGGGCGGCGTCCAGAGGTGGAAGCGCTGCGCCGCGCCGACGAGCTGACTGTCAGGTAACTGACTGTCCTGTAAAGGAGCGGTTCTAGGCTCCGCCGCAGCCGCCGCCGCAACCGGCTCCGCCGTCTCCGCCGCCATCGAAACCGCCATCGCCGCCGTCCCAGCTTTGGCCAAGGCCGCTATCGCCGCCCGACGGAAAGACGTTGTCGTAGAAGACGAACAGCATCGCGCCCGCAGCGAACAGCCCCGTCCGGTCGTCGAATTTGCGGTAGCGCAGCCGGTCGGGCGTCGCGCCGAGCCAGCCGAACAGGCCGAGAAAGAGCAGAAACGCGAAGATGAAGGTGAAGATTTCCGCCATGGATTTCCCTTCTCCCGGTCGGGCCGTCAGTCGATCCAGATGACGGCGATCCCGACGATGCCGATCAGCATAAGCACGACGTCCCGGGTCCGCAATTTCGGAACGACCCAGTAGCGCGTGCGATCGACACGCCGGAAGCGACCGCCGTCGCGGAAGCGGGCGCGGGCCGGGGGCCATATCTGCTCCGGCGGCTCGCCGAACGCCGCACGATAGCGGTCCAGGGTCTCTTCGTAGGCCGCCCGGAGCGTCTTGCGGTCGTCGTCGGCGCCCGTGGCCGGGCCGTGATGTAGAGGGCGGCCGAGAACCTCGCCGCATAGCCGGTTCCAGTAATCCTCGCTGTAGAGGAGGTGCAGGTGCCAGGCCTGATCGACGTCCTCCGACGGGACCGCGAGCGTCTCCGCGCGGGCCGCGAGGTAGAGAAACCGCCGGTATTCCTCGATGACCGCTCGCGTATATCCCGGCGGCCAGCCGTTTTCGCGCGATAGCCGGGCGGACCAGGGGGATGCCGCATCCGGGTCGTCGAACGGATAGTCCCTGATGGCCGCCCACAGCGGGTCGTCCGGCGTCGGCGCCGTTTTCGTCTCCTGTCCGTCAACCATGCCGCCTGCCTCCGTCGCGATTACGGCGCGCGGGATTATAGGAAAGCACGGCCGGGCGCGCGAATTCCGGTACTGCGCGCGGCGCATGGCCAGATGCGTCCTGCTGCCGTGACACGGCCTGCCGGTCGCGACTATTCTGACGCCAACAATAGAGCGGGAGTGAATGGAATGCCTGACGGCAAACCGGAAATCGCAATTATCGGCGCGGGCATCGGCGGGCTCGCGGTGTCCGCATCGCTGCGGAAAGCAGGTTTCGAGACAACGATCTACGAGCAGGCGCCTGCCTTCGCGCGCATCGGCGCGGGCATCCAGATGAGCCCCAACGCCATGAAGGTGCTGGACGGGATCGGCGTAGGCGCGGAAATCCGCGCCGAGGCCTTCGAGCCGCCCTGCTGGCGGAACCGTGTGTCGGACACCGGCGAAATGACGAACGAGCACCCGCTCGGCCCGGACGCCAAGAAGCGCTACGGCGTGCCCTACGTGCTGATGCATCGCGGCGACCTGCATGCGGCGCTGCATGGCGCGGTTCCTGACGAGACGATCCGCTACAGCCACAAGCTGACCGGGATCGAGCAGGGAGACCGGGGTATCCGGCTGACGTTCGACAACGGGACCACGGTCGAGCCGGACGCCGTGATCGCGTCGGACGGCGTGCATTCGGTCGTGCGCGACACGATGCTCGAATCCGCCAAGCCGCAGTTCACCGGCCGGCTCGCCTATCGGACGACGTTCCCGGCGAGCTTGCTGAAGGGGCACGTTATCGACGACAGCTGCAAATGGTGGGGGCCTGACCGCCACATCGTGATCTATTACGTCACCGCGAACCGCGATGAGGTCTATTTCACGACCAGCCAGCCGGAGCCCGACTTCCAGGTCGAATCTTGGTCGGCGACGGGCGATGTGAACGACTTGCGCGCGGCGTTCGCGGAATTCCACGAGGACGTTCGCGCTGTTCTGGACGCCTGTCCGGCGGTCCACAAGTGGGCGATTTTCGAACGGGATCCGTTGCCGAGATGGCAGGAAGAGGCGGTGACGCTGATGGGCGACGCCTGTCATCCGATGACGCCCTATATGGCGCAGGGCGCGGCGTCCGCGCTGGAAGACGCCGTCGTGCTGTCGCGCTGCATCGCGGATTTCGGGGGTGACGACATTCCCGGGGCCTTCCGGCGGTTCGAGGCGGCGCGCAAGGAGCGGACCTCGACGATCCAGGCGACCTCGCACCGCAACGAGTTCATGCGCCAGGCGACCGATCCCGACTGGGTCTACGGCTACGATGCGTGGAAGACCGAGCTTCCCGCGGCGGGTTGAGGATTTATATAAAATTCAACCGGCGTTTATCGAAAATAACTTATAAAACTTTGATATTATTTATTTTTTTCGTAATGTCACCGTGGTATTGTTCGTGTAATCGCCCGCGAAAGGGCGTGCATGCAGGTATGCATGTAAAAGCGAACAGGAGTGAGTTCCATGGTGATGAGCATATCGGCCGGTTACGCCTCGATGGTGAGCAACCGGCACACGTCTAATACGAACAAGAACCTCGGCCTCGCGATGGCCCGGCTTTCGGCCGGCAAGCGGGTCCTGTCGGCGCGCGACGACGCGGCGTCGCTGGCGATCGGTTCGCGGCTTCAGTCCGAGGTCAGCGCGCAGCAGCAGGCCTATCGCAATGCGGCCCAGGCGCAGTCGATGCTGCAGATTGCCGACGGCGGTCTGAGCAACGTCAACGGCATCCTCCAGCGGATGAAGACGCTGTCGGTCCAGGCGGGTTCGGGCCAGCTTTCGGCCGACGAGCGGTCGGCGCTGAACACCGAGTTCCAGGCGCTGTCGTCGGAAGTCGGGCGGATTGCCGCGGACACCGAATTCGGCGGCACCAAGCTGCTCGACGGGTCGCAGGCGTCGGTCGACGTCAAGGTCGGCACCGGCACGAGCGTGTCGGACGAGATCAGTGCGCCGCTCGCGGATTCGACCACGGCGTCGCTGTCGCTCTCGGGCCTCGACATCACGAGCGCGGCCAGCGCCGATGCGGCGAGCACCGCCATCGACGCGGCGATCGACCGGGTCCAGACGCTGCGGGCGGAGAACGGCGCGAGCCAGAACCGACTGGAATATGCGGCGGCCAACATTGCGACCTCGATCGAGAACACCGAGGCGGCGCGCAGCAGCCTCATCGATCTCGACGTGGCCGGCGCGGTCGGCGACCTCGCATCGCTCAAGGTTCAGCTGCAGCAGGGCGTCTATGCCAGCAAGCAGTCCAACAGCGCGAAGCGCAGCCTGTTGAACCTGTTCACCTGATAAGGGTGCAGCTAACGACGTTTCCGGCCCGTCTCCGTCAGGGGGCGGGCCGGCGCGATTCCGTGCCAGCGAATCCGGGCGCGATTCCGCGCCAGCGGATACAGGTCAGTTCGTTCGCTCGGCTGCCGCATGGCGGCCCGCGAGACGGCCCGACGTGAACCCCCAGCCGAGATGATGGCCGTGGCCTTCGAGCAGGAGGCCGCCCTGGCCCGTCGATCCCGCGGCATAGAGCCCTGGGACCGGTGCGTCGTTCTCGCCGAGCACCTGCAGCCGTTCGTTCACGGCGAGCCCGCCGTCCGTCGTCATGATGTAGGCGCGGACCGGCCCCAGCGCGTAATAGGGCGGCGATGCGAGCGGCCGCCGGTCGCCGCCGGCGTCGGTCGCGTTGTAGGCAGCGACCGACTCCTCCAATTTCCGCGGGTCCATCCCCGTCTTAGCAGCGAGCTCGGCGAGCGTATCGGCGCGATAGAAGATGTCGGGCCGGTTGCGCCGGTAGTCGTCGAGATAGGCGTAGGCGATGCCCGGCGCCGTCGAAATGAAGTTCGGCCACGCTTGGAAGGCCGTGCCGAGCGCTCCGTCCATGACCACGAACGCCTCGCCGTCGGGCTGCTGCGGCATGGTATCCGACGGGCTCTTCAGCTCGTCCGCGAACCGTTCTCCGCGCCGGTTGATGAGCAGTGCCCCCTGCCGGTAGAGGTCGAGCGACGGCATCAGGGCCGTCGTCAGGAAGCCGAGGACGAACGGCCGGACGATGGCCGAGGGCATGTTGTCGATCGACCAGCGCACCATGCGCGCGAGCCAGAGCCACGGCGGCAGGCGGCGGACGAAGGTTTCCCTGGTCGGCGGCACGAAGCGGATTTCCGGGCCGAGCGCCACGTCGCCGTTCCGCACCCGGCCGCCCAGTGCCGCGACCGGGTCGTGCCAGTCGCCGGTGCTCGTTTCGTTGAAGGGGCCGATCTGCGCAACCTCCGGCGGCATGTAACGCTGCTTGAGCGATGGATTGGCCGAGAAGTCGCCCGCCGCCAGGATGACGCCGCGCCGCGCGCCGATGCGCTCGCCGTCGGCCGTGACGATGCCCGAGACGCGACCGTCGTCGACGATCAGGTCGCGCATCGGCGTCGCCGTCCTGATGTCGATGCCAAGCTTGCGCGCGTGTTTCGACAGGTGGTGGATGAACATTCGCGAGTTCGGGAGGATGTTGTGCATCCGGGGCTTGGTGTGCGGCGGTTCCGGCATCGGTCCGTAGAACACCAGCCCGAGGCTCAGCAGCCAGTCGAATGTCGGCGGCGTGTTGTCGACAAGAAGCCGGCGCAACGCCTCGTTGTCTCGGCCCTTGAGGCGGTCGGTGTGGAACAGCGGCATGTCGGCGAAATGCTGGTCCGGGTCGTCCGCGACGCCGGCGGCCTTCTGGTGCGGCGAGCCGCTCGTCGTGATCGAACCGACGGACCAGCCGGTGGTGCCCCCGAGATCCGGATTCTTCTCGACCATCAGTGTCCGCGCGCCGTTTTCGGCCGCGGAGATGGCGGCGGCGAGACCCGCGCTGCCGCTGCCGACGACGATGACGTCGTAGTCCGAACCGGTATTGCCCGCGGCGGTCATCGGAGTTCCTAAACCAGCCGCGGCGGCAGCTTGACGCGCTCGGGCATCGGCGCGCCGCGGCCCGCCGCAACCGCCCGCTTGTATATTTCGATGGCAAGCGCGAGGTCGGAAATGCCCATCCCCATCGCCTTGTAGAGCGTCAGGTCCGCGCCCTCGGGGCGGGTTTCGTCCGCCGCGATGATCGACGAGATCGTCCGAACTTCCGCCCATTTCGCCTCGTCGTCGCCATAGTGCGCACGGAACTCGGCCGACAGATCGCGAACGCTGCGCAAGCTGTCGACGGCGACGATGTCGGCGCGATCGAACACGTCGTCGGTAAACTCGACGCGGGCGGGCACGATCGCCCCCATCGCGTTCAGATGGCTGCCCCGAGCAAGCATGTCGGCGCGAAGGAACGCCTCCGTCGAGTTGGTGATGAGCGTGACGATCGGCGTGTCGGTGACGGCGTCTTCCAGCGTGTCGACTGGAATCGTTCTGATGCCGAGCGCGGCGGTCACGCTTTCGGCGAATCTGGCGCGCGTTTCCGGATTGCGGCTGGAAACGCGGACTTCCCGCAGCGGGCGGACGGCGTGGACGGCGGCGATCTGCGGCAGCGACTGCTTGCCGGTGCCCACGATGCCCATCTCGTCGGCGCCGGCGGGCGCGAGCCGTTTGGTGCCGACGCCGGTGACCGATGCGGTGCGCATCTGGCCCAGCGCGGTCGCCTCCACGACGCCGAGACAGCGTCCGTCGTCGAGGGCGAACAGCGTCAGCGTGGTTTCCGATTTTCCCTGGATGTTCACCCAGGTCTTGAAGCCGCAGATACCCTCGCCGGCGACGGCGGCGCCGATGCCGTGCATCGCGTCGTTGGCGGCGACCATGACATGGGTCTTGGGCAGGTTGACGGCGAGGTCCCGCGCCTCGAGCGCCAGTGTCCGTTCCAGCGCGTCGATCGCTTCCGGCAGGCTGATCAACTCCACCACGTCCTTTTCGGTGATCCAGATCGGCGCGCCGCCCATTCCCCGTGTCCTTCCCCAAATTCGTTCTTCGCCGATTGTATCGCGGCGCGCACTTCGGAGGAACCGCGGGGGCCTATCGTTTCCTATCGCGCTGCGACCTATTGGCAATAACGTTTTCTTCGTTTGTGTCCCGCTTGCGGAGTGGATAAATTCTGCCATTGTCGTCCCACAGGGATTGGGACGACCCAACATCGAAATTCCTGGGAGGAATTCATGATTTCCAAGCTTTCCGGCGGCATTGCCGCCGCTGTGGCCGTCGCCGCCGTTGCCGGCCTCGCGGCCTCCGCGCAGGCGCAGACCACGCTTCGCATGCAGACGTTCATTCCGCCGGTCGCGAATCCCGGCAAGACGTTCCTGATTCCGTGGGCGAAAAAGATCGGCGAGGCCTCGGGCGGCAAGCTCAAGGTGCAGCCGTTCTGGACGATGCAGCTCGGCGGCAAGGCGCCCCAGCTTCTCGACCAGGTTCGCGACGGCGTGATCGACATCGCGTGGACGCTGCCGGGCTTCACGCCGGGCCGCATGCCGCGCGTCGAGCCGTTCGAGCTTCCGTTCGTCCACAAGGACGCGCTGTCCTCGACGCTGGCGCTGCAGGACTACCAGAAGATGCACCTCGCGACGGATCTGAAGGACTACCATCCGTTGCTCGTTCACGTGCATGCCGGCTTCCTGCTCCAGACCAAGAAGCCGATCAAGAAGATGGCCGATCTCAAGGGCATGAAGCTTCGCGCCGCCTCGCGTGCGGGTGTCTGGCTGTTGAACGCGATGGGCGCCACCGGCATCGGCATGCCGCTGCCGCAGATCCCGCCGGCCCTGTCGAAGGGCGTTATCGACGGCGTGACGCTGCCGTACGAAATCGCACCTGCCGTGAAGACGCCCGACCTGGTGAGCAACTTCACGACGCTTGCCGGTTCGCAGCCGCGTCTCGGCACGAACGTCTTCACCTTCCTGATGAACAAGAACAGCTACGAGAAGCTGCCCAAGGACCTTCAGAAGGTGATCGACGACAATTCCGGCAGCAACATCGCCGAAATGGCGGGCAAGAACTGGGAAGCCATCGAGGAGCCGGGGCTCAAGATGGTCCAGGCGAAGAAGAAGAACAAATTCTACGTCGTTCCCGAAGCCGAGGTCGAGAAGATGCGCGCCGCGGCGCAGCCCGTGTTCGAGCGCTGGTTCGCCGAGATGGACAAGATCGGCGTCGACGGCAAGAAGCTCCTTGCCGACGCCCGTCAGCTCATCGACAAATACTCCAAGTAAGCGTGTGACCGCCCGGCCGGACTCGTCCGGCCGGGCGGCCCTTTTCCCGCATGGCTGAAGTATCCAACACTTCCGGCGGACCGTCGGATCCCGTCGGCCGGGTGCTGCATCGCATCGCCCGCGTTCTCGCCATCCTGGGCGGGTTCGTCCTGTGCGCGCTCGCGGGACTGACGACGGTCAGCGTGATCGGGCGCGGCGCGTTTTCGGCGCCAGTGCCCGGCGATTTCGAGATCATCGCCATCGGCACGGGCCTCGCGGTCTTCGCCTTCCTGCCGTGGTGCCAGCTTACCCGCAGCAACGTACTCGTCGATTTCTTCATGACGCGCGCACCCGTCCGCCTGAAGGCGTTCTGCGACCTGATCGGCGGGATCCTGTATCTCGTGATCGGCGGGATCCTCACCTGGCGGATGATCTTCGGCGGAATCGATATGTACAACTACGATGAGATGTCGATGACGATCAGTTTCCCGCGCTGGACGACCTTTCCGCCGTCGGTTCTGATGATGGGCTTCCTCGTCGTTGTCGTCGTCTACACCGTCTGGCGCAGCTTCGCCGAGGCGAAGCGCGGCGAGTTCTTCGACGATTATTCCGGCCCGGGTGACTGAGCCATGGACGGGCTTACAGTCGGTCTGATCGGTTTCGGCATTCTCCTGCTGCTGCTTGCGATCCGCATTCCGATCGCAATCGCGATGCTCGCCGTCGGCATGGTGGGATACGTCTTCATCGCCGGCGAAACGGCGCTGTTCAGCTATCTGAAGACCGAAACCTACTGGCGCTTTACCGCGGAGACGCTGTCGGTGGTGCCGCTGTTCGTCCTGATGGGGCAATTCGCGGCCAAGGCGGGGCTGAGCCAGGCCCTGTTCATGGCGGCGAACGCCTGGCTGGGGCAGTATCGCGGCGGCATCGCGATGGCGGCCGTCGGCGGCTGCGCAGGGTTCGGCGCCATCACCGGCTCGTCGCTCGCGACGGCGGCGACCATGGGCCAGGTCGCGCTGCCAGAGCTCAAGCGCTACAACTATTCGGGCGGTCTCGCGACGGGTGCGCTGGCCGCGGGCGGCACGCTCGGCATTCTCATTCCGCCGTCGATCGTCCTGATCATCTATGCGGTCATGGTCGAGGCGAACGTCGCGACGCTATTCCAGGCGGCCTTCATTCCGGGCATTCTCGCCGCGATCGGCTATATCCTCGCCATCGCGATCGTCGTTCGCGTGTTTCCCGATTCCGGCCCCGCGGGGCCCAAGACCACGTTCCTGCGAAAGTGGCAGGCGCTCGTCGAGATTTGGCCCGTCCTGGTGATTTTCCTGCTGGTGATGGGCGGCATCTACGCGGGTATCTTCACGCCGACAGAAGGCGCGGGCGTCGGCGCCACGGGCACCTTCCTGATCGCGGTGATGCGCGGCGGGATGGGCTGGCGCGATTTCGTCGATGCGATCCTCGGGACGGCCTCGACCACCGGCATGATCTTCCTGATCCTGCTCGGCGCATCGATTTTCAACGCGTTTCTCGGTTTCTCCCAGCTGCCCATCTACGCGGCGGATTTCTTCCAGAATTCCGGTCTCAGCCCGATGGTCGTGCTGACCGGCATGATTCTTCTCTATATCGCGCTCGGCCTCGTGATGGACTCGCTGTCGATGATCCTGCTGACGGTGCCGATTTTCTGGCCCATCATCGCGGGCCTCGATTTTCCCGTGCAGGGCGAGGAGTTGAAGCTGTGGTTCGGCATCATTTCGCTGATCGTGGTCGAAGTAGGGCTGATCACGCCCCCGGTCGGTCTCAACGTCTTCATCATCAACGCGATGGCGAAGGACGTGCCGATGCTCGAATCCTTCAAAGGTGTTCTGCCGTTCTTCCTGTCCGATGCGGTCCGCGTCGTGTTCATCGTCGCGTTCCCGACGATAACGCTCATCCTGCCAAGACTGCTCGAAAACTAGAGGCCGGCGACGGGCGGTGCCTCCGATGAACGGCAAGGAATTCCATCCAAAACGCGCCTACAGGAACGACGATTTCCTGACGTCACCCAATGCGCGCGGCGTCCGCATCCTGTCCGAGTATCTCGAGCCGCTCCATCGCTTCGAGAAGATGAACGTCGAGGATACGATCCTGTTCTTCGGCTCGGCGCGAATACCGTCGCGCGACGAGGCGGAGCGCCAGGTCGAAGCGGCGAAGGCCGGCGGCGGCGACCTGGCCCGCGCCGAATCCAACCTTCGCATGTCGCGCTACTACGAGGACACGCGGTAGCTTTCCCGGCGCCTGACGGAGTGGTCCAAGGATCTGAGGCATACCGGCGCGCGGTTCGTCGTCTGTTCGGGCGGCGGCCCCGGCATCATGGAGGCCGCCAACCGGGGTGCGTCGGAGGCGCGGGGCGACAATATCGGGCTCGGTATCTCGCTGCCGCGCGAGCAGGCGGTAAATCCCTACGTCACGCGTGAGCTCGCGTTCGAGTTCCACTACTTCTTCACGCGCAAGTTCTGGTTTCTCTATCTCGCCAAGGCGCTGGTGATCATGCCCGGGGGCTTCGGCACGCTAGACGAGCTGTTCGAGGCGCTGACTCTGATCCAGACCGGAAAGATGACCAAGAAGATGCCGATCGTGCTCTACGGCCGCGACTTCTGGGAGAAGGCGGTAAATTTCCGCGCCCTCGTCGAGTTCGGCACGATCAGCCGCAGCGACATCGATCTCTTCACCGTGTGCGATTCCGTCGACGACGCGTTCTCGTTCATCACGCAGGAACTCGAACAGGACAGCGTCGGCATGCCCGATCTGAGGCTCTGATCCCTCACTGACGATCCGGCGCCTCGCGGGCCGGCGGGCGTCTCAGCCCGCTCGTACGGCCTCGAGGAAGCGGTTCGCCTCGTCCAGCAACAGGTTCGATCGCTCGGCGATGCCGTCCGCCAGCTCCATGACGGACTTCGCAACGTCGCCTGTCTTGTTGGCGCTGGCGTTCACTTCGACGATATGCTCCGCGACCTGCGACGTGCCGGCGGCGGCCTGATGCACGTTCATGCTGATTTCCTGCGTCGCTGCCGCCTGTTCCTCGACCGCGGCCGCGATTGCGGTGGAGATCTCGGAAATATCGCCGATCGTCGTCCCGACCGCCTGCAGGGCGCTGACGACCTGCTGGGTCGCGTCCTGGACGGCGTTGACCTGAACCGTGATCTCTTCCGTCGCCTTGGCGGTCTGCGACGCGAGCGACTTCACTTCGCTCGCGACGACCGCGAACCCCTTGCCCGCTTCGCCCGCACGGGCGGCCTCGATGGTGGCGTTGAGCGCGAGTAGGTTCGTCTGGCTGGCGATCTCGTTGATGAAGGTCACGACCTGATCGATGTGGGCGGCACTCTCGCGGAGGTGCTGAATCCGTTCGCCGCTCTGGTCGGCCTCGTCATGCGCGCGTTTCGAGGTGTTCGAGGCGTCGGACGCGCGGGAACTGACCTCGTTGATCGACGCAACGAGCTCTTCGGCCGCCGAGGCGACCGCCTGAACGTTGGTCGTCGCTTCTTCCGTCGCGGCGGCGACGTTCGTCGCGCGTTCCGATGTCTCGGCCGCCATATCGGACATCTCGCGGGCGTCGCGTTGCATCCGCGAGGCAGAGTCAGCGACCTCGCCGATCGCAGCGCCGATTGCCGTTTCGAACGCGCTCGCCATCTGGAGTTGCCACTCGCGCTGTTCCGCGATCTTGGTAGCCTGATCCGCCATGATGTCGGTCGCGGCGTTGATCTTCTCGGATGCCAGACGCAACTCGCCCGGCATGCCGCGCAGCAGGATTTTCCGGAAATACTTGCCGTTCGCGGCATGGGACGTGCTGGCCGACGCCTCGCGGGCGAAGGCGTTTACGATGTCGAGCAGGGCATTGATGTCCCACGCGAGCGCGCCGAGGATGTCGGTATCCTCAATCCCGGTAACCCGGCGCTCGAAGTCGCCGCTCGCCGCCGCGGCGCAAACGGCCCGCATGCGGGACAGAAGTTGGATGTCGCTTTCCTCGAGGGTCGTGGAAGTCAGGGCGGACTGGGGAGACGCCGGTTCCGCGACCGTTTCCTCTGCATTTCGTCTGTCGAACAGGTTCATGGCGGCTGTCCCGTTACGCGGCGGCGAGGGAGAAGACGAATTCGTCGTATTCCGCCCCTCGATCGCCAAGGGTTTTCAGAAGGTGCGCCGTCGCCGCTTCGAGCCCGTCTTTCCGGTTCGACGGCGCTCGCTCGATTTCGAGCAGTTCCCGGTAGAGAGGTTCCACGACGTCCAGCGCGCTGCGATCGGCCGTTCGACGGCTCGAATGATAGCCCACGATACTTCCCTCCGGGCCGAACGTCGGCGTGACGTGAGCGAAGACCCAGTAATAGTCCCCGCTCTTTGTCGCGTTATTGAAGTAGGCGAAAACCTCTTCGCCGGCGGCGATCGTGTCCCACAGGACCTTGAAGACCGTCCGGGGCATGTCGGGGTGTCTGATGATACTATGGGGTTGCCCGAGCAATTCCTGCTCGGTGTATCCGGCGACCTTGAGAAATACCCGATTTACGTAAGTAATTCGGCCTTTCGGGTCGGTCTTGCTGACGATGATCTCGTCATCCGAAAAGGTCACTTCGCGACCTGAGATAGTGCCTGCCGTGCTAGCGCCTGAACTCATTAGAGGTCTCCAATGCAACCTCCACGAGTTCTAGGGCAAAAGCTAAAATTCAAATTAACGGCGAGGGATTAGACTCGGTCTCAACCGGGCGCAAATTGTCGCATCCGTCACGGCAGGAATTCGTCCAGGTCTACCTTGTCGAAGTTTCTCGGCATCGCGCGTTCGAACCTGGCGCGCTCTTCGGTCTGGGTGACGGCGGGTTTGGTGGCGTCGATCATCCATTTTGTGCCGAGGCGGTGGAAACTGTTCTGGCCCGGCACGATGGGCGAGACGTTGTCCAGCGCGAAGACGCGCGTGTTGGGGATCATGATCACGTCGCGCTCGGCGTGGACGCGCGTCGTCATCGACCACATCACCTGACGCAGGTCGTTGGCGTCTATGTCGTCGTCGACCGCGATGGCGAGCTTGGGATGTAGATAGGCGCCGGAAAGCGCCGCCATCAGAGCGGTTTTTGCCTGACCTTCGACGCGCGGACGCATCTTCAGGACCAGCATCATCATGCCAGCTGACGGATGGCACCGGACGTCGAGCAGGTCGAGCCCGCCTTCGACGTTGCGCAGCTGCTCCTTGGTCGCGATCTCGATGCCGAGCGACATCGTGCCTTGCGTGTCGGTCGTCGGATAGCCGCAATGGACGGCATAGAAGATCGGATCCTTGCGGCGGGTGACGCAGTTGACCCGGAAGACGTGCGACGTGGTTGCCTCGGCATAGGTGCCCGGGATTTCGCCGAACGGCCCTTCCGGCTCCTGCCGGTCGAGCAGGACTTCGCCTTCGAGCACGAGTTCGGCTTCGGCCGGGACTTCGAGGTCGATCGTTTTGCATTTGACCATGCGGATGCCTTCGCCGATCAGCGAGCCCGCCACTTCCAGCTCGTCCTTGCCGTAGGTCGTCGTGAAACCGGCGCCGTAGAAGATCGCCGGGTGCGCGCCGTAGACCATGGCGACGGGCATGCCGCGCCCCTCGGCGGCGTACATGTCGTAGATGCGCTTGGCCTGGCGCGGCACCATGATGAAGCCCGTCTCGCGCTCGTTGAGGACCATCTGGCGGTGCACCGACATGTTGCGGATGCCCGTCTTGGGATCCTTCACGATGGCCATGCCGGAGGCGAAATAGCGCCCGCCGTCCTCTTCGGACGTCATCATCGCCGGGATGTCGAGAATGTTGACGTCGTCGCCCTCTAAGACGACCTCCTGCACCGGCGCGTTTCCGGCGCCGACGTCCACGGTCGGCACCGTCTGCCGCAACCGGTTGCTGATCTCGTCGAGGATTACGCTTTCATCGACATTGAGGCCGATGGCCCATTTGCGCCGGTCGGACAGGATCTGGCTGGCCGCCTGCCAGTTCTCGTGCCCCTTCAGATTCGTGAAAAGGCTCGCCTTGCCCAGCTCGTTGTAGGCCTTCCACTCGATCGCGGCCATGTTGGAGGCCGGATCCACTTCCTTGTCGAAACGGATCAACTCGCCCTGCTGCTCGAGGTTGGCGAGGAACGTACGGTACGATTGGTCGGGCATGGCGCGGTCTTCTGCGGTTTCTGTTCAGTATTTCATAAGGGCCGACGGAAAGCGGCGCAACGCCCGTTCCGTCATGTCAGGCGGCGGATTCCGCATAGCGCTTGCGATGCAGGCCCGCGTTCCCGTAGGTCGCGGTGAGCGTCATGGCGCGTTTCAGATACAGGCCGATATCGTGCTCGTCGGTGAATCCGATCCCGCCATGCATCTGGATCGCGGTCTTGGTCACGGTCATGGCATTGCGTGCGGCGAGCGACATGGCCGCCGAGGCGAGGCCCGGCGTGCTGCCGCGCGCGTCGATGGCGGAGGCTGCCTGGTAGATCAGCGACCGGCACATCTCGATGGCGGCGAGGCTGTCGACGGCGCGGTGCTGCAGAGCCTGGAACGCCCCGATGGGCTTGCCGAACTGCTCGCGCACCTTGAGATAGTCGAGTGCGATCGCGTGCGCGCCTTCCATGATGCCGAGCAGTTCCGCGGCGGCGGCGAGGTGCATCGCGTCCAGAAGGCGGGCGAGCGCGGCGGGCGCTTCGTTCGGGCCGCAGGCAGGCCGGGCGGCGGTGCCGTCGAAGACGAGGCGGCCCGCGACGGCGCCATCCATGGTCGGGGCGGTCTCGATCGAGATGTCCGCGGTATCAACGAGGTAGAGGAGGGCGCTGCCGCCGGCCGATCCGGAGACCAGAAAACCGTTCGCGTCCCCGGCGTACGGCACGCCGTGTTTCGAACCGCTCAGGGTCGTATCTGGCGAAGCGGCCGTGCCCGGCGCTTCGTCTCCCAGCATGCGCGGGCCCTCCGCCAGAGCCGGCAGGACGATGCGGTCGCCGGCGACGATCCGGGTGACGGTGTCCGCATCTCCGATGGCTGCGGCGGTAGCGGCGACGGCGCCGACCGGCAGCGGGATCAGCTTTTTCCCGAGTTCCTGGGTCACCAGACAGAGTTCCGTCAGGCCGAGCCCGAGCCCGCCCGCACTCTCGTCCGCGAGAATGGCGAGCCATCCGGCTTCCGCTGCCTCGCGCCACAGCCCGCGGTCGATCTTGGCGTCCGCCGTGCGCAGTGCGCGCAGGCCCGCCGCGCCGCCGCGCCTCTCGGCGAAGGTGGCGGCGCTGTCGCGCAGCAGCGTCTGTTCGTCGGTGAGAAGCAGTTCCATCAGGTCCGTGCCATCAGGCCTGCGCCGGCTCTTTCGCGGCGCGTTCCCGCAGATCGGCCTTGAGAATCTTGCCGTTACTGTTGCGCGGCAGGCTGTCGATGGGCAGCACGCGCTTGGGCTTCTTGTAGCTCGCGATCAGCGCGCGGCAATGTTCGATGATGTCGGCCTCTTCGGCGGATTTCCCCGGATGGAAGGTCACGAACGCGCAAACGGCCTCGCCGAATTCGGGATCGGGCATCGGCACCACGGCGGCTTCGTTGACCGCCGGATGGGTCTCGATGGCGTCCTCCACCTCGCGCGAATAGATGTTGAGCCCGCCCGAGACGATCATGTCCTTGGCGCGGTCGACGAAATAGAGATAGCCGTCCTCGTCGAAGCGTCCGACGTCGCCGGTCACCAGCCAGTCCTCGTGGAAGGCCTTTGCGGTTTCCTCGGGCTTCTTCCAGTATTCCGTCATGGTGGTCAGGCCGGGCGGCCCGCACCGCATCAAAATTTCGCCGGTCTCGCCCTGCGGCAGGTCGTTGCGGTCGGCATCGACGATCCGGATCTCGACTCCGGGCACCGCACGCCCGCAGGACGCCGCGTGGCTTTCCTGTTCTTCCGGCCGCAGGCAGGTGATGAAGCCCGATTCCGTCTGGGCATAGAAGCTGTAGAGCCCGAGATGAGGCAGCGCCTTGGCGAGCCGCTGCTTGACCTCGATGGGGAACGCCTCGCCGGTCGCGACCATCATGCGAAGCGTCTTGCAGGCTTCCGGCCGTTTCTCGATCTCCGGCATCAGCATGCGGGCGATGGTCGGCACGAGGCCGATGGCGGTGATCTTTTCCTTCTCGATCGCATCCACGCAGGCAACCGGGTCGAAGCGCGGCATCACGACGACCGCGCAGCCGAGGCAGACCGAGTTCGCGATGCGGCCGAGGCCGGTCCGGTGCGCCATCGGCGTGGTCGCGATAATCCGGTCGGTCTCGTTCATGCCCCACTCCTTGTGGTTCATGAAGCCGCCGATCATCACCAGCGAGGAATGGGTCGACACTGCGCCCTTGGGCCGGCCGGTCGTGCCCGACGTGTAGCCGATCATCAGCGAATCCGGCTTGGTCGGCAGGTGCGGGGGCGGGGTGGCGTCGTCGATGCGGAGATCGTCGAACGAAATCTCGCCGTCCTCCGCTTCGCCGAAGCAGACGAGAAGCGGGTTGCCCACCTTCCCGGCGGCGGCAT
>JAYPTI010000012.1:28419-38437 GCA_038133505.1 Alphaproteobacteria bacterium
GTTTCGCGGAATTCCGGCGCGAAGAAGATCGCCCACGGCTCGCAATCGGTGATGATGTAGTCGGCTTCGGGCGGCGCGAGGCGGGTCGAAATCGGCACGATCACGCCGCCCGACTTTGCCGCGCCGACCATCGCCTCGATCAGCTCGGCGCTGTTGGGCAGATACATGACGATCCGGTCGCCGACTTTCTGGCCGCGACCGAGATACGCGTTGGCCAGCCGGTTCGCGGTCCGGTCGAGCTCGCCGAACGCAATCCGGCGTTCGCCGCAGACCAGCGCCTCCCGGTCCGGGTGACGCATCGCGGCGTCGGCCAGCATCGCGCCGAGCTTCATGGCCTATTTCTTCTTTTTGCGGTTGGCGGCCTTGTCGGGCTCGAACGCGAAATAGGTGATGTCGTCGTTCAGCTTCTCCCACGCGACCTTCACGCGCATGCCGATCTCGACCGTCTCCGGCGTGACGTTGAGCATGTTCGCGATGATGCGGACGCCCTCGTCCAGCTCGATCAACCCGACGACGTAGGGCGTCTTGTCCTCGAAGCCCGGCGTCGCGACGTAGGTAATCGTATAGGAATAGAGTTCGCCCTTGCCCGAGGTCGGCTTCCACTGGAGGTTCCGCCGGCCGGTGCGCACGCTGTTGGCGCGCGGCCAGAACTGGTACTTGCGCGCCGTCGGGTCCCACTGAAGCATCAGCTTGCCCTTCTTGGCGCCGTCCCAGAATTCCTGCGTCGTCGGCGTCGGTTTCGGAACGGGGCGGGGCTTCACGTCGGCTTTGGTTGCCATTCTTTCTCTCCCTGTCTTCAGTTTACCAGAACCATGGCGTTGGCCGTTCCCCAATTGCGGCCGTAGGGGATGACGCCGATGCCGGTGACCAGCGCGTTCCGCGCGTTCGGAACCTGCCGGCCTTTCGCTTCGCCCATCAGTTGGCGGACGGCTTCCGTCAGGTTGATGCCGCCGCCGGCGAGGCCCGGCTGGCCGCAGCTGATCTGCCCGCCGCCCGTGTTGATCGGCAGGTCGCCCGTCGGCCCGAGATCCATGTCCCGCAGGAACTGCGAACCCTGGCCCTTCTTCGCGAAGCCGCACTGTTCGGTCTTCAGCATGACGGCAAACAGGAAATCGTCGTAGGGGTGGAACATGTCGATGTCCTTCGCCTTCAGCTTCGCCTGGCGCAGCGCCTTCGGGCCGGTGACAGAATGGCCGGTCGCGGTCATGTCCGGCGTCTGGTTGGCGCAGTCGAAGTTGGATATTTCGGCGTAGGAGATCGGATAGACGCGGTTGCCGAGGCCGAGTTTCCTGGCGCGGCTGGTCTTCATCATCAGGAGACCGTTGCCGCCGTCGCACCACATCACGGAATCCAGCAGGCGGAGCGGCGTCGAGACCTGCCGCGAGTCGATGTAGTCCTGGACGGTGATCTTCTTGCGCAGCCCCTCGTACGCGTTAGGGTTCTTGATCGCGCCGTTGCGCTGCGCGACGGCGAGCGCGCCGAGGCCCTCGAAATCGAGACCGTACTGGTGCTCGTAGCGGTTCATCAGCAGGCCGAACGCGCCGGGCGGGCCCTGGATACCCACAGGGTCCCAGAACTCGTTGCGGTAGCTGCCGTAATAGGCCCGCCACTGCGTCGACGGCGCGTCGACACCGAGGATCATCGCGGTCTCGCACAACCCGGATTTGATGGCCATTGCCGCGCGCGCGACGTTACCGATGGCCGACGCACCGCCGATGTCGGTGGTCTGCAGCCAGCTTGCCGAGATGCCGAGATATTCCGTGGCATAGCCCGACCAGAACGGGTTCGAGCATTCGCTGAGCGGCACCGTGAAGGTGACGCCGTCGATGTCCGACGGCCCCAGCTTGGTCTTCCGGTAGAGGCCTTCGGCGACCTCGGCCGCGATCTCGTAGGCGGAACGCCCGCCGCGCCGTTCGATCTTCGTCTCCGAGTAGGCGACGATGCAGACGTCCTTGTCCGCGAGGAAGTTACCCGCCATGACGGCTCTCCCGTATCCGTTGTTGATTACTGTCCCTTGAAGTCCGGCTTGCGGCGTTCGGAGAACGCTTTCAGTCCTTCGGCGCGGTCTTCCGCCCACGACAGCAGGTACATCAGGTCCGCTTCCTGCAGGAAGCCCTGCTGAAGCGTCATGTCGCGGCCGCGGTTGATCGCCTGCTTCGACATCATGGTCGAAATGGGACCGACGCCCTTCATCTCCTCCGTGATCTCGCGCACCTTCGCGAGCGCCTTACCGGCCGGGACGACGTGGTTCACCATGCGGTGTTCCTTGGCTTCCGATGCGGGTATACGCCGCGCCGTCCAGATGAGTTCCTTGGCGAGCGGCGCTCCGATCAGACGCGGCAGGTTCTGGGTGCCGCCGGCGCCCGGGATAAGGCTGTAGCGGCCTTCCGGCAGGCCGAAGCTCGCCTTCTCGCCGGCGACGATGAAATCGCACATCAAGGCGAGTTCCAGCCCGCCGCCGAGGCAGAAGCCTTCGACCGCGGCGATCACCGGCTTCGTGTAGTTCATCATGAACCGGTAGAGCAGGCGATTGCGGCGCTGGTTGTAGCGGGCGCGGTAGTTGTCGTAGCGGTCTTCCGGCAAATCCTGGAAGCCGCCGAGGTCGGCCCCGGCGCAGAAGGCGCGCTCGCTACCCGACAGCACGACGGCGATGATGCTGCGGTCGAGCTCGACCGCGTCCATCGCGTGCATGATGTCGTCCGCCATTTCCTCGTTCATCGCGTTCAACTGCTCGGGCCGGTTGAACTGGATTTCGAGGACGCCCTTGCGGCGTTTGGCGATGATGAAGTCGTAGGACTTCTTGATCGATCCGCCCTTCGGGCGTTTGAAAGATTTCAGCTTGCGCGCCATCGTGCTCCCTTCCGCGTCTTTTTCCTTCGGCCCTGCGGACCCGTTGCGGCCAGTTAATTACGAACGCGGTGGCATGTCCATCCGTGGCGCCGGACGGGATGAGATTTGTGCGGGGGTGTATTCGCCGATCCGGCCGCGATAGAAGAACGGTAACGGACTAAAGAAGGAGCAACACGGATGGATCGCGATCTTCGCGAGCTCAGCGACAAGGCCTGCATCGTCGGCATCGGCCAGACCGACTACTCCAAGGAGAGCGGCCGCAGCGTCCTGACCCTGGCCGTCCAGGCGGCACGGAACGCGATCGCCGACGCGGGTCTGAAACCCGGCGACGTCGACGCGATCCTGCCCTACGTGCTCGGCCCGACGGCGGACGAGATGGCGGCGCAGCTCGGCATCTCGGAATTGCGCTATTCGTCGATCATCAAGATGGGCGGCGCGACGTTCGTCGCCTGCCTCGAGACGGCGGCGCTGCTGATCCACAACGGCGTCGCGAAGAACGTCCTCGTCTTCTGTTCGAGGAACGGCCGGTCGGGGACGCGGGTGACCGGCCGCATGAACGTCATCCCCGGCCAGCTCTTCCGCCAGAACTTCGAGAATCCCTACGGCTTCAGCGTGCCCGGCCAGTGGTACGCGATGATCGCCCAGCGCCACATGGTCGAATACGGCACGACGCGCGAGGACGCGGGACGCTTTGCGCTGGCGGCCCGCAAGCACGCCAATCTCAATCCCGACGCGATGATGCACGACCGCACCATGACGATGGACGAATACATGGACTCGCGGCCGATCTTCGATCCGTTCCATCTGTTCGACTGCAGCCTTGAGACCGACGGCGCGGCGGCCTTCGTGGTCTCCGCCGCCGACGTCGCGGCCGACATGCCGCACAAGCCGGTCTATATCGCCGGTGCGGCGCAGGCGAAGCCGATGTGCTCGGACGATCTCTGCAACCGGCCCGACATGTTCGAAATCGGTCTTACGCGCGCCGCGCCGCGCGCCTATGCGATGGCGAGCATGAAGCCGTCGGACATGGACGGCGCGATGATCTACGACTGCTTCACCTATGTGGCGCTGCTGGAGATCGAGGAGGCGGGCTTCTGCGAACGCGGCGAGGTCGGCGACTTCATCAAGGACGGGCGCATCGAGCTCGGCGGCGATTTCCCGGTAAACACGCACGGTGGTCTTTTGTCCGAAGCGCATATCGCCGGCATCAATCACGTCATCGAGGCCGTGCGCCAATTGCGCGGCGACTGCGGTGCGCGCCAGATCGAGGGTGCCGAACGCCTCGCGGTGACCGGCTGGGGCGACCTCGGCGACGGCGCGCTCGGCATTCTGAGGAACTGAGACCATGGCATCGGAAAATCCCAAACCGCTTCCCGACGCCGAAGATCCCGACGTCGCGCCATTCTGGCAGGCGACGGCGGAAGGACGGCTTCTCGTCCGGCTTTGCGGCAGTTGCGGCAAGCATCACTGGCCGCCGCGCGTCGGCTGTCCCTATTGCGGCTCGGGCGAGGTCGACTGGACGGAAGCGCCGCCGCGCGGCCGGCTTTTTTCCTGGACGATCGTCCATCGCAGCCAGACGCGGGGTTTCGAGGAAGAGGTCCCGTATGCGGTGCTGCTGGTCGAGATCGACGGGATCGAGAACGTCCGGATGATCGGCAATCTGGCGAACGCCGGGAACGACGTGATCGCGGCAGGGCTGGAGCTGGAAGCGGTGTTCACGCCGTCCCCTGACGGGTCGGTCACGCTGGTCAACTGGCAGCCGGCGGACGCGGCACTCCGCAGCTAGTCGAGGGCGGGGAGCTCTTCCGCGAGCTGCGGCTTGAGAACCTTTCCCAGCGCGTTCTTGGGCAGTTCGTCGACGATGAACACGCCTTTCGGGATCTTGTAGGGCGCAAGCGACGCGCGGCAGTGCTCGCGCAGCGTTTCTTCGTCGGCCTCGCCGTTCAGCACCACAAAGGCCGCGACCTCCTCGCCGCGTTCGCGCGACGGCCAGCCGACGACGGCGGCTTCCGCGACCGCAGGGTGCGTCCCCAGCGTCTGCTCGATCTCCACGGGATAGATGTTGACCCCGGCGCGGATGATCATGTCCTTGGCGCGGCCGACGAGGAAAAGGAAACCGTTCTCGTCGAAGCGGCCGAGATCGCCCGGATAATACCAGCCGTCGCGGAAGGCCGCCGCGCTGTCCTCCGGGCTGCGGTAGTAGCCGTCGGCGACGCTGCCGCCGCGATAGCGGATCGCGCCGACCTCGCCGGGTGTCACCGGCGTGTCGGTCTCGTCGAGAATTTCCACCTCGGCACCGAACACCACGCGACCGACCGAGAGCGAGACGTCGTCCGGATGTTCCGGCCTGAGGATCGAGATGCCGCCGCCTTCGGTCGAGCTGTAGAAATTGAAGAAGTTGGGCGACAGCTCGTCCATGATCCGGCGGCGCTCGTCGGGGTAGAGGCTGGCGCCGGACGAGATGAGCTGGCGCAGGCCGGGCATCAGCGGCGTTTCGTCCTTCGGCATGTCGAGCAGACGGCGGATCAGGGTCGGCACGAGGAACGCGGCGGTGATGCCGTTGTCGTTGATGGTATCCGCCAGCGCCCGCGGCTCGTACGGCGGCGGATGCAGCCAGACCGTCGCCCCCATGAACAGGAACGCCATCGTCATGTAACGCGCGCCGCCGAAATAAAGAGGCGTCGAGGCGACGAACCGGTCGGCGTCGTTGAAGCCCAGGCTAAAGGCGTAAATATAGAGCCGGCTGAGCGTGTGGCCGTGCGTCACCATGGGCCCCTTGGGCATGCCCGTCGTGCCCGAGGACAGCGACAGCAGCAGCGGGTGGTCACGGTCGCGGACTGGTGCGCCGTCGCCTTCGTATGCCGAAACTCCATCCCGCCAGGCGGCGTCGAGCGCCACGGTTACCGTTCCGGCAATAGCATCATGGCCCTCCGGGATCAGAACGAACTTCGCACCGAAGTGGGCGGCCAGGCGGCGCTTTTCCGCGCCGGTCCAGCGGACGTCCATCGGCAGGACGGCCGCGCCCATCCAGGCGAGCGCCATCAGGGCGACGACATGATCGGCATCGTCGTTGAGCGGGATACCGACGATGTCGCGAGGGGCGACGCCGATATTGCCGAGATGGCCTGCTGTCCGCGCGACCCGGTCGGCTAGGTCGGAATAGGTGATGGCCTCGCCGCGGTCGACCAGCGCCGGGTGATCGGGCCGCCGCCGCGCGTTATGGAAAATACCGTCCGCAACGTTGAGCCAGCCGCCCGGATGCGGAACTGCGATTTCGTCGATGCTCATTCGGATGGGCTTCCGTCCGTCCGGCGCGGCGCGTGGACCGGCCGTTTCCCCGTTCGTTGATGTTCTTGTTGCGGAATTAGACGGGGAGGGCGGATGAATTGCAACAGGCGCTCGGTTGACCGGTTCGGGCGATTGCGGCACCGTTCGCGGCGGCGGCACGCCGTCCAAGAACGAGGATGGAAACGAGTATGAGCAGAGACCTCTCCGGCAAGACCGCACTGGTCACCGGCGCGAGCGCCGGCATCGGCAAGGCAACTGTGGCGGCGCTGATCGAGCGCGGCGCGAACATCATCGCGACGGGGCGGCGCGAAGATGCGCTGGCTGCCCTCGTCGAGACGCACGGCGCCGACCGGGTGCGCACGCTGGCGGGCGATCTCAACGACGGCGATTTCGTCTCGAAACTCGTTTCCGAGGCGGCCGGCGTCGAGATCCTGGTCAGCAATGCCGGCGTGCTCAAATACGCGCCGATCCTCGATCTCACCTACGACGACATCGAGAACATGATCACGACCAACGTGCTGGCCTCGTTCCGCGTCACGCACGAGATCGCGAAGGCGATGGTGGAGCGCGGCCGCGGCCATATCGTCGTCATGACGTCGACGGCGGCGCGCGAGGTCTATCCGCTCGGCTCGATCTACTGCGCGTCCAAGCATGCGTTGTCCGCCTTCGCGCGCGCGCTCCGCGTCGAGCTGCAGGCGAAGGGCATCAAGGTCACCGAGGTCGCCCCCGGCATGGTCGACACGGATATCCGGAACGACAGCGATCACCCGGCGGTCATCGCCGCCGTCAACGCCCGCAAGTTCGATCCGCTGACGCCCGAGGAGGTGGCCGAGGCGGTCGTCTTCGCACTGCTCTCCAGCGACAATTGCGCCAACGATCTCGTCGAGCTGCGCCCGCGCGGCGCCGCGGCGGGCTGAACAACAACAGGACCCGGAAAATGGCCGACACGGAAAAGCAACCGCCGCAGAAGTTCGTCTACAGCCACCTCGAAAACGGCTCGTTCGAGGAGGGTTTGCGCGCCTACGCCCAGTATCGGGATCTCGGCATGGTCGAGGCGACGAACGGCATGGTCCGGGCGCACGTTATCAAGCTGCTGCCGCCGTTCGACGCGGAGGAGGTCTCCAAGCGCCATACCCACGACGTTCAGTTCCAGTTCCTCTACTGCCTGAAAGGTTGGATGAAGGGCGAATACGACGGCCAGGAGCTGATGATGCGCGAAGGCTCGTGCTGGCTGCAGCCGCCCAACATCAAGCACACCGTTCTCGGCTATTCCGACGATTGCGAATTGCTGGAAATCATCATGCCGGCGGATTTCGGCACGGAAGAGCTCTAGAGCCTCATGGACCTGCAACTGAAGGGCAAGCGCGCGCTCGTCACCGGGGCGAGCAAGGGGATCGGGCGCGCCATCGCCGAGACGCTGGCCGCCGAGGGATGTTCCGTCGATATCGCCTCGCGCGGCCACGAGGGGCTGGTGCAGGCGGCGGCTGAAATCGCAGACGCCGTCCCCGGGGCCGAAATCCGGATTCATCCCCTCGATCTGTCCAGGGCCGCAGATCAGGCCGCGCTGGCCGCCGCGTGCGGCGATACAGACATCCTGATCAACAACGCGGGCGCCGCGGCCTCCGGCAGTCTCGACGAGACCGACGACGAGGGCTGGCGCGCGTCGTGGGAACTGAAGGTCTTCGGCTACATCAACCTGTCGCGCGACTTCTACAAGGCGATGAAGGCGCGTGGCGAGGGAGTCATCGTCAATGTCATCGGCGTCGCCGGCGAACGGCTCAATTCGAAATACATCATCGGGACGACCGGCAATGCGGCGCTGATGGCCTTCACGCGCACGGCCGGCGCCGAGTCGCCGGATTTCGGCGTCCGCATCGTCGGCGTCAATCCGGGCTTCACCATGACCGACCGGGCGGAGGGGCAGCTCCGCGGTTTCAGCGAAAAGAAATTCGGTACGCCCGACCGCTGGCGCGACATCGAGGCCGAGATGAATTTTCCGTTCGGCCGCATGGCGCGGACCGAAGAGATCGCCGACATGGTGACGTTCCTCGCGTCTCCGCGCGCGTCCTACATGAGCGGGTCTATCGTCACCGTCGACGGCGGCACCGCCAACCGGAATTACTGACGGGTCTCTCTAGAGCCCGAACAGCTTTGCCGCATTGTCGCGCAGCACCTTGCGCTTCGCGCCGGGCCGCCATTCCATCTCTGCCACTTCCGCCATCGCGCGCTCCGGGTCGACGACGGGCCAGTCGGTGCCGAACATCACCTTGTCCTGTCCGAACGTGTTCATGTAGTGCTTCGTCGCCTCGGGCCAGTGCTTCGGCGCGTAGGCGTCGAGCGCGATGTGGACGTTGGGGTGTTTCCACGCGACCGAGATCATCTCCTCGTACCACGGATAGCCGATATGCATGCCGATCAGCTTGAGGTCGGGGAAGTCGATCGCGATGCGGTCGAGGCAGATCGGCCGGCCGACGCTCGGCAGGCGCCGGTGCGGGTTGTAAACGAGGCAGTGACCCACCTGCATCATGATCGGCACGTCGAGTTCGCAGCATTTCGCATAGAACGGATAGTACTTGGCGGCATCGGGCGCCTCGTCGAACCAGTGCGGGTAGAGGTGCGCGCCGACGAAACCGAGATCGCGCACCGCATGCTCGATTTCGGCCAGGCTTTCCATGATGCGAGACGGATCGACGCCGATCAGTCCCGAATAGCGATCCGGTCGCGCCGCGACGAGACCGGCGATGTAATCCAGCGGCATGTGGGCAGAGCCCTGGATCCGGATATCGCCCGACCGCTGGGCGCAGAGCAACGTCCGCTCGATCCCGGCGCGGTCCATCATCTCGATGTAGGCGTCGGCCGCGACGCCGTCGCGGTATTCCGGCTTTACCCGGACCTTCTCGCGGAAATTCATGTCCGTCGACATCCAGCCGTTGTCCAGCGCCTCCGGCGTGAAGGCGTTGCAAACGATATCGATCGCGCCGAAATCTTCCCCGCTCGCAGTCGTCATCGGTTTTCCTCCCGCGAGACCCTGACGGTCAGGGCTTCGGCGCGCGCTCGTTGATGATGTCGTGGCGGCGCTGCACCTGTTTCGGCCAGCGGCTCTTTATGTAGCTTAAGACGGCCCAGATATCGTTGTCGGACAGCTTCTCGCCGAACGCCGGCATCTTCGACTGGAGCTCGCGGCCGGCGAACTCCGGCCGGCCGTTCTTCGTGACGTCGAAGAGCTGCCAGTCCGGATGATGCCAGGTGTGTCCCGTCTCGTTGTGCGGCGGGGCGGGGAAACTTCCGTCGGGAAAGCGGGCGCGCCAGTTCGGCGTCTGGCCCTCAAGGGCGCTGCCGTGGCACGCCGCGCAGTTAGCCGCGTACAGGGCGCTCCCCTTCTGCACGAGACGCGTATCCGAGATATCGATGCCGCTGGCGGCGGCGTCGTGAATGCCCGCGTACCACCAGAACCCGCCGATACCTGCTACCAGGACTGCGATCGCCGCGATCAGGATATTTCGAACGTTCATAGCCGGATCTTCCGTTGCCAACCCGGCCCAGAATAAACCCGCTTGAAAATGCCGGGTCAATCGGCGGTCCCACTCGATCATCCGGCCGGTATCGGTCTATGATCGGCCTCAACGAAGAACGCATAAGAAAACCGGGGAATTTCCGATGTCAGAACCTGCCGACGGCCGCCGCAACAGCTTGCCGGAACGGGCCCCGCCCACGCCAGAACAGCTTGCGCTGAAGCGGCGGTTTCCGACGGCGCAGGACCTGCGGGCGCGGGCGCGCAAGCGGTTGCCGAACTTCGCCTTCGAATACGCCGACGGGGGCGCCGGGGCGGATACCGGCATCCAGCGGAACTGGAACGCGCTCGATTCCATCGAGATGGTGC